>MERI01000109.1 GCA_001772005.1 Betaproteobacteria bacterium RIFCSPLOWO2_12_FULL_62_58 | reverse complement strand
TCATCGACCGACTCCTTGTACTCATGCTCGTCGAGCTTTATCAGATTAAGGGTAGCCCGCTGCCGCCAGTGGGGTAACCGGTAGGGATCAGGCCGGGGCAGAAACCGGCTGCGGCCCGCAACCTCTGAATTCTTCTTCTTCCAGAATCGCCACCACCGATGCTTTACTGTTAGCGGGGCGCCGACGAGCCCGCAAGTTCGATCACCGCGCTGATCAACTGCTGCGCGCATTGGGCACACTTTCCGCACTCGGAAGCCACACCGAGGTGCAGTCGCAGCTCGCGCAGCGAGCACGCGCCCGCGCTCACGCATTCCCCGGATTTGCCTGTCAGTAACGGCAGCGCAGATGCAGATATATACGCTCGATTGTCATTCCGAAGTGGCGACTGCTCGCAGCAATGCGTCTGACTTCAAAAACAGCGTGACTGCCCGTGCCGCGCGTCACTCTAGTGGTTATTCCGGCACCCCGCATTTATCGTCCCTGACGCGTCTACGACATTTCAACTGACTCGCGATGGCTGCAAAAATAACCCTACTTGTATAGTTAAATGATAAGCATTATTATTTGAAATGTCGATAGATAAAAACCATTCCTATTTGCTTTTCTAATGCGAATGCATTTTTTTGAGTTGTTTTACATCCATAACCCGTGTCTTCAAAACTGAAAGGAAGCCAACATGTTCAGGACATTAGGATTGTTTTTCGCAATGGTTTCGGCCGTGCTTTTCGCGGCAGGTACCCAACCGCCTAGGGCGCAGGAAAACGTTCTTAACCTCTACTCTTCGCGTCATTACCAGACCGATGAAGCGCTCTACGGCAATTTCACCAAGCTCACCGGGATCAAGATCAACCGCATCGAGGCCAGCGAAGATCCGCTGATCGAGCGCCTCAGGAACGAGGGTACGAAAAGTCCTGCCGACGTGCTGGTTACCGTGGACGCTGGCCGCCTGTGGCGCGCCGAGCAGATGGGGCTGTTTCAACCCATCACTTCCAAAGCGCTGGAAAGCCGTCTGCCCGACAACATGCGCGTGCCCAACAAACAATGGTTCGGCTTCTCCGCGCGCGCCCGCGTTATCGTGTACAACAAGGACACGGTCAACCCCGCCGACGCGCAGAACTATGAGGAACTCGCCAACCCGAAACTGAAGGGCAAGGTCTGCACGCGCTCCGGCAGCCACGTCTACAACCTGTCGTTGATGAGCGCGCTGATCGAGCACTGGGGCGAGAAAAAGGCCGAGGAATGGGCGCGCGGCGTCGTCGCCAACTTCGCCCGCGCGCCGAAAAGCGGCGACACCGACCAGATCCGCGCCGTGGCCGCCGGCGAATGCGGCGTCGCCATCAGCAACACCTACTACTACGTGCGGATCATGAAATCGGACAAGCCCAAGGACAAGCAAGTCATTGAGAAAGTTGGCCTGATCTGGCCCAATCAGAAGAGCTTCGGCACGCACATGAACATTTCCGGCGCCGGCGTGCTCAAAGCCGCCCCTCATCGCGAGGCCGCGATCAAGTTCCTGGAATACCTCGCAAGCGACGAAGCGCAGGCCTATTTCGCCAACGGCAACAACGAATGGCCGGTCGTGAAAGGCGCGCCACTCAACCACCCGCAGCTTGCCTCGCTCGGCACCTTCAAGGCGGACAATCTCAACATCGGCGTGCTCGGAAAGAACCAGCCCCTGGCGCAGAAAATATTCGACCGCGTCGGTTACAAGTAAAATCGTTCACCGCGGATACGCCAAGGCGCAAAGCTAACGCAAAGACTGCTTTTTCGTCCGTTGGTTACTTTGCGAATCCTTGGCGGCTTTGCGCCTTTGCGTTTCGTCCTTTCTTATGTCGAGCCGTTGCGCGGCTGCAGCATCATTCGCGACAGCAAGATGAGTGGCAGCAGCCCCACGGCGACGATGGTGAGCGCCGCAGTGGAGGCCTCTGTCAGCCGTTCGTCGGACGCCAGGTTGAAGGCCTGGACTGCGAGTGTGTCGAAGTTGAACGGCCGCATCACGAAGGTCGCCGGCAGCTCCTTCATCACGTCGACAAACACCAGCAGTCCTGCGATCAGCGCACTGCGCCATAAGAGCGGCGCGTGCACCCGGGCCAGCGTCTCGGCCGGACCCAAGCCGAGGGAACGTGCCGCGCACTCCATGCTGGGAGTGATCTTGGTGAGCCCGGCTTCGATGGTCTGCAGCGACAAGGCGAAAAATCGCACCAGATAGGCATAAACCAGCGCGGTGATGCCGCCGGTCAGTATCAGTCCCGGTGAAGCGCCGGTAATGGATTCGATCGCAGCAGCCAGTGCATGATCGAGCCGGGTTACCGGAATAAGCACGCCGACTGCGATCACTGCGCCCGGCACCGCATAGCCCAGGCCGGCAATGCGGTTCGCCGCTCGCACGAGGCGGCTCGCGGTGGCGCGGCCGGCATAGCCGACGAGAAGCGCCAACTGCACCGCGAGCGCAGCGGTGATTGCCGCGAGCATCACCGTATTGAATGTCAGTTCGATGTAATGCGTGCCAAACTGGGCATCGCCGGAGGTCACCGCCATGTGCAGCATGATGCCGGCGGGCAGGAAAAAACCCAGCACCAGCGGCACGGTGCAGGCGATGAGCGCGATGACCGCCGTGAATCCGCGCAACCGATAAGGATAATGCAGGCGCTTGCGGTGAGCGGTGTTGTGAAAGCCGGCGCGGCCGCGGCTCAAGCGTTCGATCAGCAACACCGTAAACACAAAACCCAGCAGCGTTGCCGAAAGTTGCGCAGCGGCAACGTGATCGCCGAGCGAGAACCAGGCGCGATAAATCCCGGTCGTGAACGTCTGCACCCCGAAGTAGGAAACCGTGCCGAAATCGGCGAGCGTTTCCATCAAAGCCAGCGCCGTGCCGGCGACGATGCTGGGTCGCGCCAGCGGCAACGCGACGCGAAGGAAAGTTCGCCACGGCCCGTAGCCCGAGACGCGCGCGACTTCAACCATGCTCGCGGATTGCTCCAGGAACGCCGCGCGTGCAAGCAGATAGACATACGGATAAAGCACGAACGAAAGCATTGCCACCGCGCCCCACAGCGAACGCACGTCGGGAAACCAGTAGTCACGCGGTCCCCAACCCGTCCATTCACGCAGCAAGCTCTGAACCGGCCCCGCGAACTGCAGGAAGTCGGTGTAGGCGTAAGCCATGACGTAGGCCGGCACCGCCATCGGCAGCAAGAGCGCCCATTCGAGCAGACGCCGTCCCGGAAAACGGCACATCGTGGTGAGCCAGGCGGTGGTGACGCCGATCGTGACAACGCCGTATGCCACGCCCAGCATCAGCCCCAACGAGTTCAGAATGTACTCCGGCAGCACCGTCGCCGCAAGATGGGCCCACGTCCCCTGACTCGGGACGAAGACGTTCAGCAGCACCACCGCCACGGGCACCGCGAGCAGCAGCGCGAACATAACCGCGAGAAGGCTCAACGCACCCGGACCCCTGAAACGCAAAAAAGTGGGTGTGGTGCCGGTAAGTGTGGCGTTATTCATTCCGTCGGACGGGGCGGAATTGTCGAGTTAGCCGGAATGGCCAAGCAACGTGAGAATCGATCATCAGCAGTTTCATTGATTAAGGTAACTTCTGGAACAGACACCGAAATTTCATTGTAACAAGAATCATTTTCATCAGCAAAAGGGTATAATCCCGGCCATGCCTGCACTGCTCGAACTGACGGGCGTCAGCCACGCCTACGACCAACGCCAAGTCCTGAACAACCTGAGTTTTTGCGTCGAAAAAGGCGCGATCGTATGTCTGCTCGGCGCAAGCGGCTGCGGCAAGACCACGGTATTGAGATGCATCGCCGGATTCGAGCCCGTGGCCGCCGGCGAAATCCTGCTCAGCGGCCACGTCATGAGCCGCACCGGCCTTACCATCCCACCCGAAACGCGACGGATCGGCATGGTATTCCAGGACTACGCGCTGTTTCCGCATCTCACGGTCGCGCGCAACATCGCATTCGGCCTGCACGACCTCACCGAAGGCGAGCGTGCCGCGCGCGTGGCGGAACTGCTGGCAACGGTGGGGCTGGATCCGGTCCGGAATCGCTACCCGCACGAACTCTCCGGCGGGCAGCAGCAGCGCGTGGCGCTCGCTCGCGCGCTGGCGCCGCACCCCGATCTGTTGCTGCTCGACGAGCCGTTCTCGAATCTCGACGTGGAAATGCGCGAGCGCCTGAGCCTGGAAGTACGCGATATTCTCAAGCAGCAGAACACTACCGCGGTTCTGGTCACGCATGATCAACACGAAGCGTTCAACATCGCCGACGAGATCGGCATCATGTCAAGCGGTTCAATCGAGCAGTGGGGCACACCGTACACGCTCTACCATGAGCCGGTGAGCCGCTTCGTAGCGGATTTCATCGGTCAGGGCGTGTTTCTACCCGGTACCGTGCTCGGCGGAAACCGCGTCAGAGTCGAACTGGGTATCCTGGAAGGACAGTTGGCCCGCGACTGGCCGCAAGGCTCCGTGGTCGACGTGCTGTTGAGACCCGACGACATCCTCCACGATGATGCGAGCGCGCTGCAGGCGCAAGTCTTGCACAAGGCGTTTCGCGGCGCCGAGTTCCTCTACACCCTGCAGCTGCCGGGCGGCGCACACGTGATGTCCCTGGTGCCGAGCCACCATAATCATGCGATCGGCGAGAAAATCGGCATCCGGCTCGAGATCGACCATCTGGTCGCTTTCCCGCGCGGTGCATTGGTGAACGGGCAAACGAGTTCTTGAGATCGATCTACTGTCGCGGGGCTTCGGAGGCAGGCTTGGTGAGCGCTCTGATTTCGCGCGCCAGCTCATACACCGCCATCGCGTAGTTGACGCTGCGGTTGTAGCGCGTGATGACGTAAAAATTTTGCAGCCCGAGCCGGTAGCGCAGGCCGCTCTCGGTTTCCACCGCAAATAGCGCCGCCTCGGCCTCGTCGCTTACCGGCGCGAGCGGGACGACGCCGCGCCGCCTGAGTTCGCCGACTTTGAGCTGCGGCTTGATGCCGGCGGCGATCGTGACATCGATCCCGCTCTCGCCCGCTTCGACCGGCACGGTGACCAGCTCTCCGGTGAGCCAGCCGAAAGTCCGGTAGTAATTGGCCACGCTACCGATCGCATCCGTCGGATCGCCCCACAGATTGCGCCTGCCGTCGCCGTCGAAGTCGAGCGCGTACTTGCGATAGCTGCTCGGCAGGAACTGCGGGATGCCCATCGCCCCGGCGTACGAGCCCCTCACGCTCAGCGAATCGAAACCGGCCTCGCGCGCAAGCAGCAGGTACTCTTCAAGCTCGCCACGGAACAACTCGGCGCGGGCAGGAAACTCAAAAGCCAGGGTCGCCAGCGCGTCGATCACCTTGACCGTTCCGGTGTTTCGGCCATAGAACGTTTCGATGCCGATGGTTGCGACGATGATCTCCTCCGGCACCCCGTATTCCCTGCCGGCGCGCAGGAGCGCCGCCGCGTTCTCTTCCCAGAATTTGACGCCGCCGGCGATGCGCGTCGCGTCGATGTAGCGGCTGCGGAATTCATGCCACGGTCGCGCCGTTGCCGGCGCCGACATCGCACGGACGATTTCTGGCCGCCACTGAACCTGGCTGAACACGCGTTGCAACGCCGCGCGCTCGAAACCGTGTTTTCGCACCATGTCCTCGATGAAGGCGGCGACTTCCGCCCGCAGCGGCTGTTGTGCGGCGGCGGACGCCGCATGACCGGCAATCAGGACTGCCGTACCCAGCACGACGGTAACCGCTCTGGCAAAGGCCTTCACTATTGAACCTTGCATAGTCGATCAACAAATGAATGTCGCGCGTCACGGCAAACTCGGAATCCGTGCGGCAGGACAGGGAGCGGACCCCGCACAGGCTCAATCACGCGAAGATGGCAGTTCCAGGTCGGCTGCGTACGCATCGGACGGATAGTGAAACGGCACCGGCCCATCGGGCTCTCCGCGAATGAACTGGTGTACGAATGGATCCTTCGACACCTTCACATCCGCGGTGCTGCCTTCGGCGACGACCACGCCCTCGGAAATGAAATACACGTAGTCGACGATTTTCAGCGACTCCTGGGCATCGTAGGAGACCACGATCGAAGTCACGCCCAGCGCGTCATTGAGACGGCGGATCAGATCGCCGATGACGTTGCACGAAATCGGGTCAAGCCCCGCGAACGGCTCGTCGTACATGATCAACGTCGGGTCGAGCGAAATCGCACGGGCCAGTCCCACGCGTCGTGTCATGCCGCCGGACAACTCAGCGGGCATCAGTTGCGCAGCGCCGCGCAATCCGACCGCGTTCAGCTTCATCAGCACCAGGTCGTTGATCATGTCCTCCGGCAGGTTGGTTTTTTCGCGCATCGGGAACGCGACGTTTTCGAATACCGACAGGTCGGTGAAAAGCCCTCCCTGCTGGAACTGCATGCCCATCTTGCGTCGCAATCGAAACAGTTCCTCGCGGCCGAGCTGGTGAACCAGTTTGCCCATCACTCTGACTTCCCCCTGCGACGGTCTGAGCTGCCCCCCGATCAGCCGCATCAGAGTAGTCTTGCCGCAGCCGCTGCTCCCCATGATGCCGACCACTTTCCCGCTCGGAATCGTGAGGTTGATCCTCTTGAAGATCTCGTGTCTGCCATACGAGAAGCTGAGATCCCTGATATCGACGATGTTTTCTGTGGTCATGGGATGTTCCGGAACGTTTTCGATCGCACAAGTTTAACTCAAGTGTCTGCTCGATTCAGCGACCTCATCGATCGGTAATCGCAAAACAGCGTCGCGACCGTTTTGCTGAAAACACCGAGACCCACTACACTCCTGGCAAATGCCACACCAGGTCTCAACGGGTAATCCCTACACCCGTGGCATCGCCGAGTTCGTTTCCGGCCTGCGCTACGAGGCGATCCCGGGTGAAGTGCTCACGCGCATCAAGCTCCTGATACTGGACTCGGTCGGCTGCGGGCTTTACGGCGCCGATCTCGAATGGAGCCGCATCCTGCAGCGGCGGCTGGGCGAGCTCGACACCACGCAAGCCTGCGCGGTGTGGGGCACCCGGCAAAAGCTGTCCGCGCCGCACGCGGCTCTCGTGAACGGTAGCCAGGTGCAGGGCTTCGAGCTCGACGACGTGCATCGCGTGGGCGTGCTGCACACCGGCTGCGTTGTGCTGCCGGCGCTGATTTCGGTCGCCGAAGTGCGTCCCGGCATGAGCGGCAAGGAATTCCTGACCGCCGCGGTTGCCGGTTACGAGATCGGGCCGCGCGTCGGCATCTGCATGGGCAACCTGCACATCGCCCAGGGCTGGCATTCGGGTGCTACGGTCGGTGTATTCGCGGCCGTTGCGAGCGCTGCGCGCGGGCTGAAACTGGATACCGATAAGACCGTGCACGCGCTCGGCATCGCCGGCACCCAGTCCTCGGGGCTGATGGCGGCGCAATATGGCTCCATGGTCAAACGCATGCATGCCGGGCGTGCGGCGCAAAGCGGGCTTTACGGTGCGCAGTTCGCGGACGCTGGATTCACCGGCATCGTCAATGTATTCGAAAGCGAGTATGGCGGATTCTGCACCACGTTTTCGCGTTCGACCGATCGCTTCAAGCTCTACGAACTCACCGCCGGCTTGAGCTCGGTGTGGCAGACGATGGGGGTCAGGCTCAAATTCTACTCATGCGTCGGCAGCAACCACTCCACGCTCGACGCGATCCGCGAGATGCAGCACGAGCGCCCGTTCGGCGCCAAAGACGTCGCGAAAATCGTCGTACACGGCTCGCAGGTCACGGTGGATCACGTAGGATGGAAGTACGTCCCCAAGGGACTCACCGCTGCACAGCTCAATCTGTCCTATTGTGTCGCCACCTTGCTGATCGATGGAGAAGTCTTCGTCGACCAGTTCACCGAAGACAAATTGGCGGACCCGGCGCGCATGGCGCTCGCGGACAAGGTTGAAGTGCGGCACGACCCCGCGATCGCGGCGAAAGGCCCGCAGTTCCGTCAAATGGTGCGCGTCGAGCTTCATCTCAAGGACGGCACGAGGATGGAACGCACCCGCGAAGTCTCGCGCGCCAAAGAGAAATTCGCCTCTGAGGCCGAAGCGGTGGAAAAATTCGAGAAACTTGCGACGCATGTGCTGCCTCGACCGCAGGTCGAGAAGCTCCGCGATGCGATGCTCGGCCTTGAAAAACTGGAGGATGCGGCGCAGATCGCACGTCTACTGACAAAGGCGTGACGCCGCGCGTACCGCCGCACGCATAGAAGGATGATCTCGGCATCAAATTGGCGCTTCAGAAACATTAGGGCACGCGCTAATCCTCCTCCCCGATCGAGAGAGAAGGTTCGTCGCGCTTACTCCTGTCAGATGGCGTGGATCGGCGCGCCAGGAAGTCGCGCGCGAGGTCGAGCACTCGCCCGACGTCGTCCGTGCTGTTGTAGACGTGGAACGCGAAGCGCATCATGCCGCGGCGGATCGAGAGCTTGACACGGTTGGCGGCGAGGTGCTCGTAGAGCTGATTGATGTCCTCGTCCTCCGAGCCGTAGTGGTTTGCGCTCATCGCCCCGACGGTGACGATGTGCGCGAGATGCGGCCCAGGCGTCCCGCCGGCAACCGGCAGCCCCAAATCGAGGAGGCCGCGGGCGAGAGCGTGCGCGAGCGCGACCACGTGCCTTTCGATGCGTTCGGTGCCGAGGGCGGCGAGTTCCTGCATCGAGGCGTCCGCCGCCGCGGCGGCTGCGAAGTTGTAGTTACCGACGTCAAAGCGGCGCGCGGCGGGCATCAGTCTGTATTCGAACTTCCCCATCGCCGCCTCGTGCGCTTCGCCGAGATCCACGCCAAAACGCGCGAGGTACGCCGGTGTGAGCCGCTCAGCCCATGCGCGCCGGCAGTAGAGAAATCCCATACCGTAGAGGCCGAGCAGCCCTTTGGGCGTGGACACGGCGAGCGCGTCAATTTTTAAGCGCTCGACATCGGTATGAAGCACGCCCACCGACTGCGCGGCGTCAACCAGCAGCAACACGCCGCGTTCGCGGCAGATTGCTCCCAGCGCGTCCACGTCCGTGCGGAAACCCGGCGCGAAGGTGACGGTGGAGACCGTCACTACGCGCGTGCCGCTGTCAAGCTTCGCCGCGATCTCGTCCACGGGAATGCGGCCATCGCGCGGCGCGACCGCGCGCACTTCGAGCCCGTAACGCCGCATGTTCAACCAAGGATAGATGTTGTTGGGATGCTCGAGCTCGGGGCACAGGATCACGTTGTCGCCGCGGTGCCAGTTGAAGGCCGTGGCGATCATGTTCAGCCCCTCGGAGATGTTCTTGGTGAAGGCGATCTCGTCGGGCTCGGCGCCGATGAGCTGTGCGAAGCCGGCGCGCGTGCGTTCGATCAGCTCGAAAAATCTTTCTTTATCTGCGCCGTTCATCATGCGCTCGTCAAGATGGGCGTCGAGCGCGGCGCGCACCGCGCGCGAGAGCACGCCGCGCCCGGCGACGTCGAGATAAGTCCAGCGCTCGAGAGCCGGGTAATTCGCCCGAGCGGCCCTGATCGCCTCCAGTTCCTGTGGCTTGCTCATGCCTTTTCTCCCCAACCGTAGACTTGCCGCGCCTGCTCAGAACTTACGCGCTCCTCGCGCAAATCGCACTCGACGGCGCTGCGCTTGCGCGCGCGTGGATCGCCGTAGCCGCCGCCCGCAGGCGTGCAGATCCTGAACACGCTCCCGCGCGGCAGCCGCACGTCGGCCGCCGCCGCAGGCAGCTTCCGCTCCTCCGCGGTCCCCGGATTGAGCATGAAGGCGCCCATTACGCCGTCCCCTCCACCCGTCATGCCCTTCGCTGCGACGTGCTGCCGCTCGGATGAGAGGCTCACTACGACGTCATCGGCGAGCACGCGGTAATCGCGCACGACGCCAGCGCCGCCGCGATACTGCCCCACCCCACCCGATTCGTCCCACAGCGCGTAGCGCTCGACGCGAAACGGGTAGGCATGCTCCAGCGCCTCCACCGGGAGATTGGACGAGCCCGAGGCGTGCACGCGCACCCCGTCCACGCCGTCGCGGTTGGCGCGCGCGCCGTAGCCGCCGGCAAGCGTCTCGTAGTTCACGAAATAGACGCCTGTGCGCGGATCGGTGCCCGAGAGCACATACAGATGGTGCGGACCGCAGCCCGCGAGCGCTTTCTCCGGCATCGCCTGGGAGAGCGCCGCGGCGATGACATCGCCCAGGACGCTAGCGGAGATCGAGCGGCAACCGACCGCCGCCGGAGGCACCGGGCCCACCACGCAACCGGGCGGCGCCTTGATGTTCATGGTGCGGTAGTAACCGGCATTGGCCGGCACTTCCGGATCGAGCATGCTCTTCGCCACCGTATAGACCGTAGCGAGCAGCGCGCGGTAGGGAATGTTGCGCGCGCTCTCGAGCTGGGGATCGGAGCCGGCGAAGTCGAAATCGAGCTTGCCTTTGCCTACCGTGAGCGTGAGCCTAATGCGGCACACTTCGCTTTCGGTGTTGCCGTCGAGGAAGTCCTCGGCCCGATAGCGCCCCTTGGGCAGCCGGTCAATCGCCACGCGGAAGCGCTTTTCGGTGAAATCGAGATAAGCGGCGATTGCCGCTTGCGTCGCCGTTACCCCGTAGCGCTCGAAGAGCTGCAGGACGCTGCGCGTGCCCACGGTGTTGGCCGCAAACTGCGCCTGCAGATCGCCCACGCGCTCCTCGGGCGTACGGGAATTGAGCAGTATCAATTCGAGCACGTCCCGGTTCACTTCACCGTCGCGCCGGATGCGCACCGGCGGAATGCGGATGCCCTCCTGGAAGATGGATTTGCAGACCGCCGCTTCCGACCCGGGGACCATGCCGCCGACGTCGGCATGATGCGCGATGTTGGCAACGAAGGCGACGATGCGCTTGCCCATGAACACCGGCGCGATGACGTTGATGTCGGGCAGATGCGTACCGCCACCGGTGTACGGGTCGTTCGCGATGAACATATCGCCGGGATGGATGTCCCGCTCCCGGTAGCGCTTGCGGATCTCGTCCACCGCGCCCACCATGGATCCGAGGTGGATCGGCACGCGTTGGGCGAGCGCGATCACCTCGCCTGCGGCGTCGAAGACCGCGGTCGAGCAATCGGCGCGCTCCTTGATATTGGGCGAGAACGCGGTGCGGATGAGGGTTGCCCCCATTTCCTCCGCCGTGGCGAGAAGGAAACGCGCCACCACTTCCGCCTTGATCGGATCTACGCTACGGCCCATGCCGGCCTCCGCTTAGGAATTTATCGGGCTTGGCCCGAGAAATTCCTAGATCCAGGTGCAAATATCCCAGCTTGTCGCCCTTCAACCGGGCCGTGGGCGGCACCACCGCGGTGGCGTCCATCTGCTCGATGACGGCGGGCCCCGTGAGGCGGCACTCGGCGGGCAGCCGGTCGCGGTCGTAGACCGGGGTCGCAATGAACCCGGTTTCGGGGAACCAGACCTTGCGTTGCTCGATGAGCGCAGCCTTGAAATCGCCGCGCTTTAACCTGACGCTCTCGTGCGGCGGCGTGCGCCGCTTCGCCGTCACCATCAGCCGGAGATTGACGATCTCGATTGGCTGGCCGCGCATGTCGTAGCCGTAGGAATCTTTATGGCGGCGGTGAAAAGAATTGATCAGTCTCACGAGCGACGGGTCGTCAAGCTCGCCGCTCTTCAGTGCCATGAGCAGCTCGAAGTTCTGGCCGATGTAGCGTAAATCAGCGAACCAGTCGAAGCTCGCGTGTTCTTCGCCCTCGCCCTCAAGCCATGCTGCGCCGCGTTTTTTGAGTTCCTCAAGCCCGTGGTTAAGCGCCTTGAGGTTCTCCGGTCCCGCGCGCAGGAGCCGCGTGAGGCTGAAGTCGCCGCGCACGTCGGCGTGTAGCAGCCCTATCGCGGAGAGCAGCCCCGGCCGCGGCGGCACCAGGACTTTTCTTATTCCCATGTTGCGCGCGACATCCGCCGCGTGCAGCGGCCCCGCGCCGCCGAAGGCAACGAGCGTGAAGTTGCGGGGATCCTCGCCCTGCTCGACGGAAATCACTCGCACCGCGCCTATCATGTTGGCGTTGATGATCTCGATCACGCCCGCTGCGGCCTTGATCGCATCCACCCTCAATCGGCCGGCGAGCTCTTCGATTACGGCGCGTGACTTCTCGGGATGCATGCTCATTCGGCCGCCGAGCAGCGCCTGGGGATTGAGCCGGCCCAGCACCGCATTCGCATCGGTCACCGTGGGCAGCTTGCCGCCGCGGCCATAGGCCGCCGGACCGGGATAGGCGCCCGCGCTCTGCGGCCCGACCTTGAGCAATCCGCCCGCGTCTATCCAGGCGATCGAGCCGCCCCCGGCGCCGATGGTATGGATATCAAACGTGCGCGTGCGCACCGGGAAGCCGCCCATCAGGCGCTCGCTCTTCTGTGCGGGCTCCCCTTCGCGGATCAGGCACACGTCGGTCGAGGTGCCGCCCATGTCGAAGGTAATAAGATCGTTCAGGCCCAGGTGTTTACCCAGACCCACGCTGCCGATGACGCCGCCCGCCGGTCCCGAGAAGAACGTGTTGATCGGGAGCTTCCTGACCGCGCCGGGCGACACCGCACCGCCGTTGGACTGCATGACACGCGGCATCGGCCGGATGCCGAGGTCGGCCGCGCCGCGTTCGAAGCGCTCGAGATAGCGGTCCATGACCGGCATCAGGCTCGCGTTTACCGTGGTGGTGGCGAAGCGCTCGAATTCGCGGAACTCAGCGAGCACTTCACTCGAACTGCAGAGATAAATGCCGGGCCACAGGTCGGCTACAAGCGCTTTCGCCCGCTCTTCATGCGCCGGGTTGGCGTAAGCGTGCACAAAGCAGATCGCGACCGCCTCGACCTTCTTGCCCTTCAGGCGCTCGACCGCGCGGCGCACGTCGTCCTCGGCAAGCGGCGCCACCTCGGAGCCGTCGTGCGCGATGCGGCCGCCGACCTCGATGCGGCAGTCGCGCGCCGCCGGCGGCACCGGCTTCGGGATGTCGAGGTTGAAGTAATGCGGACGGCGCTGGCGTGCGAGCTCGAGCGTGTCGCGAAAACCCGCAGTGGTGATGAGCCCGGTCGGCACCCACTTCCCTTCAATCACTGCGTTGGTGGCGAGCGTCGTGCCGAGCACGAGAAACGCCACATCGCTGCGCGCGAGACCGTTCTGATCGAGCAGTTCTGCGATGCCGTCCAGGAGGCCACGAGCGGGATCCGAGGTAGGGGTTGGTACCTTGTGATAGTGATAGCGGCCGCTTTCGAAATCGACCGCGACCAGGTCGGTGAAGGTGCCGCCGGTGTCCATGCCGACCCAGACCACGCTTCCGCCGCCTCTGCGCAGCACATTGTTCTTGCCCATGAATCCCATGGTTCGATTGGATGTCGCGACGCTGCGCAGGAAAAACCAAGGCGGAGTGAGTGCAAGAATAACACGGCGGCGCGCTCGGAGATACCCAACCGCGCAGCCTTGTGATAAGTTTTTTGTTTTTCCGGAGAAAACCCATGGCCCGCGTCCGTTTGCATAAGGCGGTTCCCTCTTCAACACCTGCGCAGCGGCTCGCCGACGGTTACACCCGCAACCTTTGCGAAGCGCTTGCTGGCTGGCGTTACGAGATACTGCCCGCATCCGTGGTCCAAACCGTGAAACGATTGGTGCTCGACGCGCTGGGCGTGATCGCCGGCGCCGCCAACGCACCCGGCATTCCCGAGCTCAACCGCCGGCTCTCCCGCTGGGAAGGAGATGGCGCGGCGACCGGGCTCATCGGCAAGCGCCATTATTCTCCGCCGACCGCGGCGCTCGCCAACGGCGCCGCGGCGCACGCCCTCGATTACGACGATCAGCACGACCCTGCCCGCGTGCACACCAATTGCGTGGTGCTGCCCACGCTGCTCGCTGCTGCCGAGGACATCGGCGAAAAAACCGGCCGGGACTTCATCCTCGCGTACGCGCTGGGCGCCGAACTCCATGCGCGCTTCGGCCTCGCCTGCTACAACAGCCTCGGCAAAGGCTGGCATCCCACTATGATCTTCGGCTCGCTTGCCGCGAGCCTCGGGGCGGGGCGCCTGCTGCGGCTTGATGGCGAGGGCCTCATGAACGCGCTCGGACTCGCCTTCCACCAGGCGAGCGGTTCCGCGCAGAGTATGCGCGACGGCGTGCTGTCGAAGCGCCTGGGGCCGGGTTTTGCCGCGCGCGCGGCGCTCACCGCAGCGTTCCTCGCTGCCGACGGCCTCACCGGCACGCGCCGCACGCTGGAGGGAAGCGCGGGGCTATTCGCGCTCTACGAGCGCGATGAAGTCAGGCCGGAGCTCATCACGGCGAAGCTCGGGAAGAGCTGGCGCATCCTGGAGTACAGCCTCAAGCCCTACCCCTGCTGCCGCTGCAATCACACGGTGATCGGGCTGGGGCTCAGACTCCGCAGCGAGCGCGTAAAGCCCGAGGATGTCGCGGGCGTTGAGATCGGTCTCGGGCATGTCAACTGGCTCACCGTCGGCGAGCCGTACGATCCTGCGCGCGGCTCAGTGGTGCACGCGCAGTTCAACGCTGCATACGGTTTCGCGCGCGCGCTGGTAGACGGCAGGGTGGACTTGAGGAGCTACCAGAAAGCGGCGATCGGCGATCCACGTGTTGCCGCTCTCACCAGCGTAACGCGTGTGATTGACGATCCGGCGATCGAGGCGACTGCCATCGAACCCGCACGAGTCAAAGTCACACTCAAAGATGGGCGTGTCCTGGAGGTTTCCAGCGCGACGATGAAGGGCAGTCCCGCCGAGCCGATGAGCGAACAGGAGACGCTCGCCAAGTTCTACGATTGCATGGAGTTCGGTCTTGGCGCATCGCGGGCGCAGGCGGATCGGTTGGCCGAAGCTATCGTCAACCTCGAGCGGGCGGGAAACGCGGCAGGTGCACTCGTCGGCGCGTTCCCTGGACGCTGATGCCCCGGCCCGCATGCTTGTCTCGGGAAAGGGCTAGTCCACCTTGATGCCCGCGGCCACGACGACGGGCGCCCACTTCGCGAGCTCGGCGCGGATCAGCTCGCCGAATCTCTCCGCCGTGCCGCCGACCGGCTCGTAGCCGTTGCCGAGCATGCGTTTCCTCATTTCGGGCAGGCCGATGATGCGGTTGAACTCGGCATTGAGACGCTTGATGATGTCTGCCGGCGTGCCGGCGGGCGCCAGCATGCCGTTCCAGGACGTCGCCTCATAGCCGGGAACGCCGGATTCGGCGATGGTCGGCAGATCCGGCAGCCCCAGCGAGCGCCGGCCGCTGCTCACCGCGATCGCGCGCAGCTTGCCGGATTTCACGAAGCCCACAACCGACGCCGGCTCGCCGAAGATCACGCTGATCTCCCCCGAAAGCAACGCGACCGCCGCCGGGCCGCCGCCCTTGTACGGGATGTGCACGAGCTTGGTGCCGGTCATGGTGCTGAAGAGCGCGCCCGTGAGATGGTTGAACGCGCCGCTGCCGCTCGAGCCATAGGTGAGCTCGCCCGGGCGCTTCCGCGCCAGCGCGATCAGTTCTTGCACCGTCTTGACCGGCAGCGACGGGTGCACCACCAGCACCTGCGGTACCGACGAGAGCCAGATGATGGGCGAGAAATCGCTTTCCTTAAAGGGCATCCTGCTGTAGATGCTGGGATTGATCGCGTGGGTGCCGGAATAGGCGAACACGATGGTATAGCCGTCGGGCGGCGACTTGGCGGCGAGCTCGGCGCCGATGTTGCCTGCAGCACCGCCGCGGTTGTCGATCACGATCTGCTGCTTGAGCGTTTCCGACAAGTGCGGGCTCAGCATGCGCGACAGCACATCCGCGCCGCCACCGGGTGGCCACGGCACGATCCAGCGTATCGACTTGGCGGGGTAAACGCCTTGCGCCAGCACGGGCCTGGCGCCAAGCAGCAGGCCGAGTGCGCAGCCAACAGCACATGCGTAACGCGACAATGACAGCTTCATGGCCTTTGTTCCTTTAATGGAATGATTTCATCTTCGCGAAATGACATTGTATGACTTATTCGCACACGGCAGCTCGCAGCGATCAATGCCACCCGGCCGTTCATGATCGCCTAGTTCAGCGTTGCTGGTTACGCGCCGACACTGGCCGGTAAATGCCGATCGCCCGGGTGCTGGCGAGCCGATCCGCGACCGTCCGCGTGACTACGGCGATGCCGCGATACGGCGTCGAGCGATCGAGGCCGACGGTTTTCAGCCACGAAAACACGACGCCGCTGACGTCGGATTCGGGGGCAGCGCGGTCGGCTACCAACAGCACGCAATCGTCAGGCACGTCTGGCGCCGCGTCGAGTCCCTCGAACAGGTTGCGGCGGTAATGCTGCTTGTCGATGAGTGGTAGCCACTCGCCCATCCCGCGCACGCTGCGGTAGTAGGGATCGTCGAAGATCTCGGCACCGGCGATGATGTACATCGCGAGCGACGGCGGATAGCCGGGCGAATCGGTCTTGAAGCGCTGGGTGCTGGAGATGCCGGGCACCGTCAGCATGATGCGCAGGTGCTCGACATACCACGCGTCCCACTCCACGGCGCGCGCAGGGTCGGTGATTCCGCTCTGTGACATGAATATCATCAGTCCGGCCTCCGAATCAGGAGCTCAGAGCGCGCGCCGTAACCGCCCGGCACCGCTGCTCCAAATTTCTGGATTTTCATTTGGGCGGCACATTGAATGCGGCGTTGCGGCCTGCGATGCGCCCCGAGATGAAGGCCCATCCCAAGTGGTGGCCGTGACCTTCGAGCAGCAAGCCGCCCTGCCCGGCCGAGCCCGCGGCATAAAGACCGGGGATCACCATGCCGTCCTCCCGCACCACTTCCAGCCGCTCGGTAACCTTGAGCCCGCCATCCGTGAACACCACGTAGCTTTTCACCGGCCCCAGCGCATAAAACGGCGCCATGTCGAGCGCGGGGCGCGCTTCGCGCCCCGCGCCGTTGTAGTCATTGAAAGTCCGGGCCAGCGCCGCTCCAGGGGCGCCCATGCTGCGCGCCAGCCCCTCGATGGTGGGCGATTCGTGATAGATGTCGGCGCGGTTGCGCCGGTAGTCGGCAAGATAGGCGTACGCCAGGCCCGGCGCGGTCGAGATGTAATTCGGCCACGCGGTAAAGCGCTGCGCGAGCTTGTGGTCGAACACGATATAGGCCGCCTTGTCCGGTTGCCGCGGCACCGCGCGCGCCGGCGCCGCGAGCTCGTCGGCGAAGCGCTCGCCGTTGCGGTTCACCAGGACCGCGCCGTGCTTGAACAGCTCCAAGGAGGGCCCTAGCGCGGTAGTGAGAAAGCTCATCGCTAACGGCCGTAGCCACGCGTCCGGCAGATGGTCCATGGCGAGCCGCATCGAGCGTGCGAGCCACCGCCACGGCGGCAGCTTGAGGATCCAGCGGTCGTGGGACGGCGGCACGAAGCGCATGATCGGGCCGCGCACGATGTCGCCGTTGACCACCACGGCGCCGATCTCGAGCGCCATGCGGTGGCCGTCGCCGGTCGCGGTGACGTTAACGGCCTCGAGCTGCGCCACTTCCTCGCCCGCGAACCGCGCCTTGAGTTCGCGCCCGGCGCTGTAGTCGCCCGCGGCGAGCACAACGCCGCCCCTCGCGCGGTAATCGACGCCCAAGCCGCCGGCGCTGCGCGCATACACGCCGGTTACCCGGCCGCCTTCGACGATGAGCCGCTCGGCGCGGGTATCGGTACGGATGGAAACACCGAGCCTGGCGCAGTGGCGGCCAAGATAGCGCGGAAAGGCGCGCGAGTTGGGCAGCACGAGATGCATGCGCGAATAGCGGTGCGGCGGCTCGAGCATCGGGCCGGCGAATTCGAGCCCCAGGCCGCGCAGCCATTCGAATATGTCCGTGGTGTTGTCGACCAGGATGCGCCGGAGCTGCAGGTTGTCGCGCGGCGCGTACTTCCCGGCAAGCAGTTCCAGGTCCTCAAAATGCTCCTGCGGCGTGTCTCGGATGCCGCGCTTTAGCTGATGCGGCGAATTGGTGATCGACATCGAGCCGACCGACCACGCGGTGCTGCCGCCAAGCTGCGGATTCTTTTCGAGCAGCACGACGCTGCGTCCGAGCCGTGCGGCTTCCGCGGCCGCGGCGAGTCCGGCGCCACCACCGCCGACCACCACTACGTCGAACGTTTCAATTTTGTCGGCGTTCATTTTGTCGGCGCTCATCGTTTTGAGGAAGGGCCCGCTGAACCCGCCGCGATCGCATCAGGCGCGAATCCGCCGACAAAATGAATGCAGGCTGCCGCCTGCCACTCCCGGTACGATAAACAAGACCCATGCGACCATGCGAAACATGGCCGCGTTCGTTATGGAGGCCCCCCAGAAGCTCAAGCAGGCTTGCGATCCTTTCCGCGGGCCTCCGTAACGCCCGGCTCGGAAAGGTTGCGCAGCAGGCTGCCGCAATCCGCGATCCCCGGATCCACCCCCATCGCCTGGTAGGCCTGCCAGGCGCTTGCCTGGACCGCCGAATACACCGGTTTGCCGAGGTCGCGCTCGAGCCTGTCGAGCACTTCCAGCGCACGGAGCTGGGTACACGCGACGAATACCGCTTCCGCCTTGGGCGTTGTGATCTCCCTCACCTTGCGATAAATCTCCCCGGGCTCGATTTTCGCGTGATCGAACATGTCGAGCATGTCGAAAGTGCCGAGCGTCACCACCTCGACGCCGTGCGCCTTGAGGAACTGCTTCAAGCGCTCGTTGGTGACTTCGACGTAGGGCGTCACCACGTCCACCTTCTTGTAGCCGCCCCCGATCAGGCACGCCGCCATCGCGCCGGCCGTGGTCACCGCCGGCGCGCCGGTGATTTCGCTGAGCTGCTCGGAGATCTTCCTGTTCCACTCCGGGCCCTCGAAGAAGCTGCCGCTGGTGCAGCCGTAGACCACGACGTCCGGCTCGACCATCGCCACTTCCTTCGCGGCCTGCTTGCTGGCGCTCTCCATGCCGCGCAGCTCCTCGGGGGTGCCGTGGCGCCCGCCCGCGATACGCGCCGTGTGCACCGACACGCCCGGCGGCGCAGTGCGCCAGAATTCGGTCTCCATCGTGGTGTTGATCGAGGGAACCAGCAGGCCGATCCTGCCGCGCCATCCGTACATCGCATTCTCCTCCTGTTACGCCACCGCCGCGAGAAGGTCTTCCGCCGCCAGCGAGCGCAACAGCCGCCCGTAGCCCGGGATTTCCCTGCGGTAGCCGATCATGCGCAACGCGTCCCACACGCTGACCTGGCTCGTGGAGACGACCGGCTTGCCGAGCTCGCGCTCGAGCCGCTCGATCACGTCCATCGTCCGCCAGTTGGTGCACGCGAGCACCATCGCGTCGGCGTCCGCCTGATCGACGCCGCGCGCGAGATCAAAGGCGCTTTCGGGCCCGAGGCGGCCGACCGCGAGGTTGTCCACCATCCCGAGTCCGCGGGCGGCGACCACCTTGAACCCGTTGGCTTCGAGAAAACCCCGCGCGATCGCGTTGACCTTGTCGTCGTACGCGGAGCCGAGCACCACGCGTTTCGCCCCGAGGAACCGCAGCGCGCGCAGCAAGGCCGTGGACGTCGTCGTCGCCGGCTTGCCGGCCGCCTTCTCGATCCGCGCTATCACCTCGCGGTCGTAACCAAGGCCCTTCAGGAAACTTGGCGCGGTGGCGCCAAGCATGACGACATCGACGTCCGCGCTTGCGAGTAGCCGGCTTTGCGCCTCCAGCTCCTCCACCATCTTGAAAATCGCCTCGGGCGTGATCTCGGTGAGAAACAGCCGCGCGGTGTGCAGCGTGACGTTGACCGGAAGCGCCCGGTAGAATTCCGGCTCGACCGTGGTGTTAGACGACGGGACCAGCAACCCGATCCGATACGAGCCTTTCTGCGCGCCGCCCTGCTTCGCCGCCACCTGCCCTCCTCGATCGTGCCGCCGCCCCAACCAGCGACGATTGCGGTAGTATAAGAGCCTGTCGTTTCGCCCGTCAAAGATGATTTACGAAACCATACTTTACGAGGAAGACGGGCCGGTCGGCTGGCTCACGCTCAACCGCCCGCACGACGGCAATATGTTCACGCCGACGATGTGCCACGAGATCCGCGACTGCATCAACGCGATCCGGCGCGAGACGCGCACCCGCGTGCTGGTGATCAGGGGCGCAGGCGACAAATTCTTCTGCATCGGCGGACGCAAGGAAGGCATGGAGGACACCACTCTTTACGCGGGAATGCTGCCGACGCTCGAGATTTACGAGAGCATCGAGCACCTGCAGAAGCCGGTGATCGCCTCGGTCAACGGCTTTGCGGTGGGCGGCGGGCAGGTGCTGCAGGTGATGTGCGATCTCACGATCGCCAAAGAGAGTGCGATCTTCCGCCAGGTCGGGCCGATGATGGGCAGTTTCGACGCCGGCTACGGCACCTGGTACCTCGAGGACCTCGTCGGCAAGAAGAAAGCAAAGGAGCTGTGGTTCACAAACCCCAAGCTCACCGCGCGCGGGGCGCTGGCGCTCGGGCTCATCAACAAGGTGGTGCCCGACGACCGGCTGCGCGATGAGACTCGCAAGATGGCGCTGCAAGTCGCCGAGCGCGGTGCGTTCGCGCTCGCCTCGATCAAGGCCGCTTTCACCGCGCGCCACGGCGGGGTCTCGGGACTCGCGCGCGTCTCGCATGACCTGCTGCTGCGGCTCTACCTCGACACCGAGGAATCGAAGGAATTGGGCGCCGCCTTCGGCGCCAAGCGCAAGCCCGATCCCGAAAAATTCGGTCGATGACCGGCGACCGAATTTTTTATATGAACCGCCTTCCGTTCCCGTCCATTGTGTACTGTGTGGTTGATGATTCTGCTTTTCCTGGCGACTGGGCGGTTCATTGAGCACGATCCTCACCCTGCACGATCCACAAACCGCGCGCGCTTACTACGCAGCGGGATACTGGCGTGGCGACACGATGTATGCGCTCGCGAGCCGGCACGCTGCAGCGCGTCCCGATGCCTGCGCGGTGCGCGACAGCGCGAAGCGCCTGACCTGGAAGCAACTGGTTGGATGGACGGACGCGCTCGCCGCGGACCTCCATCGGGCGGGGCTGCGGCACAGGAGCCGCGTCTCGGTGTGGCTGCCGAACCGGGTGGAAGCGGTGGTGGTGCTGCTCGCCTGCTCGCGCATGGGCTACGTCTGCAATCCATCGCTGCACCAGAACTACACGGTGGCCGAGGTCGTGCAGTTGATGCAACGCATCCAGACAGCCGTGCTGTTTGCACAGCGCGGCTATGGTGCAGACTCGGATCGAAACGATGTAGTCACGGCAGCCCGGTCGATCTCAAGCATGAAACGGATCTTTCGGCTCTCGCCGGCAGGGGATGAAGGGGAGGCTCCGCAAGGATGCGCTGCGTTTCCCCTTATCGGGAACGCGCCCCTTGGAGGCGCGCTTCCCGATCCGGATTCCAACCCCGACAAGATCGTGTATCTCGCGTTCACGTCGGGAACCACCGGCCAGCCGAAAGGCGTGCTGCATTCCGATAACACTCTGCTTGCCAATGGCCGCGCCATGGTGCAGGACTGGGGCCACGATGAGCGCACCATCCTTTACAGCCACAGTCCGCTCTCGCATCACATCGGCACGGTCGCGGTCGAGCAGAGCCTCGTCACCGGCTGCGAGCTCGTGGTAAACGACCTCCCGGCGGGCATGACGCCGCTTGACTGGATCATCGAAACCGGCACGACCTACGTGATGGGCGTGCCGACCCACGCTATCGACATCCTCGCGGAGATGAAGCGCCGGGGGCTCAAGCAACTCGGGCGTGTGAACGTGTTCTACATGGCCGGCTCGGTCATTCCTCCGGAGACGGCGCGCGCGTTCCTCGAGCTCGGCACCAAGCCGCAGAACATCTACGGCATGACCGAAAACGGCTCACACCAGTATACGATGCCGGACGACGACGTGGAGGCGATCACGACCACCTGCGGCAAAGCATGCCGCGGCTACGAGACCAAGCTCTGGGACCCCGAGAACCCGGACCTGGAGACTGGGCCGGGCAGGGTCGGCGAGATTGGCACGCGCGGCGCGCTGCTCATGCTGGGATACTTCGACAACCAGTCGGCCACGGAGAATTCGTTCAACGCGTCGGGCTGGTTTATGAGCGGAGACCTCGGCCAGTTCGACGCCAAGGGGAACCTGCAGATCGTCGGCCGCAAGAAGGACGTCGTCATACGCGGGGGGCGCAACATCCATCCCGCACGCATCGAGAGCCTTGCGCTCAGGCACCCCGCCGTGCTCAAGGCCGCCGCCTTTCCCGTACCCGACCCGCGTCTGGGAGAACGCGTGTGCCTGGCGGTCATCGCGCGCGACGGGACGCGCGTGGACAGCGACGCGCTGCTGCGGCATCTCGATACTGCTGGCCTGCCGAAGTACGACATGCCGGAGTATTTCATCGCTCTGGATGCGTTTCCCCTGACGGCGAGCGGCAAGATCCTTAAGCGCGAACTGGTTGAATGGGCCAGGACCGGCAGGATCCGCCCCGCACCCGTGCGCTGGAAAAGTCCTCAAGAGCTAAAACCGTAACAGCTTCACAGCAATGCGCTGCCGCCTCTCCCCTCTCTCCTTTCCCCTCTCTGCATGTATATGAACGTATTCGACAGGCTCGACGCGACCGTCGCCTTCTCCGACGAGGAGCGCATGCTGATCGACAGCGTGCGGCTGCTCGCGCGCGAGACCATTATGCCGCGCGCCGAGCGCTACGACCGCAGCGGCGAGTTCCCCTGGGACAACGTCAGGGCAATCAACGAGCTGGGGCTTAACGCGATGTTCATCCCCGAAGCCTACGGTGGCGCGCCGATGTCGTACGCCGCTTACCTCGAATGCGTGCGCGAACTCAGCAAGGCGTGCGCATCGACCGGGGCGATCTGGGCCACCAATTTCCACGCGATCAAGCCGCTGATCGACTTCGGAACCGAGGAGCAGAAACAACGCCTGCTGCCGGTGATGGTGAAGGGGGGGCTCGCCGCACTCACCATCACCGAACCCACCGCGGGATCGGACGCGACCGGCATGAAGACTCAGTTCCGGCCGGAGGGTGATCGCATCGTCGTAAACGGGACGAAGACCTTCATTACCAACGGCGCGCACGCCGACCTCTACCTGCTGTTCGGAAAGTGGAGTGAGATCGAGGACGGCAAGCAGGCGATTTCGGTGCTGGTGCTGGAAAAGGGCACGCCGGGACTCAAGGTGGTGCGCGAGGAGGACAAGATGGGCCTGCGCGCTTCGAGCACCGCGGCGCTGGCGCTCGACGGCTGCCGCGCACCGCGCGCGAACCTCCTGGGCAGGCCCGGTGACGGACTGAAAATCCTGCTCGCCTCGCTCAACAAATCGCGCCCGAGCATCGCCGCGCACGCGCTCGGTATCGCGCGCGCCGCGTTCGAGGACGCCGTCGCCTATATCAATGAGCGAAAACAGTCCGGGCGCCGTATTATCGAGTTCCAGGGCATCCAGTTCCTGCTCGCCGACCTGGCGGCAGAGCTGGCGATGTGCGAAGCGTGGCTGTGGCACGTCGCGCGCATGGTGGACGGCGGGGCACAGGATTTCGGGGTGGAGGCCTCGATGCTCAAGATGCGCGCCTCCGACCTCGCGATGCGCATCACGACCGAGGCCGTGCAGCTGCACGGCGGCTACGGCTACTGCAAGGACTACCGCGTCGAGCGTCTCATGCGCGACGCCAAAATCACGCAGATCTGGGAGGGGACGAACCAGATCCACCGCCAGTTCATCGGACGCAGCTTTATGAAGAAGTGAAAAATTCGATCAATAAATGATGACTAAGAACTGACCGTCTTACCGCGACCGAATTTTTTACCTGTGATCTCTGTGGCCTGATTTGGTTTACAGTCGTTGACGAGGAGGAAAGCATCATGAGTTCAACATTGTCTCGCATTTCCGTGGCGGTGCTTGGCGCACTGCTCGCCTGGCCCGCCATCATCGCCGCGCAAAACTATCCGACGCGCACCATACGCATCATCGTGCCGTACGCGCCCGGCGGGTCCACCGACGTCGTATTCCGCCTGCTCGCGCCGCGGCTGTCTGAGGACCTCGGCCAGCCGGTGGTGGTGGATAACCGCCCCGGCGGCTCCTCGACGATCGGCCTCGATCTCGCGGCCAAGTCGCCGCCCGACGGCCACACCTGGGGCACGCCCAACATCACCTTCGGCGCCAACCCGAGCCTGATGAAGAAGATGCCGTTCGATTCGGAGAAAGACCTGGTGCCGGTGAGCCAGGTGACTGTCGTCACGATGGTGCTGTCGCTGCACCCGTCGGTACCAGCGCGCTCGGTCAAGGAGTTGCTCGCGCTCGCAAAGGCGCGGCCGGGGCAGCTCAACTTCGGGTCCGCCGGCAACGCGAGCGCGAACCATCTCGCCACCGCGAAGTTCATGCACATGAGCGGCGCCAAGCTCACGCACATCCCCTACCAGGGCGGCGGCCCGGCGGTTATCTCGCTGGTCAGCGGTGAGACTTCCATGCTCTTCGCCACCATCCCGTCCGCGATCCAGCACATACGGAGCGGCAGGCTGCGCGGTCTCGCCGTGAGCCGGGCGCAGCGCAATCCCGCGCTCCCTGATGTGCCGACCGTGGCCGAGGCCGGCGTCCCCGGCTACGAGGCCATCGAATGGAACGGCGTGATGGTCCCGGCCAGCACGCCGCCCGCGGTGGTCAGGCGGATACACCAGGCGCTCGCGAAAGCCCTCGCGATTCCGGCGCTGAGGGAACGCATCGTGCAGATCGGATCGGAGCCCGTGGGAAGCTCGCCCGAGGAGTTCACGGCCTTCATCAAAAGCGAGTTCTCCGCCTGGGCCAAGGTGATCAAGGAAGTCGGCATCACCGTCGAATGAACGGGTCCGAGGCCAATGGCACTACCTTAAGGAAAATTGAGCGAGCTAAGCGGGATGGTGAGCCAACACTTGTTGTCATTCCCGAGCACGCGGTTACGTTGTCATTCCCGTGAAAACGGGAATCCAATTTACGAATTGAACATGTGGAACCGCCCTATGGGTTCCCGCTTTCTCGGGAACGACAGACTATTTGGGTTTCCCCCGAAGCCGTCCGAGGCCATCTGATGACGACAGGAATAAAAACCGTAGGCGTTGCCGGAAGCGGCACCATGGGCGCCGGCATCGCCATCGTCGCTGCGCGCGCCGGCTTCAAGACTATCGTTTACGACACCCGCGAAGAGGCGCTCGCGCGCGCGCGCAAGCAGACCGAGGACTTCTTTGCAAAGTCGATTGAGCGCAAGAAGCTCTCGCAGGAGCGGGTCGCCGGGATCCTCTCGGATCTCTCGGGCACAACCGACAGCGGGGCGCTCGCGGCGTGCGACATTGTGATCGAGGCGGTGTTCGAGGACATCAAGGTAAAGCACGGGCTGCTCGCACAACTCGACAAGGTGTGCCCGCCCCACACGCTATTCGCCTCCAATACGTCCACGCTCTCGATCACCGAGATCGCCGCCGGCTCGGGACGGGGCGACCGCTTCGTCGGCATGCATTTCTGCCTGCCGGCGCAGCTCATGAAGCTGGTCGAGATGTCGCCTGGCTTGAAGACCAGCGAACAGACGTTTCAGACCGCGTGGGACTTCTGCCAGGCGATGGGACAGACGCCGGTGAAAACCAGGGACAGCCCCGGCTTCATCCTCAATTATTTCCTGATCCCCTTCAATAACGACGCCATCCGCCTGGTCGAAGCCGGGGTCGCCGCGCCCGCCGACATCGACCGCGCGATCAAGACCGGCCTGGGCTACCCGATGGGCCCGCTCGAGCTGCTCGATCTCGTCGGACTCGACACGCACCTGCTCGTCGCCGAAGCGCTCTACGCCTCGACGCACGATCCGCGGGCGGCGGTGCCGGCGCTGGTGAGGCGCATGATCGCGGCCGGTCACCTTGGCCGTAAAACCGGCCAGGGCTTCTACGCCTATCAAGGCGGCGCGATGTTCGGAGGATGAAGAATGAACGCCGAGCGTTCATTCTTAAATGGGAAACGGAAATGAAATATCAAATCGTGCGGGCCGGGGAAAGCCGGTCGTTTTCCGAGGACCATCAGCTTGTTGCAGGTGCTGAAGACAGCGGCGAGATTGTTGTCATCATCGGTGCTAATGCGGGCAATGCGTTCCGCAAACTTGGAACGACCGTACAACAGGCCGCGGTCTTGATCGAGCTCGGCGCCGAGTGCCTCGGCGTACACACCGGCGAGAAGCTCGCGCTCGAAGGTTCGAACGTGCTCGGTTTCGCGCGTTTCCGTCTTGGAGAGGGTGAGCCCGCCAACCTGGTCGAGCTCGTGCGCCAGCCGCGGACGCTGGAAACGGCGGTCGCGGTGGCAAAGCAGGTTTTCGAAAGCGCGGGGCTGCAGGTCGCCGTGTGCGGCGATTTCGCCGGCCGTATCATCGATCGGCTGGTGCGGCCGTATTACAACGCCGCGCTCACTCGGCTCGACGAGGGACTGGCGAGCGCCGCCGATCTCGACATGACGCTGCGCCTGGGCCTGGGCTATCCCGAAGGCCCGATCGAGCTCCTGGAGCGCACCGGGCTGGCCGACCACTACGACGCAACGCAAGCCCTGTTCGAGGCATACGGCGATGCGGCGTACGCGCCGGCGCGGCGCGCGCGCGTAGCGAAACAAAGGCAAAAAACATTGGAACCGCAGATGAACGCCGATGAACGCCGATAAGATCAAAATCAATAGCCAGGATTAACAGAATTTACACGCTTCTGAAAACCAGTCTTGTTAATCTTGACTATCCTGTCCGTTTGCATTTTCCATCGGCGTTCATCGGCGTTCATCGGCGGCTAAAATAGGTTTATTCATGCAGCCACTCTCAGGTATACGGGTCCTCGACTTCAGCACGCTGCTGCCGGGTCCGCTCGCCACGCTCATACTCGCGGAGGCCGGCGCCGAAGTGATCAAGATCGAGCGTCCCGGAACGGGCGACGAGATGCGGAGCTACACCCCGAAATTCGGCGCCGACAGCGTCAACTTCGCGCTGCTCAACCGGGGAAAGCGCTCGATTGCGATCGATCTCAAGCAGCCGGGCGCAATCGAGCGCCTGATGCCGCTGGTGAAAAGCGCCGACGTCATCGTCGAGCAGTTCCGCCCGGGCGTCATGGACCGGCTGGGACTGGGCTACGAGGCGGTGGCGCGCGCGAATCCCCGCATCATCTACTGCGCGATCACCGGTTACGGCCAGTCCGGCCCGCGCGCGGTGACGGCGGCACACGACCTGAATTACGTTGCCGAGAGCGGCATGCTCGCGCTCGCCGCAGGCAGCGATGGCGCGCCGGTGCCGCCGGCGGCGCTGGTCGCAGATATCGGCGGCGGGTCCTATCCCGCGGTGATCAATATTCTGCTGGCACTCAGCGCGCGCGAACGCAGCGGCCGCGGCTGCAAGCTCGACGTCGCGATGGCCGACAACCTGTTCGCCTTCATGTACTGGGCGATGGGCGACGGGCTCGCAGCGAAACGCTGGCCCCGCCCCGGCCGCGCGCTCGTCACCGGCGGCAGCCCGCGTTACCAGATCTACCGGACGAAGGACGACCGTTTCATCGCCGCGGCGCCGCTGGAGGAGAAATTCTGGCAGAACTTCTGCGACGCCATCGGCCTGCCCGCAGCGGCACGCGACGACTCGCGCGACCCGGATGCCGTCCGGCGCACCGTGGCCGAATGCATTCGCGCCCGCACGGCGGAGGAGTGGCATGGCGCGTTTGCCGGCAAGGACCTCTGTTGCAACGTGGTGCGCTCCATCGAAGAGGCGCTCGCCGATCCTGAACTCATCGCGCAGCGCCTGTTTGACGCCAAGCTTGTCGCCGGCGCAGACCGGATCACGGCTCTGCCGCTGCCGATCGCGGCCCACTTTCGCGGCGCCGGAAGCGTCGCGGGATACCCCGCGCTGGGGGAGGCGAACGCATTGCTCGATAAGGATCACCAGATATCCGAACTGAAAAGGATATGACGCCAACCTGCCCCCTCACCCTACCCCTCTCCCCCGTGATCGGGGGCGAGGGGAGTCATTTTTGTTAGGCGCTCTCAATGCGCGCGCTCGTCGTTCATCAGCACGGCTCGATTGAAAATGTGCAGCTTGAAAAGTTTCCTGAGCCGCAGCCCGGCGCCGATC
>MERI01000108.1 GCA_001772005.1 Betaproteobacteria bacterium RIFCSPLOWO2_12_FULL_62_58 | reverse complement strand
CAGGTTCGCCTGCCAACCCTTGGGCGTGCAATCATGTCCGCTCGAAAGCCCGGCTTCGATGCCCGCGGGGCCGTTTACGAGAATGAACGGCGAGTGGGGATGCGCCGACGACTGAACGGAATGCATTTTGAACTGCGGAGTAGCGATGGCGCGGACCGCGGCGACGATAATGGGAAAATGCTTCGGCAGGCATCCTGCCATGACGGCACAAACCGCAACCTTTTGCACGGTAGCGATACCGCCGCGCGGGTGCAGTACGCCAAGCACTTCGTCGGGCGGCGCGGCCACGGCGTCCAGCATGGCCTGCACCCGTTCTTCGGTGGGCGGCACCACGGGCAGACCGTCCGACCAGTTCTCCTGCAGGAAGAGTTCGCTCACGCGGATCGAAAGGTCAGGGCCGGCATCAACGTCCAGCATCTCGATGCACTCTTCATCCCTGAGTCGCTGGCCGCTGACGTTCCTGCTTTGATACTTGCGCAGAATGTCGGGTACGGCCTCGGCGACGACTTGGGCGACCTTCTGCAGCTCTTCAGGCGAGTCGTGACCGACCTCGTCATGCACTTCAATGATCGGCAGGTCCGAAACACCCAGCGCCTGCGCAAACTTCCGTCCGACCGGGACGAACCGGGTAGAACAGATGGTGGCCGAGGGGATGCCCCGCTTCACCAGTTCAACGGAGTCGTGGATACTCCACGACGTGCATGACCCTCAGTTGCCCAGTCCTGTGAGGACAACATCGGCATTCTCCGAGAGCCTCTTGAATACTGCTTCGGTGGCGCCGTGGCTTGCAGGATTCGAAGCGGGAGAATCGGTCTTGTCCGCGGCATAAGTGCTGGCCGCGAGGCTACGCGCTATCAATTGTTGCCCGACAAAACCCAGCAATTGGCCCGCATTCGGTTTGGTATTGTCGAGCAGGCCGACCCGGACCTTGCTCGCCGCCAGACGCTCGACGTTTAGCGCTTGAGCGTTTTCCATGTTGTCTTTGGCCGCGACGACCGGCGTGAGAATCCGTACTTTTGGCATGGCATATTCCTTATGTGACTAACGTGTCAAGCGGCTCTGTTGCAGGGTTTCCAGCTTGTGCTGAAGCGCATTCTGCAAGTGGGTCCGCACAGCCTTCTCCACGCGCTGCGGCGCCCGTGCCCTCAGCGCATGCAGGATCTCCAGGTGTTCATCGACCGAGCTCTGCGCAACCGAGCGAACGCTCGCCGACCTGCTGATTCCCCTCACCAGTTCGATCTGGCCTCGAAGCCCTTCGATCGCCTGAATGATGCGCCCGTTTTGCGACGCTCGGATAAAGAGGTCGTGAAAGTCACGACCCAGCTTCAGCCATTCGTCAGGATCGTTGTCGCGCCGGGACGCCCTGTTCTTGTAGAGGTTGAACTGCTCCTGAAAGCGGTCGAGGTCTGCAGCACGAACGTAGGGACAACCGAGGCGGGCAGCGATTGGCTCGAGTCCCTCGCGTACCTGGTAGATCTCGATGACATCGTCGATCGAATAGTCGGCGACAAAAGCACCCTTGCCCTCGATGATCCGCACCAAGCCTTCTTTTTCCAACCGCCGAATCGTTTCCCGCACCGGCGTTCGGCTGACCCCGAGGAGGTCGCCCACCGATCGTTCGACCAGCGGTTCCCCGCGACGGATTTCCCCGTGCAGGATCATCAATTTCAGTTTTTGATATGTCCCGATTTCTTCCAACACGCAGTGTCCTTCCTGAAACTGGCACCCGCCGCAATATGACCAATATACCATATATCATACCATTGGTATACCAAGTGTCAATTCATGAGGATTTGTATGGATATGTCGCGGGTCGTCCCGGCGGAAGCGGACATTCCATTTCGCCTGCTCTGGACGCCGCATCGATCGCCTCGCGATCCCATTGCGGGCCGATGCTCTGGATGAAGTCCAGCATGTGGCTCCGCACGTAATTCTTGCGACGGGTCTCAATGCGGGTCGTCAAATCGCGGTAGCATTGCGGTTTCCAAAGGGAGACAAAACACATGCCTAAGATGTCCGGGGCGCGGCTGTTCGCCGAGATGATGCAGGGCTATGGCGTCAGTCACATTTTCTTCGTACCCGCGTTCCTGCTGAAGGCCTTCGCCGAGATGGAGGACATGCCGATCCGCAGGATCATGGTGCACGGTGAAAAGGCGGCGGCTTACATGGCGGACGGCTATGCCCGGGCGAGCGGCAAGCCCGGCATCTGCATGGCGCAGATGATCGGCGCATCGAATCTCGCGGCGGGGCTGCGTGACGGGTTCATGGCGGGTTCCCCGATGATTGCGATCACAGGCGGTCCCACGCCGCAATCGCGCTATCGGCACGCCTACCAGGAGGTCGATGACGTATCGCAGTTCGATGCGCTCACCAAATTCAACGCCCAGGTCGATACCGTGACGCGCCTGCCCGACCTGCTGCGCCAGGCATTCCGCGTCGCCACCTCGGGAGCGCCCGGGCCGGTGCACCTGCGCATCCAGAGCCATCTGGGCCAGATCACCGAGCAGGAAGCCGACCTCGATCCGCTCGTCGAGAACATGTACCGGCGTGCCCCGGCGTTCCGCCCGGAGCCGGAGATGCAACGCGTTCACGATGCCCTGGCGGTGCTGGCCGCGGCGAAGCGGCCGATGATCGTTGCCGGCGGCGGCGTGATCCGGTCCGACGCGGCGCCGGAAGTGGTGGAACTTGCCGAGAAGCTCTGCATTCCCGTGGCGACGTCGCTTAATGCCAAGGCGGCGATCCTCGATGCCCATCCGTTGGCGGTCGGCGTGCCCGGCGCTTACTCGCGCGATTGCGCCAACCGCGCACTGCACGAGGCCGACCTCGTATTCTTCATCGGCAGCCACACCGGCGGGCAGGTCACCAACAACTGGATGTTTCCTCCTCCGGGCACGAAAGTGATCCAGCTCGACATCGACCCGGACGAGTTGGGCAGGAACTATCCGAACGCCGTTTCGGTGCTGGGCGACGCCAAGGCGGCTCTGCGGCGCATGATCGATGCCGCGCCACGCAGGTCGCCCGAAACCACGGCGCAATGGACCCAACGCGTTCAGCAGTTCGTTGCCGGTTGGCGGGCCGAGAACGCGCCGATGCGCAACTCTGACGCAAGCCCGATCCGCCCCGAGCGCATCTGCAAGGAGATCTCGGATGTCCTGCCTGCGAATGGCGTCGTGGTGTCGGATACCGGCCACGCCGGCATCTGGACCGCGCGGATGGTCGACCTCAAACACCCGGGGCAACACTACTTCCGCACCGGGGGCTCTTTAGGGTGGGGCTTTCCGGCGGCGCTCGGCGTAAAGTGCGCGTTGCCGGACCGGCCGGTGGTGTGCTTCACCGGCGATGGCGGGTTCTACTATCACATCGCCGAGCTCGAGACGGCACGGCGCCACAACATCAACGCGGTGATCGTCGTCAACAACAACAGCGCGCTCAACCAGGAAATCAAGCTGAACGACGCAGCGTACGGCGGCAAGCAGCGCGGCCGCGCGGAGGAAATGTGGCGGTTTCCCGACGTGAATTTCGCGAAGATCGCGGAAGGTTTCGGCTGCGTCGGGATCAGGATCGAGAAACCCGGCGATCTGAACGACGCACTCAAGCGGGCGATCGCGATGAAAAAGCCTGTGGTCGTGGATGTCGTGACCGACATGTATGCGATCGCGCCGCACCCGTGGACGCCGAGCGGCCGCGACTTTCATTCTTATCAGAAAACCGGCGCCTGAAAACAATGGAACGCAAAGACGCGAAGACGAGAAGAAAGAACGCAAAGAAGTCTAATATCATTTTTCGTTTCCCTTTCCTTTCCCTTTGCGCCCTTTGCGTTGATGGTTGTTTTCACAGTTCATTGATAGGAGACAAATGACAGAAGGAATCAAACCGATCCGTCGGGTGGTGACCGGCAACGACGCGCGGGGCCGATCCAAAGTGCTGTACGACAGTGCTGCGCCGCGCGTCAACGCCAACACTTTCAAGAAAGGCACGGGCATGACCGACATTTGGATGTTTGAGACGTGCCCGGCGCCGATTTCGGGCGAGCGCGATGACGGGGATCTCCCGTTTCATTTCGAGCCGCCCGTGAACGGCGGGCGTCTGCGGATCGTCGAGTCGGCGTGCAAGCCCGCTGTTTACGATCCATCGAAGGACACCTACATCACCGCCGAGCATCCGCCACGGAGATCGGAGGGCGGCACATGGGAGCGCGGTCGCCAGAACCTCTACACCACGCGCATCCACAAGTCCGAAACACTCGACTACGGCATCCTGATGTCGGGCGAGCGCGTACTCATTACTGATGCGGGCGAGCACGTACTCAAACCCGGGGATGCGGTCGTGCAGATCGGCAGCTGGCACGCGTGGTCGGACCGTAATTACGGCAGCCAGATGGCTTTTGTGATGATGGCCGCGACGTTCGAAGATTGAATTCTGATGAAACCGCCGATGAACGCCGATGAACGCAGATAATATCAATCTCTAAGATCCTAGCCACAGAGAGCACAGAGATGAGTTATGGAGCGTAGCGCCTTTTCTGGTGACCTCTGTAAGCTTTGCGCCTTTGTATTTTCGGTTTTCTATCGGCGTTTATCGGCGTTCATCTGCGGCTAATTGTTTTCGTAGATGTTTAAAACGAGTTTGAGACAAATAAAATGACTCAAAAAGTGAAACCGGTTCGTAGAATCGTCGTCATTGACGAGAACGACAAATCCAGGGCGATCGCCGACGGTCCCTCGCCCGACGTGCGCACCGATCCCGCCCGCCCGGGCTTTGCATCCGCGCGCATGTGGGTGACCGACCGCACCCCGGCAAGGATCAAAGGCGTCCGGGAGACGCTGGACCGGCCGCATACCCTCGAGCCACCGGTTGGCGGGTCGGTTTGCCGCGTCGTCACCTTTCCGCCCGACGAGACCTACAAGGGCAAGATCGGCGTTAGGGAAGTGCAGGCATTCTTCGCGGCGATGGGATCACCGGGCGCGTCGACTTATTCTACGAAAGCGCCTCATCCCTACATGCAGAAAACCCGCACGCTCGATTTCTGTCTTGTGCTCGAGGGCGAGATCACGCTGGTGCTGGATACCGACGAGGTGGACCTGAAGGCGGGGGATACCGTGGTTCAGCGCGGCACCAACCACGCCTGGAGCAATCGATCGAACCGGCCGTGCGTCGTGGCATTCTCGTCGCACGACGCAATGTATTGATGAGACCGAGGCGCACCACCCCGTCGCCTGCGGCGCCACCCCTCCTCGATGAGGAGGGGAAAGCGTTTCTCCCCTCCTTCTCAAGGAGGGGTGCCGGTGGAGCCGGCGGGGTGGTTTTGTCAATCGGCCGGAACCCGATCAAACTGATAGCGCTGGAAGGAGGAGTGACATGATGTCCGTATTTCGTGTGGCTATTCTCGCGCTTGTGGTTTTTCTCGCGGCTGTTTTGACTCGCGCCACATTCGCGCAGGACTATCCGACCAAGCCGATCCGTTTCGTCATCGGCCCGGCCCCCGATGTGCTGGCGCGCCTCGTCGGTCAGAAGTTGAGCGATGCCTGGGGACAGCAGGTGGTCGTTGACCGCCGTCCAGCCGCCGGCGGCATCATCGCCGGGGAAATCGTGGCAAAGGCGCCGCCGGACGGTTACACCTGGCTGCTCAGCACCGGCGCGTATCCCACGCTCGTGGGACTGTACCCGAAGCTGCCGTTCGACTTTGTGCGCGACCTCGCGCCGGTCAGCCTGCTCGCCTCCATTCCGTTCCTGCTGGTGGTGCATCCTTCGTTGCCGGCGAGGTCAATCGGCGACCTGCTCAAGCTCGCGCGCGCGCGGCCGGGAGAGCTCAACTACGCGTCGTCCGGCAACGGCACAACGGCGCACCTCGCAGGCGAGATGTTCAAGAACATGGCCAGGGTCAACATCGTCCACGTTCCATACAAGGGCACCACCGAGGGAGTGACCGACGTGATCGGCGGGCAGGTGCACATGATGTTCGCCATCATGCAAGCGGGCTTTCCGCTCGTGAAGGCCGGGAAATTACGAGCGCTGGCGGTATCCGGAGCGAAGCGATCGCCGTCAGCGCCCGATCTGCCCACTATCGCCGAATCCGGCGTTCCGGGCTACGAATTCACTTCCTGGAACGGAGTGCATGTGACGGCCGGGACGTCGAAGGCGATCATCGCCAGGATTCACGCCGACTTGATAAAGGTTCTGGCGCTGCCGGATGTGAAGGAGCGCATGTTCAATCTCGGCATGGAAGTCGCGGGGAGCACGCCGGAACAATTGGCCGCGTTGGTCAACTCCGATATCGCGAAGTGGGGCAAGGTGATCAAGGAGTCCGGCGTCCGCGTCGATTAGATCCAACCACCCCGGCAGCGTGCTGCCACCCCTCCTTGGCAAGGCGGGGAAAATCTCCCCTCCTCGTTGAGGAGGGGCCAAGTGAAGCGCGGGGGTGGTGATTATGACTGCCCGACAACTCTTTAAGGATCAGTGGTTGTGGATCGAGCTTACTGGACAGGAGACATCGTGATCGAGAAAGCGGGTTACGGAATCGTAAGAGTTGCCGGCATCGCGTGGGAAGACCGCAAAAACGTTGACGGCTGCTCGACGAGGCGGCCGGTGGCCCGATCCGTTTTCCGCAAGGCGCGACGCTGCTCGCGGTGACGATGCGTTAGGAGTTTGTCGGGGCTAAGTCCGACAAACTCCTAGGCCGAAGCAATCTCGTACTTGCTGCACGCACCGCGCAGGGCGCGACCGCCCTTCGACAACACTCAGGACGAACTCCGCGTATTGCGCCGGTTGGGAACCCGCCCAACAACGCTGGCGTTACGCCGGCAGCCTGTCGCCGTCGGCTGGAGGCGAAACCTCAAACGCGCTGACGATCCCGCACAGAAGACCGTAGTAGTTCGTGACCGCCGTCAACTCGATCAGCCACTGCACGCCGTAGCGGTTCTTGAGCGCGTCGAAGGCCGCCTGGTCGACGCGGTTGGTGCGCATCAGTTGCTCGGCGTAGGTCACGATTTCGCGTTCCTCGACGGGAAACCTGGAGGGGTCGGCCTTCGCGCGGATCAGGTCGATGGCCTCCCCGCGGACACCGGCGCGACGCGCCGCGTTGACCTGGGCCGCCCACACGTATGCGCCCTGCCGCTCCCGTGCGGCGACGAGGATGGCGAGCACACGCAGTCTGAGCTCGACGATGCACTCCTCGCGGTAGAAGTCGCCCAGGCTGAACAACCGCTCGGCCATCTTGGGGCTGTGGAGCAGCATGCTGAACGGCCCGCGCACGCCCCCGAACACCTTCAGCACTTTGTCGACGAGGGCGTGGTGCTCCGAAGGTACGTCGGACTTGCCGGTGACGGGGGCGACTCTTGGCATGATGGCGGACTCCTTTCGCTGCGGTGATTGGGTCACTCCAGCTTGATGCCGGCGTCCTGCGCGACCTTGGTGTACTTGATGGTTTCTGCCTTGACGAATGCCGCGAGTTCCTCAGGCGTGGAGGGGGCTGGATCGACGCCGATCTGCGCCATGCGTTCCTTCATGTCGGATCCGTTCAGAATCTTCACCAGTTCGGAATTGAGCCGCGCGATGACGGCTTTGGGCGCGCCGGCCGGAAAGAATACCGCGTACCAGATCGTGACCTCGTAGCCCGGCACGCCGGCTTCGATCATCGTCGGCACGTCGGGCACTTGCGCGTTGCGCTTCGCTGTCGTGACCGCGAGCGCCCGCACCCGCCCGGCCTTGATGTGGGGCAGTTGTCCGGCGAGGCTCGTGCACATGACCTGCGTCTGTCCGCCAAGCAGCTCCGCCAGCGCCGGGCCCGCGCCCTTGTACGGCACGTGCAGGATGTTGACGCCCGTGATCGACTTGAACAACTCCATGGATAGATGCGGCGGGCTGCCGATGCCGGCGGAGCCGTAATTGATCTTGCCGGGATTTGCCTTGGCGTGGTTGATGAGATCTCCTACCGTTTTCACCGGCAGCGCCGGATGAACCACGAGAACGTTGGGCACCGTGCCGATCCGCGCGACCGGCGCGAAGTCCTTGATGTGGTCGTACGGCAACTTCTTGTACATCGCGGGATTGACCGCATGGGTGGAGATCGAGCCGAACAGGAACGTGTAGCCGTCGGGCAGGGCCTTGGCCGCGATCATCGCGCCGATGGTGCCTCCGCCGCCGGCTCGATTGTCGACTACGATCTGCTGGCCGAGCGCATCACTCAGCTTCGTCAACACCAGCCTTCCTGTGGTGTCGGTGCCACCACCTGGCGCGATCGGCACGATGGCGCGTATCGGGCGGTTCGGATACACCTGGGCATGCGCAGCGCCGATCGAAGCCAGCGCAAGCACCGCAAGTGCACATGCACGCACCGCGATGAATGCGGCGTTTCTTATGATGGCGGAACAAACGATGACACGGGTTTTTCGCATCGCACCCCCCTTTGTTGTGACGCCGCGTAGCAAGAGCAGCGCGGCTCGCTCGATTGAGGAGGCTACGCTCGCTTTCGACAAGCGACAAGTTTGTGTGGTAGTTATTCCTTGCTGCTGCGCAGCGCGGGCGTCCAGTATTGAGTGTTAATATTCTTTGGCCCACAATGCCGAAGGCTGATGAGTCGACGCTCGCGGTTACCGGCGGCCGGTCGGTTGATTACCTGAAAGACAACATCTGCGCAAAGGGCCATCGTGAAAGCTGACACGCTCAGGGAAAACAACAGCGCCGATTTGCGCGAGATGGCGCGCCGCGGGTGAGCTGCTCCGGCGCTTGCTGTTCTTAGGTTTGTCGCGACTGGCGATTCCGGCGCGAAAGCTGAAATTGCGGGGCTGCTGACTGAAAACAGGAGGAGGACATGAGGCATAAGCTCGGTATCCGCCACGCGTTTGCCATCGCAGCGGCGTGCGCACTTGCGGTGCCTGCCGCGGCGCAGACCCCTTCGCCAGGCTCAGAGCCTGCCTTGAGCACGTCGAAGGGGCAGGTCTGGCCCGCCCGTGCGGTGCGGATCATCGCGCCGTTCGCGCCGGGCGGCGGCGTCGACACCGTGACGCGCTTCCTCGCGCAGAAGCTCACCGAGCAGCTCGGCGGCTCGTTCGTGGTCGAGAACCGCCCGGGCGGCGCCGGCGTCCTCGGCGCCGAACTCGTGGCGCGGGCGGCGCCGGATGGCTACACGCTGCTCACATCGGCGCCGGAGTTTTCCATCAACCCCAGCGTGCGCTCGAAGCTGCCGTACGATCCGTTCAAAGACTTTGCCTATATCTCGCAGCTCACTTCGGGGCAGTTCATGCTCGCGAGCCACCCGTCGGTGCCGGTAAAGACGGTCAGGCAGCTCATCGCGCTGGCGAAGACCCGGCCCGGCCAGCTCAACTACGGCTCCTCGGGTGCCGGCGGCATCAATCATCTTGCCGGAGAACTGTTCCGGTCGATGGCCGGCATCCGCTGGGTGCACGTCCCGTTCAAGGGCGCAGGACCCGCCACGATCGGGCTCATCGGCGGCGAGATCGACTTCGTCTTCGCCAGCACCACCGGCCTGGTCGGGCCGGCGAAGACCGGCAAGGTACGCGGCATCGCGGTGACCGGGCCGAAACGCTTCACGGAGCTTCCGGACGTGCCGACCATCGCAGAATCCGGCGTTCCGGGCTACAACGTGACGGGCTGGTACGGATTCTATGCGCCCGCCGGTACGTCCGCGGACATCCTGCGCCGGCTGCACGCGGAGGCGCGGCGCGCACTGAACAACCCGGATGTGAAGGAGAAGCTGGTGAAGACCGGCAACGAGATCGTCGTGAGCACCCCCGGGGAGTTCACTGCATTCATGCGCGCCGAAATCGCCAAGTGGGCGAAGGTGGTCAAGGAATCCAACATACGAATTGATTGACCAGGCTACTCAGCCTTCAATCCGGCGGCCTTTACCGCCTTGCCGAGTGCGGCGATTTCCTGCTGCACCGCCTTGCGGTATTCCCCGGGCGTGCTGGTCGCCGCCTCGGCGCCTTGAGAAGCGAGTTGATCCCTCACCTCCTGGGTGTTGACGACCTTGATTACGGTGGCATTCACCTTTTCAATAATGGCTTTGGGCGTTCCCTTCGGCGCCAGCAAACCGGACAGGACGACGGACTTGAATCCCGGTAACGTCTCCGCGATGGCCGGCATGTCGCCCAGCAACGGCGAGCGCTGCGGCAGGCTGTGACCCAGCGCCCGTACACGCCCGGCTTTTACCAGCGACATCGCCGAAGCGGCGGGGGGAACCGTCCACTGCGCTTCTCCGGCCACCACCGCAGAGATTGAAGGGCCGCCGCCTTTGTACGGCACATGCAGGGATTCGAAACCGGCGGCTATCATCAGCGTCGTACCGTTGAGATGGCTCTGCGAGCCGATGCCCGCCGAGGCCATGTTGATCTTCCCCTGCCTGGATTTCGCGTAGTCGATCAGCTCTTTCACGGTCTTGATCGGAAGGCTCGGGTTGACGACCAGCACCACGGGCGTGCGCGCATACATCGCGACGTACTCGAAATCCTTCATCGGGTCGTACGGGAGATTCTTGCGGAGGTTGGGGCCGATCGTCAGCGCGGAACCGCTCGTAATCAGCGTGTAGCCGTCCGCTGTCGCATTCTTGGCGATTTCCAGTCCCACCGCCCCACCTGCGCCCGCGCGATTGTCAGCCACGATCGACTGGCCAAGGGCATCGGCGAGCTTGGCGGCGACGATGCGGGTCAGGGTGTCGGCCGAACTGCCCGGCGCGTTGGGCACGATGAGACGGATTGGCCGGTTGGGATAGCCTTTTGCCGGATCCGCCGCCTGTGCGGCCGGCCAAGTGGTCGCTGCCGCCAGAACCAGTGCGAGTGACAACAGAATTTTGGTTTCCATAGTTGGACTGTGTTATTAATGTCTAGCTGCTCGCACGTAGAGTTTTCCGCAACACGGGCATTGCGGAAGTCCTCGAGCGATGGCCCGAGCCAGGCGA
>MERI01000107.1 GCA_001772005.1 Betaproteobacteria bacterium RIFCSPLOWO2_12_FULL_62_58 | reverse complement strand
TCACCAGCTTGGCATACCGCTCGATCTCGGATACGAGATAAGCTCGCGCCTGTTCCGGTGTCGCGGAGCCCCCGGGCAAAGCGCCCATCTTGGCGTAGCTCTCGCGCAGGCTTGCGGATTGCAGCGATTTCGTGATTGCCTCATGCAGGCGGGCGATCACGTTCTTCGGCGTCCTGGCGGGCACGAGCACCATGTTCCAGACGGAGAACTCGTAACCCGCTACGCCCGCCTCAGCCATGCTCGGGATCTGGGGCGCGAGGCTGGAGCGCGATGTCCCCGTTACCGCCAGCCCCTTTAAGCGTCCTCCCTGAATGTGCGACAACCCGACGGGCACTGCCGTGAACACCATCGTGACCTGGTTCGCCATGACTGCGGTTGTGGCATCGCCTCCGCCCCGGTACGGCACGTGCGTCACGTCGATGCCGGCCAGGTTCTTGTACATTTCCGCCGCGAAATACAGCACTCCGCCCAGGCCGCCGGAAGCGTAGGTGAGCTTACCGGGCCGCGCCTTGGCATAAGCGGTCAGTTCCTGCACCGAGTTGACCGGCAGCGACGGATGCACCGCCAGGACGAATTGAATCTCGCTCACCCGCGACACCGGCGTGAAATCACGAGGCGCGCTGTAACTGAGCTTCCGGTAAACGCTCTCGTTCGTTGCGATGGATTGGTTGATGAACAGCACCGTATAACCGTCCGGATTCGCGCGGGTGACGATCTCGATGCCGATCTGCCCGCCGGCGCCGGTGCGGTTATCCAGCAGCACCGTCTGGCCGTACACATCCGTCATCTCCTTCGCCAGCAAACGCCCGATGAGATCGGTACCGCCTCCCGCGGAGAACGGTACCACCATGCGGATCGGCTTTGTTGGGTAGCTGGCCGCCGGCCTCCGGTCCTGGGCAACTGCGGACATCCCCGTCGCAAGCAGCCCCGCCGCGGCAAATCTGGACACTATGCTGAGCATCGACTTCATAACGTTCTCCTGGCTGGGCGAATTCAAAACATCCATTCTGACACTTTGCCCCAAGCTGCATTCGTTTTGGGAAATTAAACACCCAGCGTCTTCCCGCTGTCATCTCGAAGGCGGAAGGAGGAAGGCGGAATCTTGAACGATGAACGATGAATGATGAATGATGAACGAAGGAATACCGAACCCTGTTATGCGATAGGATGGCGCTGATCATGGAACGCTTGGACCTGCGGAGCGCCATTGGCAGAAATCACCGCGTCGCCGAAACCGAGGCGGTGCGGCGCCTGCGCACGCTCCAGCCTGGTCCTGCAGCCTCCGCAAGGATCCATGAGCAGGCAGTACGGCTCGCCGAACGCGTGCGAGCGACGCCACCCGGACCACTCAGCGCCGAATCGTTCCTGCGCCACTACGGGCTTTCCACCCGCGAGGGTGTGGCGCTCATGTGCGTGGCCGAGGCGCTGCTGCGCATCCCCGATCCCGACACCGCCGACGCGCTCCTGAGGGAGAAGTTTTCCGAAGGGAACTGGGGGTCGGCGGAAGATGGCTCCCTCGTCTCGAACGCGGCCGACTGGGCGCTGCTCCTGACCGGCACGCTCGCGCGCTGGCACGAGGCGGAGGACGACAGCGTTCCCGCCCAGTTGAAGCGCCTCGCCGCCCGGCTGGGCGAGCCGGTGGTGCGCGCCGCGGTGCGCCGGGCGATGCGCATCCTTGCCGAGCAGTTCGTGCTGGCCGAGACCATCGAGGAGGCCGTGCGGCGCGGCGCCGAGCGCGCGCCTCACCGTTTTTCCTACGACATGCTGGGCGAAGCGGCGCGCACCGCCGAAGACGCGTCCGGATATTTCGATCTCTACCTCAAGGCGATCAACACAGTCAGGCCGCCGGACTCGATTTCCGTCAAGCTTTCGGCGCTCCATCCCCGCTTCGAGGAAGCGCAGCGCGCCCGCGTCCTGGCCGAGGTTCTGCCGCGCCTCAAGTCCCTGTGTGAATTCGCAAACGCACGCGGCGTCGGCCTCACCATCGACGCCGAGGAATCCGAGCGCCTCGAACTGACGCTGGATCTGTTCGAAGCGTTGACGCGCGACTTTCCAATCGGCCTCGCCGTGCAGGCCTACCAGAAGCGCGCGCTCGCCGTGTGCGACTGGCTGGCGGGCCTCAAGCGCAGGATAGTCGTGCGGCTCGTCAAGGGCGCGTACTGGGACGGCGAGGTGAAGCGCGCGCAGCAGCTCGGCATGCCCGACTACCCGGTGTTCACGCGGAAGTGCGCGACCGACGTCTCCTACATCGCCTGCGCCGCCCGACTGCTCTCGGCCCCGGGAACGATCTACCCCGCGTTCGCGACGCACAACTGCCGCACCGTCGCGACGATCCTGGAACTTTGCAGCGGCGCCACCGGCGGCAAGCGGGGCGGCGCGAAGGGCGCGGAGCTTTTCGAATTCCAGAAGCTGCTGGGCATGGGCGACGCGCTCTACGACGCGATCCTCGCCGAGCACCGCGTGCCGGTGCGCGTTTATGCGCCGGTCGGAAGCTTCACCGACTTGCTGCCCTACCTCGTGCGGCGGCTGCTCGAAAACGGCGCCAACACTTCGTTCGTGCACCAGATCGCCGACCCGGACGTGCCGCTCGAAGCGCTGGTCGCCGATCCGGTGGCGGCGCTCCCGGAACCGTACGTGCCGGAACCGCGCATCCCGCTGCCGCGCGACCTCTATCCCGACCGCGCCAACTCGCTGGGTCTCGACCTGTCGGTTCAGAAGAACCTCCAGGATCTTCGCGCGCGCATCGTTGCGGACCGCAAGAGACGTTTACCCTCGATCAAGGCTACCTCCGGCCGGGTTCTCGACACGGCAATCGGCTGCGCGGCCGCAGCCTTCGAATCCTGGTCGCGCGTTCCCGCCGGTGAGCGTGCCGCGATCCTTGAGCGCGCCGCCGACGCGCTCGAAGCACGCATGGTCGAGCTCGTCTCGCTGATCGTGCGCGAAGGCAAGCGCACTTACGCCGATGCGGTGTCGGAAGTGCGCGAGGCGGCTGATTTCTGCCGCTATTACGCGTTGCAGGCGAAATCGAAATTCGGCGCGCCGCAAGTGCTTCCCGGTCCCGTCGGCGAGCGCAACGAACTCGGTCTCCACGGGCGCGGCGTGTTCGCCTGCATCAGCCCGTGGAACTTTCCGCTTGCGATCTTCACCGGCCAGGTGGCGGCGGCGCTGGCCGCCGGCAACACGGTGATCGCCAAGCCCGCGGAGCAGACACCGCGCGTGGGCCTGAGAGCGATCGAGATATTCAGGGAAGCGGGGCTTCCCGAACACGTCGCCGCCTGCGCCATCGGCGATGGCGAGAGCGTCGGCGCGCCGCTCGTCGCCGACCCGCGCGTCGCCGGCGTGGCGTTCACCGGCTCGGTCGAAACCGCGCAGCGCATCAACCGGGCGCTCGCGCAGCGCGACGGCGCGATCGTCCCGCTCATCGCCGAGACCGGCGGCGTCAACGCCATGATCGTCGATGCCTCGGCGCTTCCCGAGCAGGTGGTGGACGATGTCATGGTCTCGGCCTTCCAGAGCGCGGGCCAGCGCTGCTCGGCGCAGCGCATCCTCTTCGCCGACGAAGGCTGTGCGCCGCGCATCATGCGGCTGCTGGCCGGCGCGCTCGCCGAGCTGAAGGTCGGCGACCCGGCCGAGCCCGACACCGACATCGGCCCCGTGATCGATGCCGCGAGCCACGTCGCCCTCGCGCGCCACATCGAAAAACTGCGGAAGTCGGCAAAGCTGATCGGCGAAGCGCCGCTCCCTGCCGGGCTGCGAGACGGCCACTACATCGCCCCGGTCGCTTTCGAGCTTGCTATCGACGCGCTGCCGCGAACCGAAATCTTCGGCCCGATCCTGCACGTCGCCACTTACCGGCGCAGCGATCATGATGCGGTCGTCGAGTGGCTCCGCGCTACCGGCTACGGCCTCACCCTCGGCATCCACTCCCGCATCCAGGGCTTCGTCGATGACGTCGTGCGCGCGGCGCGTGTCGGCAACGTCTACGTCAACCGCAGCATGATCGGCGCCGTGGTGGGCGTGCAGCCGTTCGGCGGCGAAGGCCTCTCCGGCACCGGCCCGAAGGCCGGGGGCCCGCATTATCTGCTGCGCTTCGCGAAGGAAAGGACGGTGGCTGTCAATACCGCGGCGGTGGGCGGCGTGACGGAGCTCTTGGGGAAAGGGTAAGGAGGGAGGAGGAAGGAGAAAGGAAACGCCGGGAGATCGGGAGATCGTGAAAGGGATCTGCGTCGCGGTCACGCCCTGTTGGACGAAGTAGTCACAAATTGTGACCACCTCTGCCTTCTGCTCGGAGGAGATGCGTAGCGTCGGGCGTCGCTATCGGCTCGCCGCCATCATTGCGCCGCGAGATTTCAGACTGGGACTGGTCGCAAATTGCGACCGGTTAATGTTGCCGGGTGACTTGCTCCCTCGCCCTGCCTAGCAGCCTGTCGAACTTAACAGTCCGACAGGCTGCTAAAAGCAAAACCGGCTGACCATTCGGAAGAAACCCCACCTGAAGCGGCCGAATATGAAGGAAAACAGGGGTGAATTCGCATATCCATGATCCTCTTTTGAAATTTTCCTGACGCCGGTTTTGCATTAGGAGTTTGTCGGGGCTAAGTCCGACAAACTCCTAGGCGATCCCGAAAAACACCGCGAGCGAGCGGCTAATCTTGAGCAGGGTGGCGTCATCGAGGCGGCCGATCACGCCGCCAATGCGCTCGCGTGCCACCGTCATGACTTTGTCCACCTGGATTTGCGATACGCGCTGCAAGCCGTTGGATGGCGACGGGTCCACGGTGATCCGGAAGATCGGGGTATCGCGCAGCGCGCTCGTGACCAGGCACAGCGTCACGCTGGGCAACTCATCGAACAGATCGGACTGGATGACCAGCGCCGGGCGCGGCTTGCCGTAGTCGCCGGGTGCAGCGACCGTCACGAGGTCACCGCGGCGCACGGTCTTCCCATGCGCCCGTGCGCGCGATGAACTCCAGCGCTTCGGCCTCCGCAGGATCCTGCTTCAGCAGGAGGGACTGGCGCCGGCACTCCGCGGCAAAGCGCCGCGAGCGCGTGTCGGGCACCCACAGTTGAACGAGACGCAGGCCGGCCGCCCGTTGCCGGGTGCGATAGCCGCGTACCCGCTCGCTCGCTTTCAGGGCCTTCACGACAGTCTCCGGAACATGTACCGTATCATGTTACGCGCCAATGGGGGTCAGAGCAAGATTTCCCTCCTTTTTCTGCCGCCTACTGGTCAATCACCAAACCGATACGGCGATTCGGTTTGTTTTGGCGGAGTCGGCGCGGCAAGCTCGCGGAACGCGGTGATCAACCCGGCTATCGCCTGGTCGCGCGTTGCGACTCTGGTCTCCAGCTCGACAAGATCGCCTAACAAAATGACCTTCAGTTGCCCCCTCCCCAACCCTTTCCCGCGCCGTGCGCAGGGGAGGGAGCCAAGATGTGTAGATAAGGCCCCGAACCGGGGCAGAGGGAGTTTCGTTTTGTGATATAAACGCGGCGGTCACCTTCTATGTAGTCAAGGAGTTTGAATGCCGCTTCCCCCGCAAATCCGCGACCGTTTGCGCATTCCCGTGCTCGGCGCGCCGATGTTTCTCGTCTCCGGTCCCGATCTGGTGATCGAGCAGTGCAAGGCCGGCGTGCTCGGCGCGTTCCCCGCGCTGAACGCGCGCCCCCAGGAAGAGCTCGATAAATGGTTGACGCGCATCGAGACCGAGCTTGCGCAATACCAACGCGAGCATCCCGGCAGGAAGGTTGCGCCGCACGCGGTCAACCTGATCATGAACAAGGCCAACAAGCGGCTCGATGCCGATCTCGAAGTCGTCCTCAGCCACAAAGTGCCCATCGTCATCACGTCGCTCAGCGCGCCCACCGCACTGGTGCCGCGCGTGCACGAGTACGGCGGCATCGTGTTTCACGACGTCATCAAGGTGCGCCACGCGGAAAAAGCGCTGGAAGCGGGCGTCGATGGCCTGATCGCGGTATGCGGCGGCGCGGGCGGGCACGCGGGCAACCTCAATCCGTTCGCGCTGGTGAATGAACTGCGGCGCATCCACAAAGGACCGCTCGTGCTCGCGGGCGCCATCACCAACGGCGCGGGCGTGCTCGCGGCGGAGGCGATGGGATGCGATCTTGCGTACCTGGGCACGCGCTTCATTGCATCAAGAGAATCGCTGGCGGTGGACCGCTACAAGCAGATGATCGTCGATTCCAACTCGGGCGACATCGTCTACACGCCGCTCTTTTCGGGCGTGCACGGCAGCTACCTTGCGGGCAGCATACGCAATGCGGGACTGGACCCCGACAACCTGCCCGTCAACGAAGCGCCGGGACAGTATCGCAGCCGCGAAGAACGTCCGAAAACGTGGAAGGAAATCTGGGGCGCGGGGCAGGGCGTCGGCAACATCGACGATATACCGACGGTCGCGGAACTGGTGGACCGTCTCGAATTCGAATATCGCGCGGCGCGGCGCAGAATCGTCGACGGCGCGGCGTAGGCGCTGTCATTCCCGAGAAGTCGGGAATCCATAGAGCAGTTCACGAGGTATGATGCGCCGTATGGGTTCCCGCCTGCGCGGGAACGACACAATCGAATATCACGCGGCGCGGCGCAGAATCGTCGACGGCGCGGTATCGTAGTGGATGAAATCAGAGGAAACGAAGTGATGACCACGAATGGCTGGGGACTTATCGGCACGGGCAGGATCGCCGACGATCGTATACTGCCCGCAATCAACGCCCACCCGGGCAACAAGCTCGTAGCGGTTGTGAGCCGCGACCAGCGACGCGCGGATGCTTTTGCCAGGAAATTCGGGGCGCAGCATGCCTATACGAGCTACGACGACATGTTGGGCAACCCCGACGTTACGGTAGTGGCCATACACACGCCGAATTCGCAGCACGCCGCGCAGGCCATCGCGGCCGCTCGTGCCGGCAAGCATGTCTTTTGCGACAAGCCGATGGCCACCACTGTCGCCGACGCCGAACGCATCGTGCGGGAATGCGAAAAAGCGGGCGTCAAGCTCGGCGTCAATTTTCACAACCGCTTCATGCCCTGCTTCATCGAGACCAGGCGCATCATCGAGAGCGGCGAGATCGGCGAGGTGCACCTCGCCCAGATCGAGGCGAGTCCCGGCGCGCGTTCCGGCGGCAGGCTCGCGACCTGGCGCGTCGATCCCGCCCTGACGGGCCTGGGCACGACCAACAGCATAGGCGTGCACGTCTACGACATCCTGCGCTACCTGTTGGGATCGGAGATCGCGATGGTATCGGCGTTCTTCGATACGCCTCGCGGCGTCATGGAAGAGACCAACTTATCCATGTTCCGTTTTGCGAACGGCGTGTTGGCCCAATTGAGCGTCCACGAAAAAACGCCATTCCCTCACAACGATTTCGTCATCTATGGGAGCGCGGGCCGCATCACGGGCCGGGGACTCACTCGAAGCCGCGCGGGGGGAGAGCTGCACGTGGTGACGGCGGAAGGCGAGACGCGCAGCAGGGAATTTCCGGCCATCGATGCGCATGGGGCGTGCGTGGCGGCATTCAGCGACGCGCTCCTCGAAGGGCGCGACCCCGTGCCGTCCGGCATCGACGGTCTTCGCAGCGTGCAGCTCACGGATGCGCTGGCGCGGTCAGCGTCGGGCGGCGCGCACGTGAGGCTGGCTTATTAGAGCAGAACCAATCCGTCAGACCTTCGCTGCAATCGCCTCGACCTCCACCAGGTATTCCTGCCGCGCGAGCCCCGAGACGACGAGCAGCGTGGTCGTGGGGCGATGATCACGGAGGTATTTGTCGCGCACCGCGCCGTACTTCTTGAGGTTCTCCGCCTTGGTGACGAACGAGGTCACCTTGATGAGGTCGCCGATGCCCATGCCGCCTTCCGTCAGGATCGCGGAAATGTTCTTCCAGACCTGATCGGACTGCTCCTCGATCGACCCCGGCACCGAGCCGTCGGGCCGCATGCCAGTCTGGCCGGCGACGAAGAGCAGGCGCGCATTCGGCGGGACCTCGAGGCCGTGGACGTAGGTCGCGGCAGGCGGGGCGATGGTTTTCGGGCTGAATGTCCTGAACATCGTTGATTTCCTTTTTCTCGGGTTGCATGAGGGTCGAGTCTGACCCTGTGAACTCTATTCGTCCTTGCCGTAGTGGATGCGGCGATTAAAGAAGGGCACCACACTTCGCGAAATCCGGACGTCGATCATCATCGGGCCGGGTTTGGCTACCCACTCGGCGACAGCGGCGCGCACCTCGTCGATGCTGCGCGCGAGCCGCCCTCTCCCGCCACAGGCTGTGGCGATCGCTCCGAGGTCCGGCGTGCTGACGGTCGCGAGCTCGGCGTCCATGTGATGCGCGTCGAGATGGTAATACTCCATCGCCAGCCCCTGGTTGTTCATGACGACGATCAGCAGCGGCATGCCGTAGCGCACCGCTGTTTCGAACTCCGCAAGGTGCATCATGACGCTGGCGTCGCCATCGACAAGAACGGCGGGCTTGTTGCCGGTGGCCACTACCGCTCCCATCGCGGCAGGCAGCATCTGTCCGATGCAGCCGAAAAAATAGCCGGGAAGCACGATGGGGCGCCGGCGGTTGAACAGCATGTTCGAGAAGCCCGCCTGCGAACCGTTGCCTGTGAACAGGTTGATGTTCGTCGGCACGGCCTCGTCAAGGGCGACGCAGACTTGGCGGGGATCGACGCTGCCCGGTTCGATGGGGAATGCCGTACGGTCCTCGAAGGAATGGGCGAGCCGCGCTTTGACTTCAGGGGTCCGGTAGCCGGTCTGCCTGAACGACCGCTTGGCGAGCAGACTTTCCAGCGCTTCGACGCCGGCGCGCGCATCCGACTGCACGTAGCACTCGGCGGCGCGTCCCCCGCTCATCATGACGTGCGGCTTGGAGTCCACGTGCACGTAACGCGCATTGGGGTAGAGGTAGCCATGCTCGGTGGTGAAGCGGTTCATGCTGGCGCCGACCGCGATCACGCAATCGGCTTCTTCACAGAGCTGCATCGCCGTGCGCGTGGCGTAGCTGCCGGAGACGCCCAGGTGAAATTCGTCTTCGCTCAACCAGGTTTTCGCCATCAGCGAAGTGGCGATCAGCGCGCCGCTGCGCTCGGCGAGTTTGCGCACCGCGTCGCCCGCGCCCGACCACATCGCGCCGCGCCCGACGACGATCACCGGATGGCGGCTGGCGGCGACAATGTCGGCGGCCTTTTCGACCCTGGCGGGTTCCGGTTGCATGGTGCGCGGCGAAACCAAAGTCGACGACGGCTGGTACGGCTCGTCGTCGTCGAATTCCTTCTGTTGAACGTCTATCGGCGCGCTGAACATGATGGGTCGCGATTCGAGCTTGGCCAGATAGAACGCCTTCCGCACGGCGTCGTCGGAGGCGTCGGGCGTGGCCACGCGCACAAAGCCGGTTTCGCAGCCGGCGGCGAAGCGCGCCTGGTCCAGACGCTGGTTGTACTCATCGTCATTCATTGGGAACTCGCCGACAAAAACAACGAGCGGTGATTCGGCGCGGCTGGCCGTTACCAGCGCGGTTGCAAGTTGCGTTACGCCTGGACCGCAAGTTGTCGTCGCAATCCCGGGGGTACGCGTCAGGCGCGCCCAGCCATCGGCCATCCCGAGCCCGGCACCCTCGTGGCGGACTTCGAGCGTCTTCACGCCGAGCTTGGCGAGCTCGTGGATCCAGTAGATATTGCCTTCACCCATGATGCCGAAGACGTGTGATGCGCCTTCCGCCGCGAACGCACGGGCCAGCCTCTGATACACCTTCATGCTTTCTCCCCTGCCCTTGAAATTCGACTCGCTTCGGCGCAACGGGCGGCAAGCCGCTCCGCGAACTCGCCCGTCATGGCGGGTCCGGAAAGCCGCGAATCGCGCGGCTCACTCCACCTTCACGTTGGCATCCTTGATGACCGCGGCCCATTTCGTGGTTTCGGCGCGAATGTAAGCGAATATCCGCCGCCGGCCCCGCGGTGCCAGCCCGCGCGCGCTCCTCGGTCATGAATCAATCGGAATAAATAGGGTAACTTTTCCGCGGGAGTACGCTTTAGCCGTTGACGTGAATGTGACATTGACCTTATTTATTTTCATTCCAGTCGAGCCACTCCGGCGGTGCCGTCACTCCGCTTTCATCCCGCGCTCCTTGATGACCTTGCTCCACTTTTCCACCTCTTTCCTCAGATGGGCGGCAAATTCGTCCGGCGTACTGGCGATGACTTCAAGACCGGCGTTGTTGAAGCGTTTGATCTGTTCAGGCGTCGTGAGCGTCTTCTTGATGCGCTCGTTCAGCACGGTGACGATTGCCCGCGGCGTGTTCTTCGGCGCGAGCATTCCCTGCCAGGTGGTGAATTCATAGCCGGGCAGCCCGGCCTCCGCGATGGTCGGTACATCGGGCAACTGGGGCGCGCGCTGCGCGCTCGTCACGCCCAGCGCGCGCAGCCTTCCGGATCGGAGATAGCCCAAGGTGTCGGGGAGTGTGGAGAAGCCCATGCTGATTTCGCCCGAGACCGTTGCGATCATCGCCGGGCCGCCGCCCTTGAAGTGCACGGCGTTGATGTTGACTTTGCCGAGGTAGTTGAACAGTTCTCCAGCAATGTGCGGGTTGGTGCCGGCGCCCGCGGTGCCGTAGTTCAGTGAGTCGCCTCTTGTTCTTGCCAGCTGCAGCAGTTCGCGCACGGTCGTGGCCGGAATGGAGGGATGAACGGTGAGTACGGAGTTGGTGCTCGTCAGCAGCGCCACAGGCGCGAAGTCCCTGAGCGCGTCGTAGGGCACGCGGCTGTAGAGAAACGCGTTCGTCACCAGCGGGATGGTGTTGACGAGCAACGTGTAGCCATCGCCCGGCGCATTGGCGACAATTTCCGTGCCGATGTTGCCCGAGGCGCCGCTACGATTGTCGATGATAAATTGCTGCCCGAAGCTATCCGCCAGGCGGGCGGAGACCAGCCGCGCGACGGTATCGACGCTGCCGCCGGGCGGGAAGGGCGCCACCACCCGCACGGTTCTTGCGGGGTAATTGTCCGTTTGTGCGGCCACCCAGCCGGGCGCAGCGAGGGCGAAGGCGAGTGAGAGAGCCGCGAGGCTTGCGAATTGCGTGAACATGTTTTCTTCCTTCCAACTATCGTAGCCCTTTTCTTCGAAATTAATAACTGTCCCGGACGGGCGGCCAGATGCGCCGGCCGACGGCCGGGGAGCACGGCGCGTGCACGAGCCGGGGCAGCACGCGCGAGGTCCAGCTGTTGGTGTCGTGCGCCAGCTCCTCGTGGGGAACGAAGCGCTCCTGCCGGGCTTCCAGCGAGACGTACTCGTACAGGATCGAATGCTTGCCCCAACCGGCGGTGGCGAGCAGCTTGCGCGCACCGATGCAGCCGGGCATGGCGGCCATGAACGGCAGCCGGTGCTGCGCGTACCACGCCCCCACGTCATCCTCGCTCTGGGGACTGTCGACGTTGAAGTTGCCCATCTGGATCGCCGGGCCGGGCGTGATACCCGGACCCCGCTTCGCGACCTCGGGCCCGTCCACTCGCGTCTCCTCGGCGAAGATGCACGAATACACCTGCCGTCGCAGCCCGGTCATCCGCCGCGTTTCGGGGCTCTGGCGCGCGCTGAGCTGGCCGGGGCTGGGGTTCAGAAAGGTATGGGCGGTGAGTCCGCCGAACAACGCCAGGAATCCCCTGCCGCGTCCCAGCCCGGGCGCGTCGGTGTGTACCAGCCCGTCCACCACTTTCTGGAAGCGCTCGCCGCCGTGTCCCAACTCGTAGTGCGCCGCCCACAGGTAGCCCGGCCGGGACAGTTTCTCAGCGACGTGAACCTGGTGAAACCAGTCCAGATACTCCGACCTGCCGTCCTCCGGCAATTCGTACCAGATCGCCCAGATACCGCGATCCATGGGTTGTGCTCCGCAGAAATTGAACATGCGCGGGCATCCACCAGGAAATATTCGTGATGAAGTCCGCCCGGCACCGATCGGGCGCAACGCAGAAATTGCGCGCCCAAGCAGTTTAGCGATGCTACCACCGTGACGCGGAGCATAAAGGGGGCCAGGTTCAAATTTCGACGAATTCTGCTCCCAGCCGTCCAGGTCTGTTACAGGTCTCCCTCGTTTGGATGGCCGCGCCGCACGTTCCAGCGCCGCTCGCCGAAACGTGAACCCGACCGTTCGCAGTAACAGCAGTAAGTCTAGCGGGTTGAAGTCCCGTCTGGGGAGTTGTCCGTACGCCCCGGTAGCTGAGGAAGCGGCGTCGTGGCAACACGGGGTCGTGAGTTTTCAAACGGCAAGAGAGCAGGCCGTAACGCAAGTGAACTCATGAGTAGCCTCGTAAACAAACTGGAGAAGCCGACCCTGTGGTCAGAAGGGGAAGGCCGTTGGATGGGCGCTGGAATAACGGAAGTAGCGTCAATCGACTCCCGGGGTAGCAGGGACGGCATCTGTCAGCGCACCTGGTGCGCTACGCGGACGACTTTGTTGTGATGTGCCGAAAAGATGTAGAGGAACCGCTGAAAGTGGTGCGCCATGTGCTGGAACGACTGGGCCTCAGCCTCAACGAGGCCAAGACCCATATCGTGGACGCCACTCAGGCGCGAGCCTGTTCTCTACTCTACCCATGTTCCTCGGCCTGCGCCGGCTGGCGCGCCCCGTCAAATCGCCCTTGTGCAAGGTGTGGTGACGATTGCGCGTAGAGGGCCGTACGTGCGTCGGCCGTCCCTGGTGGGACTCGCCTTCGCGAATGCAGGGCTGGTCAACACGTCCGGGCTCTCGAGTTCATAGATTCCGGCATACCGAGGAGCGCCTTGCGAATCGACGGTCTTGATCTCGCCGCCCATCGTGATGCGCAGCGTGTCGAGCTTGGGGCGCGTCGCCGAGATCACGTCCGGCATCTTGGCGATGAGCGGAATGTGTTCCTGGTCGTAGCCTTCTTTCCATATCCACTAACGGTTCTATGCGGCGCGCGGTACTCGGAACGGCGTACCCAGCCTGCAATCAGTCTTAACCTGCCGTTTGAGAATCAGCAGCCGCTCCGGGCGTCGCGGCCTCGTGCAGACACCCGCAGACCGCTGTTTCGGAACAGTTCAGTCCCCCGTCAGGAACCCCGCATTCCCTTGACACTGTCCGCGAGCAATTGCCTGAACCAGCGGTGCTCCGGCTGTTTTTGCGTACGTTCATGCCAGTAAAGCGAGATCTGTATGCGTGGGACGGGCAACGGGACGGGCAATATCTGCAGGGGATGGTCGTCTGCAAGCTTGCGTGCCAGGCACTCAGTTACGCACGCGATGAGATCGGTGTGCTCGACCACGTGAGAAATCGCGTATGTGCTATGTACGCGCAGGGATACGCGTAACCCGCGCCGTAGCGCCGACACTGCTTCGTCGATGCTATGCATCGAAACGCCGACGCGTGGCGTGTCGATCCGGACGTGCGGCGTATTCAGAAACTGCTCCACCGAGATCTTGCCCCTGATCTCCGGATGTTCCTTCCGGGCGATGCAGACGAGGCAGTCGCGGAACAACGGCTTCGAGCGCAACGTCTGCGCGGGCTTCGGCCACTGGCCGATACGGAAGTCTATTTCCCCGGACTCCAGCCACCCCAGCGCACGCCCGCGGTCTGGGGAGCGGAAGTTCAGCGCAATTCCTGGCGCCTCTCGCTGCAATCGTTCCATTAAACGCGGCGCAATCAGGCACTCGAGATTTTCAGCAGCCATCACGACGAACCGCTTCTGTGCGGTGGCCGGGTCGAATGCTGCCGGCCTGGTGAGAATCTGCTCTGCGTTTGCAAGTAAAGCGCGAACCTGGTCCTCCAGCTCGAGCGCTCTGCCCGTGGGAATCATGAAACCGTGGCCCTTCAGTAGCAGCGGGTCGTCAAAGAGACGTCGCAGCCTTCCCAGCGCGTGGCTCATGGCGGGTTGGCTCAGCTCCAGTCTCGCTGCAGCAGCAGATACGCTGCGCTCCGCCATGAGAACCTCGAAGCATTTCAAGAGCCGCAAATCGGGTAGAACGTTATTCATTCTGTAAATGCATGTTATCAACAGGTAATTATGGACTTATTGTAGGCGAGGACTTAAGTTGTGCAAACTGGAAGGCGCAACGAGCGCTCACGGTGCGGCAGCAGGGGTGCCGGTTGCCGCGCACGGCGTATTGTCCTCGTGCGAGTCATTAAGGATGAATCGACAAACGTTAACTGAGGAGTACAAAACATGGTTGAAGAAACGCATGCTCAGAAGGTTGCCCGTCTGATCGAAAAGCACGTTCGTGACCGGAACATGGATCCTGATTCGATCACCAAGCACTACAGCGTGAATCATTTTGGCTTTGAATTGGATCCCGACTACTTTGATACCCGCTTGCGCATGGGTTGGGGATTTTTCACGGACAAGCCCCGACACTTGGACCACATGACGAGAAATATGATGATTTCCGTCCTCCTCGCTTTCAGGGACAGGCCCGGCTGTTATCACCAGGGCAAAAAAGGGGTGATGATGGGCGCGACCTACGAGCAGATGCTTGAAGCCTACGAGGCGGGCCACATCGTTGGAGGCGGCCCGGTCCTCATGAATGGCATGAAGGCGCTCAAGCGCATGTGGGACGAAGGAATCAAGCCCGGCTGTCAAGCCACCACCTGGACTGGCAAGTGGGTTCAGCTTGGACCGATTACCCCAAGTACGAAGTTGAAGAACCAGAATTCGGATACCGGAGAGCCGTCGGAGAAGCGAGAAGAAAGGCTCATCCGTATGATAGACGCGTACTACCGAAATGAGGAAGGGGGGGAGCAGATACAGAAAGATCTGGCATTTGCTGCGAAAGTCGATCCCGATTTTGTCGAGGGCTATATAAGACTCGCTTGGGGCATTTTCGACGTAAAGCAATGCTACCTGGACCCCGTTCGACGAGAGATGGCCATGCTCTTGATTCTGGCTTTTCAAGGAAGGAGTGAGGAGGTTTACATTCACACCAAGAAGGCGATGGCGTTCGGCGCAACAACCGAACAGCTGCTTGAGGCCTTCGAAGTCGGCTTTACGGGGGGCGGATCCAGGGTCGTCTTCGAGGGGTTGCATGCCCTGAGGCGCATCCACGAAGAGCAGACTCAAGGCGGTTCGCAGAGAAAAAAATTAAAATGAGAAAGGGTATTGCAAGGATTGATAAACTGTTCCTGTCATCATCGAAAGCGATGATGGGGGGGTGTAGGCCTTCACAGGCACTTTAATCGAAGGAGGAATGAAGTGGGCCCGTTTCCTGGCTGGCATAGCGTCCGTGTGCTCGGTTGCTTCGCGTGGTCCGCTTGCGCGGCAACAGCTGTATTTCTGGGCGGATTTGTTGCGCTCTCGCATGCGCAACAGGGCGGTTGGCGCCCTGAACGAGCGGTCGAATTCGTTGTTCCAACTTCGCCCGGGGGCTCGATTGACGGGACCATCCGCCTCATGCAGAGAATTCTGCAGAACAACCGCATCTTGGACGTTCCCGTGGTCGTGGTAAATAAGCCCGGCGGAGGGGGGGCGCTGGCGCTAAGGTACCTGGATCAGCACGTAGCCGACGCGCACTATGTGATGATTTCCACGATGAGCCTGATGACGAATCACATTCTGGGACGGTCGAAGGTCACCTACTCCGACTATACGCCGCTGGCGATCCTGTTCAGCGAGTACATGACGCTCGTGGTGCAGCCCGACTCACCTTTGAAGACCGGTCGCGACATTCAGCAGAGGCTGAAGGCAGATCCTCGCTCTCTAAGCATTGCGGTCGGAACCGCAATCGGGGCAACAAATCATTTAAATGTCGCCTTGCTTGCGAAGTCGATGGGCATTGACGTGAAGCAGCTCAAGACCGTTGTGTTCCAGGCGAACGCTGACGCCCAGACCGCCTTGATGGGCGGCCACATTGACGTCTCATCGCTGTCGGCCGCGGCGGCGGTGAGAGCCGCGCAAGAGGGCAGACTGCGAATTCTTGGCATCACCGCGGATAAGCGCGGAGAGGGCGCTTTGGCGGACATCCCGACCTGGAAGGAGCAGGGTTTCGATGTTGTATTTAGCAACACGCGGTTGCTGCTGGGCGCCAAGGGGTTATCCTCGGCGCAGGCAGAATACTGGGATTCCATAATTGAGCGGGTGGTGCAGAGCGCGGAATGGAAAAACGACATTCAAAAGAATTACGCGGTCCTGGATTATGTCGGGAGCAAGCAGAGCCCGCAGCGGATGGCCGGCATCCATAACCAGCTCAAGGAGGCCTTGGTCGACGCCGGTCTGGCAAAGTAATGATGGAGCCAGAAGTGGACGGGACGTAAGCATGTTCGTTGCCGATTCTCAGGTGCACATCTGGGGCCCCAACCTGCCCGAGCGCCCCTGGCTGGAAGGGCAGAAACCACGTAGACCAGTGCCGCTGGGACCCGAAGAGTTGCTGCACGAAATGGATGCTGCGGGAGTGCATCGGGCCGTGCTGGTGCCGCCGCGGCTGGATGGCGATCGCAATGATTTCGTTCTACACGCTGCACGTCTGTATCCGGATCGCTTTGCCGCAATGGGCCGGCTGCAGCTCCAAGCACCGGGCGCGCGTAACTTAATACGTACATGGTGTCAGCAATCGGGCATGCTCGGCCTGCGTTGTAGTTTCACAGCGCCCCATTGGGCCAATGTGCTCGAACAAGGACACGTAGATTGGCTATGGCAGGAAGCCGAGAATGCTGGAGTGCCTGTAATGGTGCTGGTACCCCAAGAAATCGTACATTTAATTGATCGCGTTGCCGCGCGCTACCCCGGGCTCAAACTCGCGATATGCCATCTCGCGCTGCCCACCGACAAACAGGATGATGAGGCGTTCCGCGATTTCGACAAAGTGCTCACGCTTGCGGGGCGACCCAATGTCGTCGTGAAGGTAAGTGCGCTGCCCGCATACACCAGCGACAGCTATCCTTATCGTCGCATCCATCCTTATCTACGTCGTGTCTACGATGCGTTCGGACCACGGCGCATGTTCTGGGGTACGGATTTCTCCAGACTAAAGTGTTCTTACCGTCAGGCGCTCACGATGTTCACGGAAGAGATTCCATGGCTTACCGACGAGGACAAGGAGTGGATCATGGGCCGCGGGCTATGTGAATGGCTCGAGTGGGATATGCCGAGGTCCTACAAAGATAGCTGTAGAGCTGGTTCCCATTGATGGGCCAGGCATGCCGCAGCGTTCTTTTTGCACAGTCCAGAGTGCGAGCGGTTCCAGATATTGAGAGCAGGTAGCGATTGAGCCCTGCAGAAATTACGTCCACGGCTCTTGAGGAGTTTCTTGGGCAATAAGAGCTGAGTTATGAAATGTACCGCCTGTAGCAGCGTGTTTTTCTCTGTCTGCATCTTAGTGGGATCGGGCGGGGCAGCTGCGGCCCAAGCGAATGCCGATTATCCGACGCGCCCGCTACGCATGATCGTGCCGTTTTCGCCGGGCGGCGCTTCAGACATTATCGGCCGCATCATCGTCTTGTCGGGTCTGAACGAAGAGCTGGGACAACAGATCGTCGTTGACAATCGCGCCGGGGCGAATGGAAATATTGGGGCACAAATCGCCGCAAGCGCTGATCCCGATGGCTACACCTTTCTATTTGGCAGCGCCGGGGTTATGTCGATTAATCCGAGCCTCTACGTCAGCTCCAATCTCAAGCCGACGCGAGACTTCATTGCGGTAACTCAGGTTGCAGACATACCCGGCACACTCGTTGTTCACCCCTCGGTACCAGTGACTTCCGTGGCCCAACTGATCAACTACGCAAAGGCGCATCCCGGCAAGCTCAATTTTGGATCCTCGGGAACCGGTAGCCTCAACCAACTGCAAATGGAGCTTTTCATGCGTGCCGCAGACATCAAGATGGTTCATGTTCCTTTCAAGGGCGGCGGACCTGCGGCGATTGCCTTGCTCGCAAACCAGGTCCAGGTTTATTTGTCGACACTCTCGACTTCGCTCCCATACGTGAAAGGTGGCAGGCTCAGGATACTGAGCGTCATTGCACCCCAGCGCCGCCCTGAGTTTCCAGATGTGCCAACTTTGGCGGAGTCAGGCTTTCCGAGCATGACCACCGGAACATGGCAGGGTCTGTTTTTTCCGAGAGGCACGCCTCGAACAATCGTGGACAGGTTGTACGGCGCGACTGTCAAGGTGCTGGAGCGCGCAGAAGTCAAAAGGGGCGTGGCGAGTGCCGGCGGGGAGGTGGTGATCAGCAAATCGCCGGAAGCGTTTACTGCCTTCGTCGGGTCCGAAACCGAACGGTGGGCAAAGTTGGTAAAGGACGTCGGTTTGGTCGCCAAATAATGGGGCTTTTACCCACGGGGTGCGCCGATTCATATAACGAGAACCGCAGTAACATGCCAGGGGTCGACCCCGCAAGGGCCAGGGAGATCTCTACGCGGGCCGCGTCAGAACACCTTCTTCCGGCGCCACTTCTTCGGACGCTCGGTCGGGAAAGTGAGCCCGCTCGCGTCCACGCCGAGATCGACCATGGCCTTGGCCAGCGTGATGGCGCAGCCGAACCCCTCGAGCACGGGAACCTCCCAGCCCATAGCGTCGAGCCGCTGCTGCAGGAACGGCCGCATCCAGAAATTCGCGGAGCAGCCGAAGATGATGACTTCGGCGCCGTCCTCCTCGATCGCCGCGACCGCTTCGCTCACCGCCGCCTCCAGCATGCCGGAGCGCTCGCCGCGCAGGGCTTTTTCCTTCTCCTCGCGCGGGTGAGGCTCGCCGGCATAGGGCGGGCGCGGCAGCGGAAAATTGATGTTCCGGATCGACGCGCAGCGTTCGGTGAAGCGGTGCTGGACCACGAGGTTGTAGTAGTACATGTTGTGGTTCTCGGCGAGGTCGATCACGCTGAACTTGTTGCCGAGCATCGCCGCGACGTGCATCTGGGAGAAGGCGCAGGCGGTGACCGGAATGCCGTACGGCCGCGCGATCTCCCGCGACTCCAGAAATCCCGGTTCTCCGCCGCCGAGCAGGACGATCGCGTTGTAGTTGCCGCTGCGGCAGGCCTTGCGCACGATCGGCAGGCGTCCCGCGGCGACCAGGCAGAATTCCTCCCGCGTTTCCACCGGCCAGTCTCCATAGGGCGCAAGCGGCCCGGGGTCGAGGTCCCACTCGACATCCTCGAGCAGGTGCGCGACGTCCTTGTAATTGACCATTCGAGCGTCCTTGGTCCCCTCGACCTCACGCAGGAGATACCGGGACGTCGGCGGCAAATGAAACGGCTGGATGAGCAGAAACCGGTAGTTGTGCCTCCCATCAGCCATGCGGCTTGCTCCCTGACGCGTTGTCGTTCGATGTCCGCCGCTTACCCGCGCTCAGTTCGCCTTCGCCACGGCCGCGGGCGCGAAGATCGCGTACCAGGCCACGACCTCGAGCGGGACACCGGCCTCCGCAAACGTCGGCGCGCCCGGCAATCTCGGGCTCGGCTGCGGCGAGGTGACGGCCAAAGGGCGCACCTTGCCCGATTGGATGTGGGGCAGTTTCGGCGCTCTGCACTCACTCCACCGCGATGTTGTTTTCGATGACCACTTGTCGCCACTTCTGCACTTCCTGGCGGAGGAACGCCGTGAATTCGGCGGGCGTCTTGCTCAGAACGACCGACATGAACTGCTTGGCCAGTTGTTCCTTCATGGCGGTTGTGTCCATCACCTTCACGATGTCCGCGTGAATGCGGTTGAGCAACGGCTTCGGAACATTGACCGGAGCGAACACGCCGTTCCACTGGTTGGTCCCGATACCCGGGAAACCCGATTCCGTCATCGTCGGCACCTCCGGCAGTTCGGGCCGGCGGGTAGGCCATGTAGTCGCGAGGGCTTTCATTCTTCCGGCGCGGACATGCGGGACGGAGGAAGCCATGTTGACCATCGTGACCTGCGCCTCGTTGCCGATGACCGCCGGAATAAACTGTCCCGCCCCGCCTTTATAGGGCACCACTGTCATCTCGATGCCTGCGGCCTTCAGGAACCTTATTGCGTCAAGTTGAGTATATGTTCCCACGGCGGAGGTGGCATAGTTCAGGCGGGCTCCCGTCTTTTTGACGTAGTCCACGAGCCCCTTCACGCTGGTGGCTGGGACGGCGGGGTTCACGATGAAAAGGTGGGGCAGTTCGATCGTGCTGGTGACTCCCGTCAAGTCGCGGGAAGGCTTGGAGCCCAAAGTCTTGGCCAGCGTCGTTTCAACGACCGTGATGGATACGCTGCTCACCAGCAGCGTATAACCGTCCGGGGGTGCCTTCGCTGCCAGCGCGAACGCGATGCCCCCCGAAGCGCCCGCCCGGTTGTCCACGATAACCGGCTGCCCCCACAGTTCGCTTATTTTCATTTGCAGTTGGCGGGCGATGATGTCGGTCGCTCCGCCCGGCACATTGGGGACGATGAGCCGGACCGGCCGGACCGGGAACGGGCTCTGGGCGGCGTGAGCGGCGACTGCGGCTCCGCCAAGCACGATCCATAACAAGTGTCGTATTACCCTCAACGCCAGTGTGAGTCGTTGCATGTTACCTCCTCCTCATTCACTATAGATCAACCCGTCACGCCATCAGCACAGAATACGCTTAACGACACCCAGCCGGAAGTTTTCCCATTCTTCAAAGGAGTAGCGTTGCCATGGACACCAGCGAACACAAGAGGGTCAAGACGATAACCGGCGCACGCGCGCTGGTCGACGCTTTGCTCCGGGAAGGCGTGGACCACGTCTTCGGTATCCCCGGCACGCAGAACCTCGCGATCATCGATGCGCTGCGCGACACGCCGCAGATCCGTTTCATCTTGACGCGCCACGAGCAGGGCGCGGCGTTCATGGCTCATGGATACGCACGCGCTTCCGGGCGCCCGGCGCTGGTTACGGCAACCGAAGGACCCGGCGTCACGAACCTCGCCACCGGCATCGGCGCCGCGTATCGCGGGTTCGTGCCGGTGATCAGCGTGTGCGGCGTGCAGGAGAGCGCGATGCGCGAGCGCGATGCGAGCCAGGACATGGACCAGGTCCCGTTCCTGCGCCCGATCACCAAGTGGGCCTACAGCATTCCGAATGTGCAGAAAGTGCAGGAGTCGGTGCGCAAGGCGTTCCGCGTGGCGCTCACCGAGCCGCAGGGGCCGACGCATATCGAGGCCTCGAGCGAGATCCTGCTGGAGCAGACCGCGCCCGAGCCGATCGAGCCGGCCGCCTACCGCAACACGGTGCTGCCCTCATGCGACAGCGCACAGCTCGACAAGGCGTTTGCGCTGGTCTCGCGCGCCGAGCGCCCGGTTTTCGTGGTGGGGCGCGGGGTGCTGAACGAGGCGGCGACCGGCGCGATGGCGGCGCTTGCCGAGCGCACGGGTATCCCGGTCGCGGCGCTCCAGTATTCGGCCGACGCTTTCCCGGCGACCCACCCGCAGGCGCTCGGGCCGCTGGGCCGCAACGGTTGGGGGAGTGCCAACCGCGTCGTGCCCAAGGCCGATGCCATCATCGCGATCGGCGCGCATTTCGATGTGTTCTCGACCATGTACAAGTACGGGATCTTCAGCGAACACGCGAAGTTGATCCATCACAGCACGGCCCCCGGACAGATCGGCATCGTGTTTCCGGTGGCGCTCGGCGTGACCGGCTCGACGGCGAGCTTCATTGCGGGATTGAGCGAGCGCGCCGCGAAGGCCGGGTTGCGCTGCTCGTGGGTCGATGCGGCGAAAGCGCGCGCCGAGTGGGAGGCCGAGCTCGAGGCCGCGGTGCGACACGACGCCGAGCCGATACAGTCGCAATTCGTCGCCCACACGATCCGCAAGGTGCTGCCGCGCGACGGGCTCCTCGTCATCGACGCGGGCAACGGCGGCAAGCATGTGCGCAGCTACTTCAAGAGCTACGAGCCGGGCACCTTCATCTTCATCGACGACTGGGGTTCGGTCGGCGGCTCGCTCCCGATGGCGCTCGGCGCGAAGCTCGCCCGGCCCGGCCGCGCGGTGCTGTGCGCAACCGGCGACATGGGCGCGATGTGCAATCTCGGCGAGCTCGAGACCGCGGTGCGCGAGAACATTCCGGTGGTGTGCGTCGTGTTCAACGACCAGGGGCTCGGCAACGAGCGCGCGTTCCAGCAGGAACATTACGGCGGGCGCCTGTATGCGGTGGATTACCAGAACCCCGACTTCGGCGCCCTGGCGCGCGTATTCGGGGCTCACGGCGAACAGGTGCGGAAACCGGGCGAGCTCGAAGGCGCGCTTAAGCGCGCGTTCGCGAGCGGCAAGCCGGCGGTGATCGACGTCATGATCGACCAGAAGACGCTGGCGCCGGTGGTGTACAAGCCGCAATGACTCGCAAGAACCGCGAGGTCGGGAGAGCGGGAGATCGTGAGGTCGAAAGACCGGGAGATCGTGAGGTCGAGAGATCGGGAGAGGGAGGATTGTCTTTCGCCCTTACGCCCTCAGACTGCAATGGCACCACCTTAAGGCAAGTTGAACGAACTAAGCCGAATGATGAGCCAACAACCCGTGTCATGCCCATGCAAGAATTTAGGTTGTCATTCCCGAGGCATCGGGAA
>MERI01000106.1 GCA_001772005.1 Betaproteobacteria bacterium RIFCSPLOWO2_12_FULL_62_58 | reverse complement strand
CTCGACGAACTGACCAAGAAGTTCGCCACTGAACTTACTCCTTTGCGACTCGCCGCTTGAAATCATACGTTGCCGAATTTACGAACCAAACTACTAAGAGACCGTCAAGGATCGGCGGACCGTCAATGATCCGAGCTATGACGGGCACGAACGCCGGGGCTTCAGGCGTGAACGCCGAGAACGTAAGGATGGAAGGTTCAACCTTAAAGATCGCAGAAAACTCCAATGGGACGATTGACACACAAAGAGTCAAGAATAGCGCAAAAGCGGAGACTGCCTGTCAGGTCAAGTTGCCACTATTACAGTTGAAACGCGCTACTGTTTGGGAACCTGGCGGGTCAACTCGCTGCGTATTTCGCGCAGCTTCGCCTTGATCCGGGCGGCATTTTCGTTGCCGATGCGCATCAGGACCTTCTCGCCCGCCGAGCGCGCCTCCAGTTCGGGATCTGCAAACTCGTAGAAGACTTTGGGCTGGACAAGCTTGACCGGCGCCCGCAGCTCCGGCGCCGCAAGCAGGTGATCGATCACCTCGACCAGGCGGTCGTTGAAATAGCCCTTCGGGTACCCCAGGTCCTGATAAGCCTGCTGGAACAAGGGATAGAAGTGCACGTAGAGCGCCACCAGCTTGCTGGTGTCCATGGCGTCGGCCACTCGCACGTGGGGAGCGTAGCGTGCCGCGTTGTCCGGGCTGATGGCGAGGCGCTCGTCGTTGCCGGCGGTGAGGAATTTTCCGGCGGCCTGCTTCACCGGCATGAGCCGCGGGGCGAGCTTTTTGCGTGGTAGATTATCGATCGTGGCGACGACGCGACGTATGAAATCCTTCAGGTGGAAGAACCGTTCAAGCGTTTTGCCGCTCCACAGGCTGCCGAGTGCGTCCTTGATGGAAGGGTCGCTCTCGTTCAGCGTGGGCAGCGGTTTTTCCTGAGATTCCTGCTGGATCGGAAAGCGTATCTGCGGTTCGGCGGGAGGCGCAGGCGCCGGTGGCGCGACGACGAGCGGCGGGTGCCGCTCCGGCTGCATCTTCTGCATCGCGTAGTAGAAGATAAAGGCAAACATGGCCAATCCGAAAACGGCAATTAACCACCAGATGGTCTTTTTCATAGATCGTTCCTGCGGGTGTCGAAGGTGTCGCTCGACAGAGTATCACGGCCCGGCGCCGGCGGCCGCCCGGTAACTAAGAAGGAGTCAATCAAGCGATAAAGCCGGGAGATCGGGAGGGCGTGAGAGAAACCATTGACAGTTCGAAGTCGGAGTAACATCTGCATGTCTCAACAAATGTGGCTTCGACCCTTTTTGGCATCCGCACCGAAGACGACTTGGAGCGCGTTTCAAAATGAAAGAAAGACGTCACCACGCCGAAAAGGCGTATCTCAAAGAGTCATTTCTGAAGAGCAGCGGCGCGCGGCCGTTGCGCATCCTCGCGGAGTACCTCGAACCCAAGAGCCGCTTCGATCATTACCAGATCGACGACACGATCGTGTTCATGGGCTCGGCCCGCCTGGTTTCGCGCGAGCAGGCCGAGGCCGAGGTGCGCGCCGCCGAGCGCGGCGAGGGCGACCTGGAACGCGCGCGCCGGCAGCTCGCGATGTCGCGCTACTACGAGGACGCGCGCGAACTCGCGCGCCGTTTCACCGAGTGGTCGAAGCAGCTTACGGACGAGGAGCGGCGCTTCGTCGTGTGCACCGGTGGCGGCCCCGGCATCATGGAGGCGGCCAACCGCGGCGCCTCGGAGGCCAAGGGCCTGAACGTCGGGCTTACCATCTCGATCCCGGTCGCGGAGTTCGACAACCGCTACGTGACGCGCGAGCTGTCGTTCCACTTCCACTACTTCTTCATGCGCAAGTTCTGGTTTGCCTATCTCGCCAAGGCGCTGTTCGTCTTTCCGGGCGGCTTCGGCACCCTCGACGAGCTGTTCGAGATCCTGACGCTGCGACAGACGGGCAAGATGCGCAAGCACCTGGCCATCGTGCTGTTCGGCGCGGAATACTGGGACGAAGTGATCAACTTCGAAGCGCTGGTCCGCCATGGCACCATCAACCGCGAGGACCTGCAGCTATTTCACCGCACGGATTCGGTGGACGAGGCGTTCGAGATCGTGACGCGGCACCTCACCGAACACGCCCTCGCCGAGCGCGGCGCGTTCCTCTAAGCGCGACCGTGCGGGAACAGGTGACCGGTGACGGGAACTCTATTGATCCTTGCATAATCGACTAACAAATGAACGTCGTCCTCGCGAAGCCTGCCCTCGAATGCTTTAATCGGGGGGCGGGGACCCATACTGAGCTACCACGAAGCGCGATGCATGGTATGGATTCCCGCCTCCACGGGAATGACATTGACCTATTACGACTGTTATTGACATCTGCGTAAGTAATGTCCCACGTTTCGAGAGAGGGTGATGAGAACATTGTTTTTGCAGGTATCAATAGCCAATTATGCAAAGCTCGATAGGGATGAAGGCGGAAGAAAATGGTGAAAGATTGTGATGAAAGGAAGTAACGATGCGCTACGAACTGTACTACACTGCTTCCAATCAAGGCCGGGGCGAATTCGTCCGGCTTGCGCTCGAGGAGGCGGCCGCCGACTATGTCGACGTCGCGCGCCTGTCGGGACCGGGCCAGGGCGCCGAGGCGATTGCGCGCTTCATCCAGGACGCGGCGGTCGAGCACCCGCCGTTTGCGCAGCCGTTTCTCAAAGCCGGCAAGCTGGTGATCGCTCAGACCGCCAACATCCTGCTGCACCTCGGCCCCAGGCTGGGACTCGCGCCCAAGTCGGAGGCCGGCCGGCTGTGGGCGCACCAGCTCCAGCTCACGGTCGCCGACTTGCTGAAGGAGATCCAGGACACCCATCACCCGATCGCGCACGGTCTCTACTATCACGAGCAGAAGCCGGAGGCGCTGAGGTACACCCAGCATTTCCTGGCGGAGCGCTTGCCGAAATACCTCGGCTATTTCGAGCGGGTGCTCGGCGGCGCGAAGGGGCGCGGCTGCATGGTCGGGCGCAGCCTCTCCTATGTTGACCTTTCGATGTTCCAGCTCGTCGAGGGCCTGCGCTTCGTCTTCCCCCGGACCATGCAGCGCGTGGAGCCCGGCTATCCCGCGCTGGTGGCGCTGCGCGACAGGACCGCGGCGCGCCCGAACATCGCGGCGTACCTGAAATCCACGCGGCGCATCCCGTTCAACGACCGCGGCATCTTCAGACACTATCCGGAATTAGAGGAGAGTGTATGGGGTCAGACACCAATGGCACTACCTTAAGCTGAAATGTGAATGATGGTAGTGGCGGAAAATGTGTCGTTCCCGCGAAGGCGGGAACCCATGCGGCCGTTCATCTCGCTCGAAGCGTCGAATGGATTCCCGTTTGCACGGGAATGACAAGGGTTGTTGGGTCACTATCCCGCTTAGTTCGTTCAATTTGGCCTAAGGTAGTGCGATAAGGGTCAGACGCCCATGGCGCTGCCTTGAGGGGTCGCACCAGCGTAGCCCGGATGCGAGTCCGGGGCCTTGCGGTCACAAACCCCTTGCGCGACCCTTGTCTGACGATGACTTCTGACGCTGATGCCAAAACATGACGATGTGGCCGACCACCACGCCATTGAGCAGCCCCTCGTGGACGTGCGAGTCAGTCAGGCCGACATGAAGCATGTCGCCCACCCGCCACGTCTGATCCTTCCAATCCGGTGATTTGCGCTCGTAGTGGCTTAGGTTCATTTGTCGCGGCTCGCTCCGTCAGCTTGCGGCTTCGGGTCCGCACCTTCCGGCGGCTTGTAATCGCCGATGACGCCTTTCAGCGGGCAGACTGTAAATGCCGGACATTTCTTGCATCCGACTGCTATCGCGATGGGACACAGGGTCATATCATTCCTCCTGTATTCGGTGTTTGCGAGGGACGAATCTACATAGTAGCACGCAGCACCCCGGGGGGCTCGCATACTTTCTTTTTCCTCCGCTTCGCCTGTTTCGGGCATCTGCCCTGAATGATCAGCCTGCCTTTGGCTTTTATCGACGAGAGCTATTGCTTATTGTCCGGAATAAGCACAGCATTTTCCCGTCTACCCGCGTAGCCATAAGTGAGGGCTGTATGAACCACGATCCACAGCGATTCTGTTTCGAGTGCAGGAAGATGAAGCCGACGAAAGGCTTCAGGCCGTTGTCTCGCGGGCCGGGTTACCCGCGCCTGGCCTGTGCGGAATGCTTCAACAAGGTGGAAGCGATCAGGAAGGAGCGCCATGCGCAAGTCGTTTATGCCGCCAAGGCGTGAAGACTTACTCTCTGAGCAGGAATGGAGTCGATTTGTTTCGGGACCGGCTCCTCTCCACAGGCCGTAAGCGCTATCGCCGCCGCGGCCGCTTTCCGCCGGCCGTCCTGCGTTACCGCTCCGATCGCTGCCAGGGAGGGACGTCGCCATGCAACTCCTGACTGTGAAAATCGAGAAGCCCGAGACGGCGAACTTCATCCTTGGCCAAACACACTTCATCAAGACCGTGGAGGACATCCACGAGGCACTGGCCGGCGCCGTGCCGGGGATCAAGTTCGGCCTGGCGTTTTGCGAGGCCTCCGGCAAGTGCCTGGTGCGCTGGTCGGGCACCGATGCCGCCATGGTCGAGCTCGCGAAGAAGAATGCACAGGCCCTGGGCGCCGGCCACACCTTCATCGTCTTCCTCGGTGACGGCTTCTTTCCGGTGAACGTGCTGAACGCGGTGAAGATGGTGCCGGAAGTGTGCCGCGTGTTCTGCGCGACCGCCAACCCGACGGAGGTGATCCTCGCCGAGACGGAGCAGGGGCGGGGAATCCTGGGCGTGGTGGACGGCTTCCGCCCCAAAGGCGTGGAAGACGAGGCCGGGATCGCCTGGCGCAAGAACCTGCTGCGGCAGATTGGCTACAAGCTTTAAACTTCGGGGTTAGACTCGACTTAACTACGTGAGGGCTCACTTATCGCGCTCGACGGTTTTCGGGTCCAGACCGAGCGGGCGCTTCATGAGCTCCGGCAGCATCGCACGCTCGAAGAACTGCACTCCCACTTGGGCGAGGCGCTGGTCGCCGATCAGCGCCGCAGCGCTCGGGCCGGCTTTTTTCCACGCCTTGTACTCGTCCACGTACTGAAGTCCGATGGATTGCGCGAGCAGGTGGATGTAGTTGAAGGCTTTCGTTCCGGCGTGGGCCTCCAGGCCGCACAGTTCGCGGTAGCACTGATGAAAGACCGTGACGACCGCGTCGGCCTGGTGCAGCGCGACCCGCCGCAGGGTCTCGCGGTTTATGTCTTCCATCGCCTTGGGAACCGCAGTGAGCAGGGCGCACATGTAACCCGGGGCGGCATAACTGTCGTCGATCACTTCGATGCCGGGAACGAGCCGCAGCAGCGCGGGCACCTTGTCGTTGACCGCCACCTTGTCGTTGAAGCCCACGTGCTTGTGCAGGAGCACGCGCATCGGCACCGGGTGCTTCAGCAGCGCCGACAATGCCGCGCGATGCTCGTAGAGCACGTCGACGAGATAGGTGAGCCCGAATTCGGGCTTGTAGGCCTGACCCATGAACTCCGTCATGTGGGAATGACAGGACGGGCACCAGGCGACGACGCGCTCGCGCCCCATGGCGTTGAATTTGGTCACGGTGCGCCGCGCCATGCCGTCCGCCGCGGTCTGGTTCTCGTCCTTGCCGGTGCCGCAGCAGTAATCCGGGCCGCCCGCCGGCCGCGCATCGATGCCGAGCATGCGCAGGATGTCGAGGCAGCCGTGGATGATGTCGCCGTGCCGCACCACGTTGCAGCCGTACCAGAACGTGATTCGCTCGCCCATATCCCTCTCCGCTTCGCGCGCTACATCCAGTCCCTGATTTCTTCGTCGGTCAACTGCAGCTTGGCGAACGCCCGGATGCGGTCGAAGTAGTCCCGATCGTGGCGCGCCGCGATGCGCTTCGGGCCGCCCAGCCCGCCGGACGCGGTGATGCGGGCGATGCGCATCATCATTTTTGGGTTGACGCCGTCGGGACAGGCGGGGACGCACGAACCGCTGCGCACGCATACCGAAGCCCAGCCCAACGCTTCAGGGCCGTTCCCCTCCTCGCGCAGCAGCGCAAGAATCCCCGTCACGACGGCCTTCGGCTCGGCGCCGGCGAGCGCCGGACTGTAACGTGTCATGGGGCACGCCTCGAAGCACTTGCCGCACTTGGTGCAGGCGGCGAGGATACTCTCCGTCTCCTCGCGGATGAAATCCTGCATCGCGCCCGTCGGCATCGGTTGTCTTCGCACGGCGACTGTCCGTTTCGTGTAATTTGGGTGCTCTCAGCCATTGTCAGCGGTGCGGAGAAGTTAGTAAAGTCCGTTTTTGCCCAGGGGCCAAAAATCCCCCGCTCGCTCTTGGTCGCTTTTTTCGTTATATTGAATTGAATCATATGTCTCGCCGCGAAGATTTCCGTCTGATTACGGGCCAGGGCCGCTACAGCTCCGATTGGAGTCTTCCGGATCAGGTGCATGCGGTTTTTCTGCGGGCCGATCGGGCGCACGCTGAAATTCTTGGACTCGATGTCACCCGGGCATTGGCCCATCCCGGGGTCATGGCGGTGCTCACCGGCGACGATGCTCGCGAAGCAGGGTTCAAATCACTCCCTAATGTCGTCAGCTACCCGGGGAAAGATGGCCAGCAGCTGCGCAAGCCCCACCACCCCGTCCTCGCGCTCGGCCGCGTACGCTATGTCGGCGAGCCGGTCGCGATGATCGTCGCGCAAACGCCGGCGATTGCGGAGGATGCGCGGGACTTGGTTGAGGTCGAATACCGCGATCTGCCCGCTGTTGCAAACTTTGACGCTGCGGTAAAGGAAGGCGCGCCACAGCTCCACGCCGACGTTCCCGGAAACCTTGCGTTCGAGTATGAATCCGGCGATGAACAGGCGGTCGCCGCCGCGTTTGCGCGCGCGAAGTACGTAAGCCGCCTCACTGTCGAAAGCCAGCGCCTCGTCGGCAACGCGCTGGAGCCGCGGGCCTGCCTGGTCGCATTCGATCCGGCGAGCGGACGCTACGCCCTGCATGTGCCGCTACAGGGCGTCGGTGGCATGCGTGGGCAGATCGCACAGGTCACCGGTCTCGACAAGGACAGGATCGTCCTCATCGCCCAGGACGTCGGCGGCAGCTTTGGCGTGCGCGGCGCAGCCTATCCGGAGTACTTCGCGGTGATGATTGCCGCGAAGAAGCTCGGACGCCCGGTGAAATGGGTCGCGACCCGCGGTGAGACCTTCATCAGCGACTTCCATGGACGCGCGTTGTCGCTCACCGGCGAACTCGCGCTCGACGCAGACGGAAAGTTCCTCGCCATCCGCTTCGACGACCGCGCCGATCTGGGGGCCTACGGCGCTGCGTTCGGGTCCTTCATCGCGACCCGGAACCTGACGATCACGATCGGGGGCGTCTACCGCATACCCGCCGTGTACGGCCGCACGCGGCTCGCGTACACCAACACGGTGCCGGTATCCGCATACCGCGGCGCCGGACGCCCCGACATCGCCTACGCCATCGAGCGGCTCGTTGACTACACCGCGCACGAGCACGGATTCGATCCGATCGAGCTGCGGCGAAAAAATTTCGTCCCGCGCCAGGCCATGCCCTACAAGACGCCGAACGCGGGCGTATACGACTCCGGCGATTTCGAAGCGGTGATGGACGACGCCTTGCAGCGCGCCGACTGGGCCGGATTCGCGGCGCGCCGCGCTCAATCGAAGCGCGCGGGGAAGCTGCGCGGCATCGGCATCGCGACCTACCTTGAAGCCGGCGGTGGCGGCGCGGCGCCGAAGGACCAGGTCGCAGTCGAGTTCGATGCGAAGGGGGGCATGACGCTGTTCGCGGTGACGCAATCATCCGGCCAGGGGCATGAAACCGTCTATCCGCAGATCGTAGCCGAAGCGCTGGGCATCCCGGTTGCGCCTATCCGGTTTCATCCCAGTTTCCCGACCGCGGATCTGATCGGCAACGGCACCGGCGGCTCGCGCGGCGTGCTCGGCACCGGCAGCGCATTTCACGTGCTCGGTCAGAAGTTGATCGCGCTTGCGCATCCTCATGCGTCTGCGATGCTGGGTGTCGCGGAGAGCGAGCTGCGCTATAGCGAAGGGGCGTTTCACGCCGGCGACCGCTCGATCGGCTTCATCGACCTCGCGCGCAAGCTCTCCGGACCGAAGCCGCATCCGCTCGACACCGTTGCCGAAGGCACTTTCGGCGTGACCTATCCGAACGGCTGCCACATCGCCGAAGTCGAGATCGACCCCGAAACCGGCGCCGCGACCATCGCGCGTTACATTGCCGTCGACGATCTCGGCAACGTCGTCAATCCGACGCTGGTCGAGGGCCAGGTGCACGGCGGCGTCATGCAGGGAGCGGGACAGGTCTTTGGCGAGCAAGCGGTATACGATGCCGCCACGGCTCAGCTCCTGACCGGCAGCTTCATCGATTACGTGATGCCGCACGCTGGCTGGCTCACCGACATCGAAGTGCACGATCATCCGGTGCCGACGCCCACCAACGCGCTCGGCGCGAAGGGCGTGGGTGAAGCCGGCTGCAGCGGCTCGTTACCCACCCTGGTCAACGCGACGATCGATGCGTTGCGCCCACTCGGCATAAAGCATCTCGATATGCCCCTGACGCCGCCCAAGCTTTGGGCGGCTATTCAGGGAGTGAAGAAAAAGTGATGGGTGGAGAGGTGATGGATGAAAAAGTGATGGAAAAAGGTGATGACTGACTCATCTGTAGTAGTCGCGATTCGATCTGACAGTCAATGTCAGGCCGTCAACTGTCAACCCGTTATCTGTCAACCCGTTATCGGTTCTCGCTGTCACCTAAAAGGCAAATTGTCTTCCAACTGCTGCCGGCACTAGGACGTCGTCGTTGTAGACCTGCGCCAGTGCGTGCACCGCGCGCCAGCCGGTGCAGTGGCAGGGGACAATCCGTTTCAATGCGAATTCGCCGAAGTTTCGAATAGTATTGGGAATGATCGCCTCTACTTCAGCCCCCGAAAGATGAAAGCCCCCCATCACCGCGTAGAGCGGCACGTCTCCAAAGATGTTGCGCGCGTCCTTGAGCACGTTGATCACCCCCGCGTGTGAGCATGCCGTGAAAACGACAACGCCCTTGCCTTTAACGTGCGCCGCGACATAGCGCTCATCCAGTATCAGCGGGTCGGGCTTCCAGTTGACACCATCCTGCGCCAGCGTCACGTGCGGCGGGAGACCGCGCTCGTAGGGTGTGACCCGCGGAATCTCGCCGCTCACATAGAACATCTGCTCCATGATGACCCGCGCGTCTGGGGAATTGACGACCGCGGCGCCCCGCCTCGCGAGATCAAGCGGTTTCATCACGTTCTCGGCCGGTATCACCATCCCATCAGGCCGGCGCAGCCCGCGGGTTGCGAACATGCCCTCGTTGACATGGCAGGGCACGGGCTTTCCACCGTTTGCGGAAGTGACAAGACGTAACGCCTCCGGTATGCCGCCACCGTGATCCCAGTGCCCGTGTGAAAGGAAGATTGCACCGACCTCACTAAAAGGCGTCCGCAGCCGGTCACCGTTGCGTGCAAAGGTATAGGCCTCTGGCCCGGCGTCGAAAAGCAGAATCTGGATGTCGTTGCCGACGCGCGCGGTGATAACGAGCGATAGGCCGTGGTTCGCGCAGCAGCGCGCGTGACCCGAAGTTACCATGAGTCCCTTGGCCTTAAGCACCGCGCTCTCGCTGGTCACGCCCTGCGGCAAGGTGGACAGGGGATCGACGACGTTATCGACCAGAACGCTAACTTCTAGCGAGTCGACGGGCTTCAGCTTACCTGCAACGATTGCGCTCATGTCCCCCTTCCAAGATTCGAGCCACTCTATTGCCCAGCTCAGCTTACGCCTGTTAGTTGCCGCCGTAAAACACCGTCCCCTTCGAAAACCAGAACTGGTCTAGAGAAACCGGGGGAACGCCCGTTACCCAAAGGCCGCATTTGGGCGATAGCGGAAGAAACATCTGACAGTCGGTGTCAGATCAAATCGCGACCACTACAACACTCATCACTTCCTCTCATCACCTCTTCGCATCACCTCTTACATCACTTTTTCTCATCACTTCTTATCTTCAGAGACTTGCGCAAGAGCCTCACAAGCCTGCCGACACGGTGCATTTGGTTAACGGCCGGCGCATCCGCTTTAAGAAATCCCAGCCGAATCGCCAACTCAAGCTGGGTGTCGAGTTCTGCAAGGGATCCACACGTAATACCGAGAAACTGCACCCACTCGCGAGAAGAGTTTCTCGCCGCGCCTTCGGCAATGTTCGATGGAACAGATACAGCGGCGCGCCTGATCTGCGAGACAAGACCATAGGTTTCTTCCTTCGGGAAACCGGCGGTGTCTCGATAAACGACTTCGACGAGCGTCATCGCTTCCGCCCACGCCAGCAAGTCCCGGTGTGTAGTTGGCGCAATCATTACCGCCAATAACGATCAAACCGCCAACAGGTGTACTCGTCACCTTCTTTTCATCACCTCTTTTCATCACCTCTTTTCATCACCCATTCTCATCACCCATTCTCATCACTTCTTCCCATCACCCTTTGTCATCACCCCCTTCCACCACCCTGATTCGTCCCGCCTCCCGTCATCAACGTTCCCTGAACCGGAACGGTCCGCCGTATTTCTTCAGGATCCGCTGGTAATCGCCCTCGTAAATACGGTCATATTCTGCGATCCACGAGTCGAGATTCCCGCCTTTCCAGTAGTTGTAATTGATGGAATAGGGGCTAGCTTCCGCCAATTCCTTGTAGAGAGACGGATCGCGCTCGTAAATCTGCCCGGGCCGGCATCCGATCGGGCGCCAATTGGGATCGTCGGGGACCGAGAGATTTTCCTCGTCGAAGTTTCGCGTCCGCAGATAGCGCAACCTGTCCATATCCAGGTCCGTGATCAGCACGCCGGGTTCTGATCTTTTTCCTTCCATGCTTTCCGGGCCGGCGACGATGGCGCCGGCCGACATCTGCGTTCGATAATCGAAGTGCCCGGATACGTAAAGATTCTGGGTGGAGAGCACATAACACAGATTTTCCGCTGCTCGTGCCCGGGCGATGCAGTGCCAGGTGTCCTGCAAGGCGAGGCCGGTTTGACTGTGCCTGCCATGGATGGGGGACACGATGATTTCCGCCCCCCGCAGCATCAGCATGCGCGGAAGCTCGGGGCACCAGAGTTCGCTGCAGATCAGGAGTCCGATCTTTCCCAGGTCCGTGTCGACCACGATCCGCTGCCTGCCCGGCAACAGGTGCCCCTTCCCGCCATACAGATACGCGTTCAGCGGTGGGGTGTCCGGTTGTTGGCGAAGGTAGCACGCAAGTTCCGTCCCATCGGGACCGAACAGCCGCAGCGTCAGGAAGTGCGCACCAGGAACGTCGCTCGCAACGACGTTTCCGGCAATGATGTACATCGAGTGCTGTTTCGCTTTCTTCTTGAGTTCCTCGACCGGATCAAACGGAAATCTGGGATTGTCGAGCGGGCCGGTCATGGGGCCCGGATAACCCTCGGGATAAAGAACGAGCTGCGCCCCCTTGCCGGCGGCTTCGTCGGCGTATGCGATTGCCCGCTCGGCGTTCCGCCATTCGTCTTCGCCGTAATGGGAGTGGGGGAGAACCACGCCAACACGCACAACAGAACGACCGGTCATGACTGAATCCTCCTGAAAGCAGACTTTCTTACCCTGTCCGGCTTGCGTATGCCTTGATTTGGATCAATTCTCGCGGGTTCTTCCAGAGATGCTCGCGAAACAGCGCAATGAGCGCGCCGCGCGCAAACGCAAGTAGGCCGCTTGACTGGTCCCTTTTATCGATTCAAGTCGTCGTTCTTCGCAGCCGAGCGGGCAGCTCCTCATACACATGCCGGCGATGGCCAACGGCTATGAGGCGGATAACGCGCGTCTTGCGGTCGATGGCGTAGACAATCCGAAAGCGGCGGACGCGGTATTTCCACAACCCGTCAAATTCGCGCAGTAGCGGCGTCCCACACTCGGGTTCGGTGGCAATGGCGCGAACGGCAGCTTTGATGGAACGTTTCAAGTCAGGATGGAGAGCCCGGATCGCCTCGGCCACATGCGGAGGGATGTCCGGACGGAAGGGATTCACGCACTGCGCCGTTTCTTGAGAGGGGTGACCGGCTCACCGAACACGTCCTCGAAGGCGAGCCCTTTCCTGCCGGACCGATAGAACGCCCGGCTCTGGGAGATCTGTTTCATCAGCGTGGGATCGCTGAGGACGTCCAAGGTCTCTTTCAGTCGCGCATACTCCTGCACATTGATCAGAATCGCGGCAGGGCGGCCATTCTTGGTGACCACGACCTCCTCCTCGCGGTCCTGGACACCGGCGATCAGCTCAGGCAACCGCGCCTTCACCTCAGACAAGGACAACGTTTTTGCCATCCGAAACCTCTCAATAAGATAAGACCAGAATTCTGGTCATCATAGTACGCCACCAGCCGGAAACCCGTCAACCATGCGAAGTAAGAACAACCGCAGGGACAGCCAATGGCGGCATCGCGCTGGGTAACCAGCGATTCAAAGACGAGATCTCCCCAATGCTGGGCAGGCGTGGTTAGCGTTGTCGCGAGATCCGTGTTGCCTCATTTAAAAATCTGACCGAAATGTGTTTCGTTGCCTCATCTAAAAATCTGACTCAAATAGCCTGCGCGGTACGGGCTGGTTATCGACG
>MERI01000105.1:562-6770 GCA_001772005.1 Betaproteobacteria bacterium RIFCSPLOWO2_12_FULL_62_58 | reverse complement strand
CCGCCGCTCTCGTCCGCCGGCTGCCGCAGTTTGCGCAGCGCATAGGGCTTGCCCGGCACCTGCTTCAACGCTTCCTCATCGAGATCGACGCCGAGGCCCGGCGCGGTCGGCAGTTCGATGTAACCGTTCCTGGGCTTCAGCTGATTGGGCGAGATCGTGTCGCCGAACTCGACGAAAGGCAGGAAATACTCGGTGATGATGAAATTGGGCATGGTCGCCGAGGCGTGTACCGTCGAGGCCAGCGCCACCACCGTGGAGTTGTAGTTGTGCGGCGACATGGCGACCAGAAAGGACTCCGCCATCGCCGCGATCTCCTTCAGCTCGAGGATGCCGCCGCAGCATGCAACGTCCGGGTTGAGGATGTCGGCGCAGCGCTTTTCCAGCAGCGGCCGGAATCCAGTCTTGGTGTAAGTCGCTTCCCCGATCACTATCGGCAGCCCCGTCTCACGGCGTATCGCCGCAAGTTCATCGGGAAACTCCGCCGCACACGACTCTTCCATCCAGTAGAGGCCGACCTCGGCAAGGCGCTTGTCGAGCCGGATCGCATGCATCGGCGCGAGCCGCCGGTGCTGGTCGATCAGAATATCGATCTCCGGTCCCACCGCATCGCGCACGGCCTTGACCACCCGCACCGCCCGCTCCTCGTGCTCCTTGGGGATATACGTGCGCCATGGCGCGGGCAGCGGATCAAGCTTGAGCGCATTGAAGCCTTGCGCAACGACTTTCTCGGCGGCGCGTGCATAGTCCGCCGGTTCCTTCATGCCGTAACTCCAGCCGTTGGCGTAGACGCGGATCCGGTCGCGGCAGCGTCCCCCGAGGAGATTGTAGACCGGCTGATGGCATGCCTTGCCCACGATATCCCACATCGCCTGCTCGATGCCGCTGATAGCGCAGAACAGCTCCAGTGACCCGCGACGCGCCGCGTAATCGTCGAACGCAAGCTGGGTGAAGTGCTTGACGTCGAACGGGCTGCGCCCCACCACGTAGGGCCCGAGCGCTTCCAGCTGAGCGACGACCGCGCGGTCGCGGTCGTATTGCGAATAGGCCTCGCCCCAGCCGTGCATGCCGGCATCGGTCTCGACCTTGACGAAGATCAGGTTCTTGCGCCAGCCGGGATGCGCCGTGTAGCTCGTGATTTTCGTGATTTTCACCGTGTGGTTCTCCTCGAACGGGATGGAAACAGCGGAGCAGGGAATCTATGCCGCTGCGCGCGGCAGTGTCAAGCTGCGGGGATTTGCGGTGTTATAATTTTTCCGGTTTACCCGCCCGACACTTCCAATATCCGCACTCAAGGAGGAGCACATCATGACCGATTCCGTTCTGCACGGCGTGTTGCCGCAAGCCGAGACCCGCCTGCGCGATCTCGTGACTTCACTGCTGCCGCAAGGCTTTGCGAAAATCGTGCAGCCGATCGCCTCGACCGTCATTACCACCGACGACAAGGGTCTCGTCGCGGGCGAGGCCCGGATGCAAACCATGACCGGCCCGGTGCCCGCTTATCGCGCGCATCCCGACAAGAACGGCAAGTTCCCGTTGGTGCTGGTGGTGCAGGAGATCTTCGGCGTCCACGAGCACATCAAGGATGTCTGCCGCCGGCTCGCCAAGCTCGGCTACTTCGCGATCGCGGTCGAGCTCTACCACCGCCAGGGTGACGTGTCGAAGATGACCGACAATCAGGAAATCTTCGCCAAGGTCGTTAACCATGTCCCCGACAGCCAGGTGATGTCCGACCTCGATGCTTCCGTGGTTTACGCCGAGTCGACCGGCAAGGCCGACACCTCGCGCCTGGGTGTCACCGGCTTCTGCTGGGGCGGACGCATCACCTGGACTTACTGCGTGCACAATCCGAAGGTGAAGGCCGGCGTCGCATGGTATGGCCGGCTGGTCGCGCCGCAGAAAGCGCCGCTGCAACCCGCCTACCCGGTGGAGCTTGCGCCGCACCTCAAGGTGCCGGTGCGTGGCTTATACGGCGGTCAGGACGCGAGCATCCCGGTTGCGCATGTCGAGGAGATGCGCGCCGCGCTCAAAGCCGCGGGCAATACAACGTCGGAGATCATCGTCTATCCCGAAGCGCCGCACGCCTTCTACGCCGATTACCGGCCGAATTACCGCAAGGAAGCGGCGGACGACGGCTGGAAGAAAATGCAGGAGTGGTTCAGGAGGTATGGTGTTGCCTGATCTCACGCACACCGCGGCGGGCAACGGCCGCGACCACTGATTCCCCGCGCCGCCTCATGAAACAGGCATCAAACCGTGCCTGGAAATCCGCAATATCGCAGTGAGGGTATTTATCGACCGCGCTGTTCAGGCGGTAACCACCAAACACACCGAGTAGGAGGCGGGGTCACCCCCGCCGTCCTCTCACACCACCGGACGTGCGGTTCCGCATCCGGCGGTTCATGAAACACACTGGAATACGCAGCTGAGTGTCCAGCAGCGAAACCAGCCCCATGGAGGTAAAGAAGGATGTCGGATAGGCCGCGTTCATGTGGCTGGCACCAGCGTTCCACCACGGGCCGCGCCCGTTGGTGGCCGAGCGCCACGCCCGCGGCTCATCCAGTCCCCTTCGCCTCAGCATCTTTACCCGAGTGTACACGCGCTTCCACTGACGCCACAGCAGCACCCGCAGCTTGCGCCTGATCCACCCGTCCAACTCCTGCAACACGCCTTTGTGACCTCGGTCAGCCGAAAGTAGGCCATCCAGCCCCGCAGCAGCGGGTTGAGGCGTTCAATCGTGAACTGCAGACTGCGCGTGGCGTTGCCGCGCACGATTTCTCGTACTCGGTTCGCCAGTCGCTTCAGGCTGCCTTTGGCGATCTTGAGCCTCGGCTCCCGGTGAGCCGTCAGGCTGTAGCCCAGGAACTTACGTTCCCAAGGTCTCGCACAGGCGCTCTTGGCCGCGTTGACCTTGAGCTTGAGTTTGCCTTCGAGAAATATCGTCAGCGTCCCCATCAGCCTGCGCGCCGCCTTCAGACTGCGCACATACACATTGCAGTCATCGGCGTACCGGCAAAACGTGTGCCCCCGCCTTTCCAGTTCCCGATCCAAGTTGCCTTGGGGATGTCCACTGCACGCACCCCTTGCGGAATGTATCGACCTTCCAGCAGCGCTGCCTTGACGCTCGGCCAGTTTACCTTCAGCCAGTCTTTGAACTCAGTCACCGTCAATCCATCAACTCCCGGTGCACCTTTGTTCTCGACCACCCGCTGATATGCCAGCCGCATGTTGCCGCGTTCGACTACGGATTCCATCAGCCGCAGCCCCTCCGCTTTCGTTCGCCCAATAGCCGCCGCGCGCGCCTCCGCACCTGCACGGAGTTCGGGCGAATTCCGTCCGCCTCCCTCGGGACAGGCCGCAGCTTCCCACTGCGTTTTTGCCTCACTGGCTCGCATCGAGATCTATCATCCTACTCGCGGTGCTTCACGTTCGGGCCTTCGGGCCAAATCAGCACCCTACTATGCCCTCTGCTGACTTCTGGCAACCCATCCCAGCGCCTTCCGACGCCAGTAGCCCGTGGCAGATCGCCAGACCTCCCCGGGTATTGCACACCCCCCTTCACGCTTACGCCTGTCGGATATACGCCGCATCGCTCCGTGCAAGTATCGGGCTTTGACGATATTGGCCGCCTCACCCCAATGCGTCGCCTCCTATCCGCTTCCTGTTCGTCAGGCCAGCGCTTTGCCTACAGCTTCCTTCAGATTCCGCCTCACGACGGACACCCTTGCCGTTCGGCTAACACTTCCCCTTGCCGGGTATGTAGAGGACTTCCACCTCCAAGTAAGTGCGCCCTGCCGGGCGACAGCAACAAAAAAGGCGGGATAGCTTCCCGCCTTTGTTGCTCCGACCCGCGGTTTTATCCGCGTTCTGATGCGTTACTTCTTGTCGGTTTCGGCTGCTTTCTTGGCATCGGTTTTGGCCTTGCCCTTGGCTTTGCCCTTGGCTTTGGCTTTGCCCTTGGCTTTGGCTTTGCTCTTGCCCGTGGCTTTCTTGGCGCCGGCCTTGGATTCATCGGCGGCCTTCGCGGGCGTGGCGGGCTGGGCCGGGGTCGCCGGGGTCGCTTTCGCCGCATCACCTTTGGCCGGGGTGGCCGGTTGGGCCGGCGTTGCCGGGGTGGCCTTGGGCGCTTGCGCCGCGGCAGTCATGGTCGTCGCCGCAAACACGGTTGCAATCAGGATGGACAATAACTTGCTCATGGCGTCATTCCTTTTCTCAATATGATGGGGTTTTACCGAAAAAAGCTTTCGGATGCTCCTTTAACGCGCAGTGCTGGCGACGGTTGACCGCTAGCAGCCTGTCGGACTTGGCGCTTCGCCTTAGGAGTTTGTCGAACCAAAGTCTGACAAACTAGGCGGACCGCCTGCAGTAGAATAGCGCCTTGCGGCGGGCATCGACACGCCGGTCTGTCGCCAAATAACGACATAAGGACGACCCCATGGAACTCGATTTGAAAGGACGCACAGCGCTCGTCACCGGCGGCTCGCGCGGCATCGGCTTCGGCGTCGCGCAGCTGCTCGCAGCCGAAGGCTGCAATCTCCATCTCTCCGCGCGCAGCGCCGCCGATCTCGAAGCCGCGCGCAAGAAAATCACCGCATCTCATCCGGTGACGGTCACATGTCACGCGCATGACCTCTCCGCCGCCGAAAATGCGGTCAAACTCGCGCGCGCATGCAGCGCCATCGATATCCTCATCAACAATGCGGGTGCGATCCCCCAGGGGACGATCACCGACCTCGACGACAAGGCCTGGCGCGCGGCCTGGGATCTCAAGGTGTTCGGCTTCATCAACGTGACGCGCGAAGTCTACCGCGCAATGTGCGAGCGCCGGAGCGGCGTGATCATCAATGTGATCGGCACCGCCGGCGAGCGGCCGACCGCAGGCTACCTTGCCGGCAGCATGGCCAATGCCGCGCTCATGACGATGTCGCGCACGCTCGGCGCCGACAGTCCCAGATATGGCGTGCGCGTGATGGGCGTCAATCCGACCGCGACCGCAACCGACCGCGGCGTCACGCGCTGGCGCAATCAAGCGCAGAAGGAACTGGGCGATGCGGAACGCTGGCGCGAGCTGACCAAGGGTTTCCCGTTCGGCAGGCCGGCCACCGTGGAGGAGGTTGCGAACGTGATCGTGTTCCTCGCCTCCGACCGTGCCTCATACATGAGCGGCAGCGTGGTGAACGTTGACGGCGGCGCAGTCTGGCGCAAGTAACCTGGAATTACTCAGCGACGCGAGCCGAACATGCCCTTCCAGAAACGGTCGAAAGCCCGCAGGTCGAACCGCTCCCACATGCCTCTCGCAATACGGTCGAAATCCTTCGGATCAAACCACTCCCACACCCCCAGGGCGACGCCCGCAAGGCCCGCAACGACCAGGACCAAGCCCACAATCGTTTTCGGAATCCTCACCAGCAACATCCGCCAGACACCACGCCGGCCGCTGCGATCGAACATGAGCAGCGCGCCGGCCCCGGCGACCACCAATCCCAGTCCCGCCATTACGGGACCGGGACGGCGCGTCAGGTAGTTGACCGTCGTCCGCCACAACCCTGCGTCCATCAGATAAGCCGAGGCAATTACGGCGGCGCCGACCAGCAGCGCCATGAGACCCCAGAGCGCCGCCGGTGCGCCTGCATAGTCCTCGCCCGCTTCGCTCGAAGTGCGAAAACTCATCCGCCGCGTAACCACCGATTCCAGTCCACCCAGTGCGATGCCGGTGCCGACCAGGAACAGGCCGAGGTGAAACCCCTTGGGAATGGCGAACAGCTTGGCGGCGGCCATCGCAATGATGCCGACGACGACCGCGCAATATTCCAGGAAGGTGAGTAGCCGCATGGTGCCGACAGTTTATCTGAAAGAATGCTCAGACATGCCTGGGCGACGTGGCTTTGCCAGGCGGAAACATCCCGCGCCGTGAGTCCTTGAGTTTGAGAGTGGGTCTGGTTGGACTCGAACCAACGACCAAGGGATTATGAGTCCCCTGCTCTAACCAACTGAGCTACAGACCCCCGGGGGAATTATAGCGGGAAAGAGAAAACCACCCTCACCCTAGCCCTCTCCCTGAGGGAGAGGGGATGATGAAGTTTACTTATTCGGTATCGAGAAAACTGCGCAGCCGCTCGGAGCGCGAAGGGTGCCGCAGTTTCCGGAGCGCCTTGGCTTCGATCTGCCGTATGCGCTCGCGCGTGACGTCGAACTGCTTGCCGACTTCTTC
>MERI01000105.1:0-552 GCA_001772005.1 Betaproteobacteria bacterium RIFCSPLOWO2_12_FULL_62_58 | reverse complement strand
CGTGACGTCGAACTGCTTGCCGACTTCTTCGAGCGTGTGGTCGGTGTTCATCTCGATGCCGAAGCGCATGCGCAGCACCTTCGCTTCGCGCGGGGTAAGCGTATCCAGCACGTCCTTGGTCACCCCGCGCAGGCTAGCAAACACCGCGGCGTCGTTCGGCGCAATCGTCGACTGATCCTCGATGAAATCGCCGAGATGCGAGTCGTCGTCGTCACCGATCGGCGTTTCCATCGAGATCGGCTCCTTCGAAATCTTGAGGATCTTGCGGATTTTCTCCTCCGGCATTTCCATCTTCTCCGCCAGCAGCGCCGGATCGGGCTCCTGCCCCGTCTCCTGCAGGATCTGGCGCGAGATGCGGTTCATCTTGTTGATGGTTTCGATCATGTGCACCGGGATGCGGATGGTGCGCGCCTGGTCGGCGATCGAGCGCGTGATCGCCTGCCGGATCCACCACGTCGCGTAGGTCGAAAACTTGTAGCCGCGGCGATACTCGAACTTGTCCACCGCTTTCATCAGGCCGATGTTGCCTTCCTGAATGAGGTCGAGGAACTG
>MERI01000104.1 GCA_001772005.1 Betaproteobacteria bacterium RIFCSPLOWO2_12_FULL_62_58 | reverse complement strand
ATCTTGTGCAGTTCGGCCATTTCCGCTCCCCCGTAAGCGATCGAGCCGATCATGTTGATGAAAGCGGCGGACCAGCGGTAGTTCCCGGGGAAGTACATGAAGTATGCGGGGTCCTTCTTCTCAGCCATGGTCCTTTCCTTCGGTTATGGATCGATCGTGCTTCCAGAGATCGTGAGATCGGGAGGGCGGGAGGGCGGGAGGGCGACAAAGTCCGTGAGAGCGGGAGAGCGTGAGGGCGTAAGGGAAAGAAGTTGCCTCACTGCACTTCCGATCTCACGATCTCACGATCTCCCGCCCTCACGGCCACCAGTTACTCGGGCTTGATGCCCGCCGCCTTCGCCACTTTCGCCCATTTCTCGGTTTCCGCCTTGATAAATGCCGCGTATTCCGCCGGTCCGTCCCCCGACACCTCGTAGCCGAGCGCTTCCATCTGCTTGCGGGTGTCGGGGTTGGTGAGCGGTTTGGAAAGCACGGCGTGGACCCGGTCGATGACGGCCGCCCTTGGCGTGCTGGCGGGGGCGAGGATGCCGTTCCAGTTGTAGCTCGAAAAGCCCTTCACGCCCTGCTCCTGCGCCGTCTGCACCTCGGGCAGCAACGGTGAGCGCGCGACCGCCGTGACTGCGAGGCAGCGTAGTTTGCCGGCGCGCACATGCGGCACGGCCTGGAAAATCTGGATCTGGGCGAAGTCCATGTTCCCCGCTATCAGGTCGACGGTGTAGATCGCCGCGCCCTTGTAGGGTACGTGCGTCATCCTGATCCCGGCGAGCGTTGCGAAATTCTCGATGGCGAGGTGTCCGACCGTGCCGACACCCGGCGTCGCGTAATTGATCTTGCCGGGGCTCGACTTCGCCAGCGCGATGAAGTCCTTCAGGCCCTTCGCCGGAATGCTGGGATGCACGCACATGCAGCTTGCGCTGCGCGCGATGAGAGTGATCGGCGCGAAGTCCCTGATCGCGTCGTAGCCGAGCTGTTTGCGCAGGCTCGGCGCGATGGTGAGCGGGCCCGGGTTGCCGCCGAGCAGGGTATAGCCGTCCGGCGCGGCCTTCGCGACGGCCTCGGTGCCGATGACACCGGCGGCCCCAGCGCGGTTTTCCACGACCACCGGCTGCCCGAAAGCGGCGCTGAGCTGTTGTCCCGCCCAGCGGGAATGCGTATCCGTCGGCCCGCCAGGCGGAAACGGTACGATGAGGCGGATCGGCTTGGTGGGATATTGCGCGCGTACTGTTGGTGGGATCGCCACGAGAGCGGCACACAGAACGCACCAGAGCGCGGCGATACCAGCATCTTTTCTCATGTTCCTCCTCCTCGATCGGCGAAACTGCGGCACTGTCAACCCACGGGATTCTAGCCCAATGGGCGGAACCGGGCGAGGTGGTGGCGCGATGCACTGCGACTTTGCCGCGGGGTTGGCGCTGTTTTCGCACAAAGTCCAGACGCGTGGTCTATAGTGTGCGGGAAAAGATCGCGGCACGCGGCCTGGACGCGGTGATCTGGTAAACTTCCAGGCTCTTTTCCATACCAGTGATACAGCCAGATCGGGGAGCGCAATGCCTGCCAGCAAAAGCCAGTCCACAAAGCGGAAATATCGCGACATTCTCCATGAAGTGAAGGATCAGGTTGCGTGGGTGACGATCGATCGTCCGCGCGTGCTCAACGCTTTCCGCGAACAGACGCTCGACGAGATGATCGATGCGCTGAAATCCACGCGCGAAGACCCATCGATCGTGTGCGCGGTGGTGACCGGCGCCGGCGACAAGGCGTTTTCCGCCGGCGGCGACTTCTACGCGATGAAGCGCCTCAACTTCACGAATGCCTGTATGTGGAACGACCGCATGCTGGGGCTGGCGATGACGATCCGCGGGCTGCCGATCCCGGTGATCGCGATGGTCAACGGCTGGTGCATGGGTGGCGGGCACGAGCTCGCGCTGTGGTGCGATCTCGTGATCGCCTCGGACAACGCGGTGCTCGGTCAGACCGGCGCCAAGGTCGGCGCCTGCCCCACGGTGGGCGCGACGCAGTACCTGCCGCGCCTCATCGGCGAGCGCCTTGCGCGCGAGATGATCTTCTGCGCGCGCCGCTTCGGCGCCAAGGAAGCGGCGGAGGTCGGGCTCATCAACAAGTGCGTGCCGCAGAACGATTTGCTCAAGGAAACACTCAAGTGGTGCGAGACGATGAAGGGCCACAGCGCGCTGACGTTGCGCATGACCAAGAAGTCTCTTAATTTCGAGTCCGACATGCTGTATGCCTCGTGGCAACACGGCATGGAACTGCTCGCCCATGTGTGGGATTCGCAGGAGGCGAAAGAAGGGATGGCGGCTTTCCTCGCCGGCCGTCCGCCCGACTTCCAGAAGTTTCGCTTGCGCGACAAGAAGGAACTCGAGGAATATCTGGAGGGATGCGAGAAGGATTTGAACGCGCCACCCGCGATGCGCGGCAAGAAGGCGAAACAAAGCTGAACCGCGAAACAATTAACCGCCAAGACGCCAAGACGCCAAGAACAGAACCATAATTGAACCGCCAAGCGCGCCAAGCACGCCAGGAAAAACAAGAATCAGTTTAAGCTGCCGATGGATACCCGGAAGGGTATGACATTTGGTGATTTCACTGACTATTGGATGTTAGCCCGCATGCCGATACCCGATCAAAGAACTCAGAAGTCTGATTTGATGACCTTGCTGCGGGAAAAAGGGGAAGTTTCGCCCACGCAGGCTTATGAAGCGCTAGCGAAAAAGTGGCGTCTAACGGAACGAGAAAAGAAGCAGAAGCGAAGTGGTGATTTTTTGTTCCAACACGAGATTCGCTGGGCGCGACAGGATTTGGTGATCGAGGGAATCATCGAGAGACCGCACACCGCAGGTCGTGGCAACTGGAGACTGAAAGCCGGTGGCTATCGAGCGCCAAACGATCACGGCGACGAAGTGACCCGAGAGTCCGTATTTGTTGAAGGCGCAACAACGCAAGTTCTAGTCAATCGATTTGAACGTAATGTACAGGCTCGTGAGAAGTGCCTGGAGGTTCATGGATACGTCTGCAAGGCATGTGGAATTGACTTCGAAAAAACGTATGGCGGGATCGGCAAGCATTGCATGCATGTGCATCACGTGGTGCCGATTGGATCTGTTCGCAAAGAATACCAGCTAAGTCCAGAGAAGGATTTGGTTCCTCTGTGTCCGAATTGTCATTACATGATCCACCGCCGTGAACCACCGTTTACCGTGGCAGAAATCAGAGCAATGATTCGGGCTAACCGGCTGCTTAACGCGGACGCGTGGAAGAGCAGCGCGCGCCGGTTAGCGCGACGTAAGGGCAATTAATCTTCGAATTTCTTGGCGCCTTGGCGTCTTGGCGGTTCAATTATTGTTTTAGTTTTCCTTGGCGGTAAGGGAATTTGATGGGTTCTGACAATCACGGCGGTGCGCTGGACGGGATGCGCGTTCTCGACCTAACGCGCATTCTCGCCGGACCCTTGTGCACCATGATGCTCGGCGACATGGGCGCCGACGTGATCAAGGTCGAACCGGTGGGGAGCGGCGACGACACCCGTACCTGGGGTCCGCCGTTTGCGGGCGGCGAGTCGGCGTACTTTCTCGGCATCAATCGCAACAAGCGTTCGATTACGCTCAACATGGCGGGCAAGCCCGGCCAGGAAATCCTCGCCAAACTCATCGCCGCGTGCGATGTGCTGGTCGAGAACTTCAAATTTGGCACGCTCGAGAAATGGGGTTTCGGCAACGAGTGGCTGGGGGCCAACGCGCCGCGCGTGATCCGCTGCTCCATCACCGGCTACGGTTCGAGCGGTCCCAAGGCGGCGTTGCCCGGCTATGACTTCATCCTGCAGGCCGAGTCGGGCTTGATGAGCATCTGCGGCGAGCCTGACGGCACCCCGATGAAGTATGGTGTGGCCATCGTCGACATCGTCACCGGCATGCTGGCGTGCAATTCGATACTGGCGGCGGTCCACGCGCGGCATCGCACCGGACGCGGCCAGCACGTCGAAGTGTCGCTGTTCGATTCCAGCCTCGCCATGCTCGCCAACGTCGCTTCCAATCACCTGATATCGGGCAAGGAGGCGGGGCGCTTCGGCAACGGGCATCCCAACATCGTGCCGTATACCGCCTATCCGGCGAAAGACGGCATGATCGCGGTGGCCGTCGGCAACGACGCGCAGTTCGCAAAATTCGCCACCGTGCTGGGCAGGTCAGAATGGGCAGCCGATCCGCGATTTGCGAAGAATCCCGACCGGGTCGCCAACCGCGAGGCGCTCGACGACATGATCGCCCAGGCGCTTGAGCGCGACACCGCGCAAGCGTGGCTGGACAAACTTACTGCGGGGGGCATTCCGTGCGGCCGCATCAACAGCGTGTCGCAGGCGCTATCCGACCCGCATACCGTTGCGCGCGGGATGGTGCGCACGGTCAAGCATCCGACCGCGGGCGAAGTGAAAATGCTCGGGATACCATTCCGCTTCAGCGGGACACCCGCGAGTGTGCGTCGCGCGCCGCCGACGCTCGGCGAGCATACCGAACAGGTGCTGCGCGAGGAGCTTGGGCTTTCCGAAAAGAGAATCGCCGAGTTGCGAGCGGCGAAAGTTATTTGATTGATCCCGATTCCAAGAATGCCTCTGCGGCACGACACCTGTTGTCATTCCCGTGGTGGAGCCTGCCCCCGAATGCTTTAATCGGGGGGGAATCCATAGGATGGTTCACGCGAGACGAGGGGATGTATGGATTCCCGATTTCTCGGGAATGACATATGCTGGGTTCCTGCTCCCAAGTTTCGCCGGGGCGGGCTTTGCCTGCCCTCGAATGTTTTTGAGGAGAGCGGCATGATCACCGGACTAAGCCATGTATCCATTGTCGTTCCCAGCCTGGATGCCGCGGCGAAACGCCTGAAGGAGGTCTACGGCCTGAACGTGGGCGAAGCCAGCGTGAACGAGGAGCAGGGCGTGCGGCTTGCCTATGTCGAGCTTCGCAACGCCCGCATCGAGTTGATGGAGCCGTCTCACCCCGATTCGCCGGTTTCGAAGTTCCTGGAGCGCAATCCCGCCGGCGGCATTCATCACTTCTGTCTCAATGTCGACAGCGTGGATGCAACGAGCGGCGAGATCGCCGGGAAAGGCGCGAGGATACTCGGCGAAGGCAGGATTCAGCGCAACGTGCGCGGCGAGCGCATCGCGTTTGTGCATCCAAAAGATTTTCTGGGAGCGCTGGTCGAGATCGAGGAGCGTGAAAAACCGTGAGTCGTGAGTGGTGAGTCGAAAACCAATCGCCCATCGCCCATCACCCATGACCCGTCACTGAATTTCGAGGAGGAAAACCATGATCAGATACGGCAGTGCCTTAATAGTCGCCCTTTGCGCGTCGGTGTCCGCCGCGACTGCGGCGCAATCAGCGGCGCAGAACTATCCGACCCGGCCGATACGTCTGCTCATCCCGTTCGCGCCGGGAGGGGCCACCGACATCATCGCGCGGATGATCGAGCCCAAGATGAGCCGGGCTCTCGGTCAGCAGGTCGTGGTGGACAACCGCCCCGGCGCCGCGGGCAATATCGCGGTGGAGTTGACGGCGCAGGCACAGCCCGACGGTTATACGCTGCTGGTCGGAAACATATCCACCAATTCCATCAATCCGCTCCTGTTCGCGAAGCAGATGAAGACCAACGCGATCAAGGATCTGGCCGGTGTGACCAAGTTGGTCGCGATCCCCAACTTCATTCTCGGCAGCCCGAAGCTTCCCGCGAACACGCTGAAGGAAGCGATTGCTTACGCGAAGGAACGTCCCGGCCAGCTCAACTACCAGGCGCCGCTCGGTTCGTACTCGCACCTCGACATGCTTGCGCTGCAGGCCGCGGCGGGCATCAAGATGGTGCACCTGCCTTCGAGAGGCGCCGGGGAGACCCTGACGGCAATGCTCCGCGGCGATATCCACATCACGGAATCCAACGTGGCGTCCAATATCGGAGGGGTTCGGGCGGGACAGGTCAAGGCGTTTGCGGTTACCTCGGACAAGCGCCTCGCCGACCTGCCGAACGTGCCCACCATGGCCGAAGCTGGATTTCCGGGCATCGGCAGCCTGAACTGGAATGGCATCTTTGCGCCAGTCCGCACGCCGAAACCGATCGTAGCCAGGCTGCATGCGGTCGCTGTTGCGGCGATGAACGAGCTGGAGGCGGAAGGCGTTCTGGCGAAACGTCAGACCCCGATCAGCATCAGCGCATCGCCGGCCGAGTTCGACGCCTACGTGCAATCGGAAATGAAGCGCTGGGCGAAGATCATCAAGGACAACA
>MERI01000103.1:6339-83631 GCA_001772005.1 Betaproteobacteria bacterium RIFCSPLOWO2_12_FULL_62_58 | reverse complement strand
TTCGGGACTACCGCGCCAACCGCACCAACCCGTGCGCATTTGCAGGGTCCGTTTTAGTGAGCAGAAGTGGGTTCGTTTCAGTGAGCGCTGAGGCCCTGGCGTCACGGTGGCCCGCGGCAGAGCAACACGTTATACCTCAGCATCAAGACGGCACGTGGCCTAGACATCGCTACGGCAATGCCGTAGCATAGGCCAATGTTCGAGTTCATCGAGACGCCATTCTTTACCAAGAACCTCGATCGATACCTCGATGATGACCAATATCGGGAACTGCAGACGTACCTGGATGCGCATCCTGAATCTGGAAAGGTCGTGCCAGGCTCTGGTGGCGTACGGAAGCTCCGATGGGCCGCGAAAGGGCGCGGCAAGCGCGGTGGGCTGCGAATCATCTACTACCTACGCCTTGCTCGTGGTCATATTTGGATGCTCACGCTCTATGGCAAGAACGTTCGCGAGGACATCCCGGCTCATGTTTTGAAGGCAATGAAAGAGGCAATCGAAGATGAGAAAGATGACTGAGAAACAATTGGCCAAATGGGAGAAGTCGCGGAACCTCGGTAAGGAGATCCTTCAGGGAATCCGAGACCTCAAAGCGGGCCGGATTGGGCGGCGCTACACCACTGAGTCCTACCCAATTGTTCGGGCTAGGGAGAAATCCGGGCTCTCCCAGGCCCAGTTTGCTGAGCTACTGGGTGTCTCGGTGCGCACGCTTCAGGACTGGGAACAAGGACGTCGCGAACCCAACGCGGCTGCGAAGACATTGATCAAGGTCGCAGAACTGCATCCGTCGGTACTGCGAAAGATAGCCGCGTGAATTGGCTGAGGTATAACTACCGGTTGGTGAGCGACGCGTTTCGCACGGCGCTTCGCGCCGCGCACCGCGCGCCACAACCGGAACGTTATGCACCTTAGACGCGCTCCTGTAGAATTGCCCGTGTGCCACGACTTTCGATCACTCGAATACGCGACCTGGTTCGCTCTCTGAACTATGTCGTATCCCTCCACGCCGCCGAAGAACTGGAAGATGACAATCTCACGATCCTCGATCTCGAAAACATCATCCTCACTGGCCGCATCGTCGAGCGCCAGAAGGATCACCAAACGCACGAAACCAAAGTTCTCATTCGAGGGCGTACCCTCGATAGTCGAGAAGCCGAAGCGGTCGCCAAAGTTGGCCCCACGGGCGCGCTCTACATCATCACCGTCTACCTCGTCTAGGTATCTCTGTGCCTCGTGCGGTCGTGCGGGCGTACAGCTTAGGCGGGTCGCCCGGACCTTTGGCGGTGGGCGAAACCTTCTTGTGGTTGAAGGAATACCGATGTGGTCTTGTGCGCACTGCGGAGAGTCCTATTTCACCGCACGGACGATGCACGAGCTCGAGCGCATCAAAGCTCTCCGAAAATCGATAGCCGTGCGGAAGCCAGTATCGGTTGCTGAGTTTCACCGAGCGGGTGCATAACCGCGCGATCGACAGCGACACTTGGCGAGCGCTCCTTCGCCTGCTCGCTCGTGCGCGTCATCGCGGACGTTCGACCAAAGAGATAGGAGATGAAGAGATACACTAAAGCCGATGTGTCTGAGCAGGAGCTTGAAGACCTCGTCCGGCGACATGCTGGATTGATTGAGGACGGTCTCGTCTATGTGGACCACCAGAAACCGGCGGCTCGCGGGCGACTGGATGTCCTCATGGTGGACAGCGGCAAGTCGCTCGTCGTAGCCGAGATCAAGGTCACACAAGACGACGGTATGTTGTTCCAAGGACTCGACTACTACGACTATGTCTCAACGCACGTGGAATCCTATGCGCGACTTTACAAGGCGCACGGCATTGATCCGACCCAACAGGTTCGCCTCTTTCTTGTTGCTCCCAGTTTCTCACAGACACTTGTCAACCGGTGCAAGTGGCTTGACCTCCCCATCTCCTTGTTCACGTTCAATTGCCTCAAGTTCGAAGGTGAGGCCGACGTCGTTCCGATCTTCACGGAACAACAAACTGTAGCGCCGCCGGAAATCGTCGAGGTGGCACACCTCGACGATCATCTAAACTACATTACAGATGCGGCAGTCCGGGCGAAGGTCACAACGCTGCTCGACGAGATCAAGAACTGGAAGCCTGGCAACATCTCCCTCGACCCGATCAAATATGCGATCTCGATGAAGGTCAACGGTCGCGTGTTCGCTTACCTCTACCCACGACGGCAGCACTATCTCATCGGCACCTTTGATTCCGATGACGAGTGGAAGGAATATTCCATCAAGGGTGACGATGATCTGGCAACGGTCAAACCGATCATGAAAGCCGTGATGGAAAGACGGATGAAATGACGCGTCGAACAACGCGCTCCACCCCTACAACTTGCTCGCAGCAGGCAAGTTGAGGGTGAGCGTGGGCGTTCGGCCATGATGCGCGTGGCGTGAATCACCTGGATACCGCGAAACGCTTCGAGCGCGTGCGCCACCGGCAGCCAGCGCCAGTGTCCACGTTCGGTGGCAATCGCCTGCTCGAGCCGCTCGATTCTGGCGGTAGCTTCGTTGACGGCTTGCACATACTCCTCGAAGGCGATTTGCTGCGGCTGCGCCGGCAGTTTGAGCTGTGCGATCCAGCGCCGGTGCGCCGCCGTCCATGCCGTCTTACCCGCATAGCGCACGTCGTTGCGAAGCAAAAGCGCTGCCAGCCGTTGGCGCGCCTGGCGCTGCATGATGACGGCGTCTTCGCGCGTGCGCACCAAATCCCGCATCGCCTCATCGGCCGCATCGGGCACGTAGATCGGGGTGAGTTCGCCCGCGCGCGCGAGCCGGCAAAGCTTCAGGCAGTCGCGCCGGTCGGTCTTGACCCGGTCCGAACTCTGGCGCGGGATCATCGAGGGCGCGACCACCCAGCACTCGTGCCCGCGCGCGCAAAAAGCGGTAGATCACGAAACCGCACGGGCCCGCCTCGTAGACGAACACGAGCGCCTTCCCCAGCGATTCGAGTTTGCGCACCGCCCGGCCCAGCGCGGCGAGATCCCCGCCGATGGCGCCGTGGTGGCGGACCTCCCCTCGCTCTTCCCCCGTGGCCAGATCGATGGAATCTTTGTGCACGTCCATTCCGACGAATAACTTGCTAGACTTACTCATGGTCCGCCTCCTTTACTCGGTTGACGCCTGCGTGCTCAACATGTGGCTCGGCGTGGCTCGCCACGCAATCCACGTTACCAAGGAGGCAGACCGCCTACCACTCGCACGAAGCCATTCTGTCTAGAGCGCGAAATGACAATAGCGCCGGGAAACGTACGATCCATAGCATCGGCATCCGCGCGCCAGCCGCCGTGAACGGGTTACCGAATCCGCTGATCGATTACATCAACCAACCGCCACCAATCCACAAGGAGACAACCATGAAACTTGTTACGTGGGCAGGCGCATCACTGATGGTGATCCTGGCGCAGGTCGCGAGCGCGCAGGCCTACCCCAACAAGCCGATCCGCTGGGTTGTGCCGTTTCCAGCCGGCGGCGGAGCTGAATTGATCGGCGGCATCGTCGCAAAGAAATTGACGGAGGCATTGAAGCAGCCGGTTGTCATTGAGATTCGGCCAGGCGGTGCAGGCGCTGTCGGCGCCGAACTTATTGCGAAGGCGTCACCTGACGGTTACAGCCTCCTGCAAGGCCAACTGGCGCCGATGAGCATCTATCCCGCGTTGCACGCAAAGCCTGCGTACGACCCCAACCGCGATTTCGCGCCCATCAGCAGGCTCGTTTTCGTCACTCAGCTTCTCGTGGTGCATCCATCGCTGCCGGTCAAATCAGTGAAAGAGCTGGTCGCGCTGGCGAAGGCGACACCCGGCCAGATCAACTACGGCTCGCAAGGTTATGGTTCCAGGCCCCATCTCGCGATGGAGTGGCTCAAGACAGCGACGGGGGTCAATATGGTGCCCGTTCAGTTCGAAGGCGCGGCGGCGGCGGTTTCGGCTCTTGTCACCGGGAACACCTCGACCCAATTCGCCGCCGCGCCGGGCGCGGTGCCGCGCGTCAAATCCGGAAAGCTAAGAGCGATTGCCGTGGGCAGCGCCGCACGATCACCAGACCTGCCCGATATTCCGACGGTCGCAGAATCCGGCGTTCCGGGGTTCGAGTACGTAATCTGGTACGGCTTGTTCACTCCCGCGAAGACGCCGAAGGAAATCGTCGATAAGCTCAATAGCGAGGTGGTGAGAATCCTGAAAGACGCCAAAACGGTCCGGGAACTCGCGTCTCGAGGCGCGGAGACTTCCCCGACCACTCCCGAGGCGTTGGCGGAATACGTCCGAGAAGACCACGAGCGCTGGAAGAAGGTGGTCAAGACTGCGGGCATCAAGGTCAAGTGAGTGAGCGTGTTCGCGCAAACGAGCAAAGGGGCTCGGCGCGCTCTAACAACGGCATCGAGGGGACGATCAACAAGCGGCTTCGCCGCCTGTCGCCTGCCCCTCATGCCGAACGGTTAGACCTTTCGAAATATTGTCCTTGCGTAGCGAGCATTTTGTTATTACAATTTACTCGTGGCCACCTGGGACGAAGCGAAGCGCCGGAGAAACATCAAGGATCACGGCCTCGATTTCGCCGGGTGCGAGGCCATTTGGGACAACTTCACGATCACACGCGAGGACATTCGCCACGCTTACGGCGAAAAGCGCTTGGTCACCTTCGGGATATTGGAGGGTGACGCAGTCGTAATGGTGCATACCGAACGCCGCGCAGGTCCACACATCATCTCTTTACGCAAGGCGGAAAAACATGAAGCGCGCTATTACTTTAAAGTTGCCAAAGACTACTTCAAATAAACGCATCGACCCGGACAACCCGCCGTGGTCCGAGGAAATGCTGGGCCCTCCCGCTCTCAAGCGCGGCCGCGGCCCACAGAAGGCACCGACCAAGGTGCTGACGACTGTTCGCCTTGATGCCGACGTAATCGCCTTTTTCAGGTCCCAGGGCCGTGGCTACCAAACGCGAATCAATGAAGAATTACGCAAGGTCGTGGCGAAAGGTCTAACCCCCGGTTCAAGACGGGCGCAAAAGCGCGCCGCTTAACCGGACACGTCTAGGCCAGTCGGTATGCCATCCGACTCCGGTTTTATCATCGCCGCGATCTGGGTCCTCGCAATTTGGACCTCTATCTATGGCGCCATGCATTTGCCAGCTTCAGAGGCTCCGTTTTCGGGGGACATGCCTCCGCTGACCATTGCCACTATCATTCTGCTTCCCGTGCTGGTCTTCGGGGTTGCGTCGTTTTGGATGCGGCATTCTCCCTTCTACCACCCGAAGCTTGCTCAGGCCATTAATGCGCGTCTGGGCTCCAATGCTTTCGAGTCTTTTCTGGTGCGGTTGCGGCCGATGCTGATTTTCGCTTTCGGGGCGGTCCTGCAGTCCCTTGTCGGCCTTTGGCATAGTTACACCGCGGGAGCTCCCTCCCGGTTTGAAATGCCGTGAGTCGTAAGATCAAAACTCACAACAGAAATCCGCTTCCCGCTCACGCTCTCCCGATTTCCCGCCTCACGTCGCCAGTCCCCGCGCCAGATCTGCTTTGATGTCCTCGATATTCTCCAAACCCACGGCAATCCGAAGTAAACCGTCGCCGATGCCCGCCGCAGCACGCGCCTCAGGAGAGATGCGGCCGTGGGTGGTCGATGCCGGATGGGTGATCGTGGTCTTGGTATCGCCAAGGTTGGCCGTAATCGAAATCAGCCGGGTATTGTCGACGATGCGCCACGCCGCCTCTTTGCCGCCTTTCACGTCGAACGACACGATCGCCCCGGGGCCTTTCTGCTGCCGTCGGGCGAGTTCGTACTGCGGGTGCGACGGCAACCCCGGATAGTGGACGCGCTCGATCCCCGGCTGAGCTTCGAGCCAGCGCGCAAGCTCCAGCGCGCGCGCCGATTGCGCCTCCAGGCGCAGCTGCAGTGTTTCCAGCCCTTTCAGAATCACCCAGGCGTTGAACGGACTCAAAGTGGGACCAGCGGTGCGCAGAAACCCGAATACGCCCTCATAGATCACGCTCTTTTGGCCGAGAACCGCGCCGCCCAGCACCCTGCCCTGCCCGTCGAGATACTTGGTGGCCGAATGGATCACGATATCGGCGCCAAGATCAAGCGGCCGCTGCAGCACCGGCGTGCAAAAACAGTTGTCCACCACCAGCAGCACGCCCGCCTTTTTCGCAACCGCGGCGAGCGCCACGATGTCGTAGACCTCGGTCAGCGGATTGGACGGCGTCTCGAGATACAGCATCCGCGTACTCGGCTTTACCGCCGCCTGCCACTTGGCGACCTCGGTTCCCGAAACGAATGTCGTATCGACGCCGAAACGCTTCATGATGTTGCCCAGCAGCTGCACGGTGGCGCCGAACACGCCGGATGAACACACGATATGATCGCCCGCCTTGAGCATCCCCATCACACATGACAGGATGGCGGCCATTCCAGATGAGGTCGCAATGCAACACTCCGCGCCTTCGAGCGCGGCGAGCCGCTGCTCGAACACGGTCACCGTCGGGTTGGTGAAGCGCGCATAAATGTTGCCCGGTTCCTGGTTGGCGAAGCGCGCCGCGGCCTGCGCCGCCGACTTGAACACGAAGCTCGAAGTGAGATACAGCGCCTCGGAATGCTCGCCGAACTGGCTGCGCTCGATGCCGGCGCGCACCGCCAGGGTTTCAAGTCTGTAGTTTTCAGCCATACTCCTCGCCATCGGTTGTCGAAAATAAAAAACCCGTTTCAGCTCTCGCTAAAAACGGGTTTGCCCTCGCTTTAGCCGTATTTTTTACGCGCCCGCAAGCTGATCATCAAATCGGCGCATTGGGGAAACTACTCTTGGGCCGGGCGAATGTCAAGACGACAGGCGACAGACCACAGGCGACGAGAGGGCAGAGATGCGGTCGGCGAGAGCCGTCACTCGACCAGCTCCAGTCCCAGATCGAGCTGGGCCGCCGCGGCGATGTCGGCCTGCTTGGCGCCGTCCCGGCGCTGCGCTTCTACGCCATCGAGATATTCCCGGGTCACATCGCCGGTGATGTAGATGCCGCTGAAACACGAGTCCTCGAAATTGGTCACCTTGGGATTGACGCTCCTCACATCCTCGATCAAGGCGTCAAGATCCTGATAGATCAACTCGTCGCAGCCGACTTCACGCGCGACCTCGGCCTCCGACCGGCCGTTGGCGATGAGTTCCTCACGCGTCGGCATGTCGATGCCGTAAACGTTGGGGAATCTGACCGGCGGCGCAGCCGAAGCGAAGAACACCTTGCGCGCGCCGGCTTCGCGCGCCATTTGCACGATCTCGCTGCTGGTGTGGCCGCGCACGATGGAATCGTCCACCAGCAGCACATTCTTGCCCTTGAACTCCATGCCGATCGCGTTGAGCTTCTGGCGCACCGATTTCCTGCGGATCCCCTGCCCCGGCATGATAAAGGTGCGCCCGATGTAACGGTTCTTGATGAAGCCCTCGCGATACGGCAGGTTGAGGCGCTTGGAAAGCTCCATCGCGGCCGGCCGGCTCGAATCGGGAATCGGAATCACCACGTCGATGTCGAGGTGCCCGTAATGACGCTTGATCTTGTCGGCGAGGCTTTCACCCATCCGCAGCCGCGTCTCGTAAACCGATATCCCGTCGATCACCGAGTCCGGCCGCGCGAGATACACGAACTCGAAGATGCACGGATTGAGCGAGGTATTCTGCGCGCACTGGCGACTGTAGAAATTGCCGTCCAGGTCGATGAAAATCGCCTCGCCCGGCGCCACGTCGCGCATCAGCTCGAAGCCGAGCGTGTCGAGCGCGACGCTTTCCGACGCGACCTGGTAATTGTAACCGCGATCGGTCTCGGCCCGGCCGAACACCAGCGGCCGGATACCGTAGGGGTCGCGGAACGCGAGCAGTCCGTAGCCGGCAATCATCGCCACCACCGCATAGGCCCCGCGGCAGCGCCGGTGCACGCCGGAAACCGCGCCGAAGATCGTCGCCGGATCGAGCTTGTAATTGGTCGCCCCCTCCTGCAACTCGTGCGCGAGAACGTTCAACAGCACTTCGGAATCCGAGTTCGTGTTGACGTGGCGCAGATCCTGGCGGAAAAGATCGTTCTTCAATTGCTCGGTATTGGTGAGATTGCCATTGTGTCCGAGCACGATGCCGAAGGGGGAGTTCACGTAGAACGGCTGCGATTCCGCCGCCGACCAGGCCGAGCCGGCCGTGGGATAACGCGTGTGGGCGATGCCGGCGTGACCCACCAGCGCACGCATGTTGCGGGTGCGGAACACGTCGCGCACCATGCCGCCGCCCTTGTGCATGTGGAAGGTCGCGCCCTCGGCGGTGACGATGCCCGCGGCATCCTGCCCGCGATGCTGCAACACCAGCAAACCGTCATAGAGCAGCTGGTTTACCGGGTTCTTCGCCACCACACCAAGAATTCCGCACATCGCGTGTCCTCAGTCGTATCTGATGCGTTGCGACAAGTCGTTCGGCAGCCACGCCCTGATGAATACCGCGAAGGCTTCCAGAGGCGCGGAGAGCATGGCATCCTTCCACATGGGTTGCCGCGGCAATGAAGTCAGTCCCGCCATCAGCACGAACACCATGACGATCAGCACGCCGCGCGCGAACCCGAATACTGCGCCCAGCACGCGATCTTCGATGCTGAGCCCGGCTCGCTTCATCAGGCGCGAGGCCGCTACCGCGAGCAAGCCCATTGCGAGCAGCGCCCCAAAAAATAATATTAGAAACGCCACCAGCATGCGCAGCGATTCATTGGCTATCCCGGCAGGCAGCCACGCCGCGACCGCGCCACTATACAGGTTCGCAACCACGAAAGCGACGATCCAGCCGGCAAGCGCGATCACTTCGCGCACCATGCCCCTCATTACGCTGATAAGCACCGAGACTCCGACGATGAGCGCCACCGCGTAATCGAACAGCGTCATTGCGTTCTATTTCGGGATGACCTTGCCGTCAAGCTCAATGGTCTTGAGCTGGGCCCGCGCCTCTTCCGCGGCCTCGCGCGTAGCAAATGGACCCGCGCGCACCCGCGTCACGTCGCCTTTCTTGGTCTTGACGACCTCGGTATAGGACTTGATCCCGGCTGCTGAAATCCGCTGCTGCATCTGTTGGGCTTTCTGGGCGTCGGCGAGCGCAATCACTTGCACAACAAACTGACCGGCTGATTCGCCGGCCTTCTTGCCGGCTTCCCGAGGTGCCTGTGTTTCGGCTGCTGCTTTCGCGGCCTGCGCCTCTTCCGCCTGTTTCGCCGTCTCCTTCGTTGCCCTCGTTGCTTCCGGCTTCGCCGCCGGAGCCGAGGCCGGCGGCTTGGGAGCCGGTTTGGATTCCGGAGCCGGGGTGACCGGGACGACTTTCGACGTGAACGTGCCCGAGTCGGGCGAGGGGATGCGAATATTGATATCCTGACTGACCGGTTTGGGCTCGCTGTCGAGCACCATCGGCAGCGCCACGACCACCGCCGTCACCAGGACGACGGCGCCGATCAGACGCCGTCGTGCGCGCTTTCTAAGTTGCAGTTCTTCGTCGCTGATTGGTCTTGCCATGCGCCGTCAATCCAGCACTCAATGCTCAACCTGTGGTATCTCGGCCGTTTTTCACGAGGTCTTCCGCGTGGTGCGCACCTGCATCACCGCAGCCACCGTGTAAAACGATCCGAAAACCAAAATTCTATCATTTTCCGTCGCCGTATCACAGGCTTGCGCGTAGGCGGCGGCGACGCTGCCGCAGCGCGTGACCGGCGCCTCCGCACCGGCCGCGCGCAGCGTCTGGACCAGGAGTTCAGCGTCCGCGCCGCGCGGCGAGTTGATGCCGGCGACAAACCAGTGATCGATGCGGGCTCTGACGGCATTGACGACACCAGCGATGTCCTTGTCCCGCAGCATTGCGAACACCGCGATCGTATGCCGACACGGTCCCATCTGCGCGAGATTATCCGCCAGCGCCGCAGCCGCATGCGGGTTGTGCGCGACGTCGAGGATGACTGCCGGCCGTCCCGGCAGCACCTGAAAGCGGCCCGGATTTTCCGCTTGCAGCAGGCCGCTACGGATATCGTTCATCGTCACCGGCAAGCGGTCGCGCAGCGCGTCAAGCGCCGTGAGGCACGCACTGGCGTTGGCAAGTTGATAAGCACCGCGCAGCGCCGGGTACGGCAAGCCGGTTTTCTTGCGATGCGGCCCCCAGTACTGCCACTGCGCCTTGTCGGGCACGAAACCAAAATCAGCGCCGATCACCAGCAGCCCCGCGCCGATTTCCCCGGCATGACGACGAACGCTTTCAGGCATATCACGATCGGCGCAGATCGCCGGCCGGCCCGGGCGGAAAATTCCGGCTTTTTCGTAACCGATCTGCTCGCGCGTCGTGCCCAGGTAATTCATATGATCGAGCGCGATGCTCATCACCAGCGCGCAATCGGTGTCGAACAGATTGACGGCATCGAGCCGGCCCCCGAGCCCGACTTCGAGTACGGCAACATCGACTCGCTCCTCTACAAACAGCCAGGCTGCCGCCAGCGTGCCGAATTCGAAATAAGTGAGCTGTGTCGTAGCGCGCGCTTCGTTGACGGCGGCGAACGCGCGCTCGAGTTGCACGTCGCTTGCCTCACGCCGGGCTATCCTCACGCGCTCGTTGTAACGCAGCAGGTGCGGCGAAGTGTAGCAACCCACTGTATAGCCGGCATGGCACAGGATCGCCTCGAGCATCGCGCACGCCGAGCCTTTGCCATTGGTGCCGCCGACCGTGATGACGGGAAAAGCCGGCGTCAGTTTGAGCGCGTCCCTCACCTTGGCGACGCGCTCCAGCCCCATGGCTATGGTCTGGGGATGCGAGCGCTCGATGTATTCCAGCCACTGCTCTAGCGTTACGGGTTTGCGGTTCAAGGTTCAAGGTTCAACGTTCAAGGTTCAACGTTCAGGGTTCAGGGTTCAGGGTTCAGGGTTTGCAACTGTGAACCAGGAACCGGGGGCACCGAATTTGGAACTTGGAACTCGGAACCTGGAACACCAAACCCGGAACGCGGAACTTCACGATGCAGCGGGAAGCTTCAGCAGCAAGGTGATCAGGCTGGCAAGCTGGTCACGCATCTGGCGCCGGTCGACGATCATGTCGATCGCACCATGCTGGAGCAGGAACTCCGAGCGCTGGAAGCCTTCCGGCAGCGTCTCGCGCACGGTCTGCTCGATCACGCGCGGCCCGGCGAACCCGATCAGCGCGCCCGGTTCGGCCACCACTACGTCACCGATCATGGCAAAGCTTGCCGACACGCCGCCCATGGTGGGATCCGTCAGCACCGGGATGAAGGGCAGGCGCTCTTCCGCCAGTTGCGTCAACGCGGCGCAGGTCTTGGCCATCTGCATCAGTGACAGCAGTCCTTCCTGCATGCGCGCGCCGCCGGTGGCGGTGAAGCAGATGAACGGCAGGCGCTGCTCGAGGCACACCCGCGCACCGCGCACGAAGCGCTCGCCGACGACCGAGCCCATCGACCCGCCGAGGAATTTGAACTCGAACGCTGCCGCCACTATCAGCAACGTCTTGATGCTGCCCTGCATGACGATCAGCGCGTCCTCTTCCGAGGTTTCGTTGCGCGCTTCTTCAAGACGCTCGGTATAACGCCTGCTGTCCTTGAACTTGAGGGTATCGACCGGCACCACTTCGGCCCCGATTTCATAGCGCCCCTCGAGGTCGAGCAGCCAGTCAAGGCGCTCGCGCGCCGAAATCCGGTTGTGATGGCTGCACTTCGGGCAGACGTAGAGGTTTTTCTCCAGATCAGCGCGGTAGAGCACGGCTTCGCACGAATCGCACTTGCTCCACAGCCCTTCCGGCACGACCTTTTTCGGGCCGCCCGTGTCGCGCTTGATCTTCGGCGGCAGCAGTTTCTGCAGCCAGCTCATGCGACCTTCTCTTGTGTCGGCGCATCCATGGCGCGGCGCACGCCCGCGAGCAACGCGGTGACGTTGGCGGTTACCTGCTCGCGGGGCGAGTTTTCGATTTCCTCGACGAGGCGGCTGCCGATCACGACCGCGTCGGCAAACGCGGCGATGCTCCTGGCGGTTTCCGCGTCGCGGATGCCGAAACCGACGCCGACGGGCAGCCTGGTGAAGGAACGGATATGCGCGATGCGCGCTTTGACATCGGCGAGATCGAGGTGCCCGGCGCCGGTTACACCCTTGAGCGAAACGTAGTAGAGATAACCGCGGCCAAGCGCCGCGATCTGCTTGAGCCGCGGGGTCCCGGTGGTCGGCGACAGCAGGAAAATCGTATCCAGCCCGCGTTGATCCAGCAATTCGACCAGCTTGTGCGCTTCCTCCGGCGGGTAGTCAACGACCAGCGCGCCATCAGCATCGGCGGCCTTGGCCAGGTCGGCGAAGCGCTCCAGGCCGATGGCCTCGATCGGGTTGGCATAACCGAACAGCACGACCGGCGTGGTACGATTCGTCTTGCGGAACTCGGCAACATAACCGATCACGCCCTTGAGCGATACGCCGTGCTTCAGCGCCCGCTCGCTCGAACGCTGGATCGTCGGTCCGTCCGCCATCGGATCGGAGAATGGGACACCCAATTCGATCACGTTCGCCCCGCCCGCAACCAGCGCGTGCATCACCGGCACCGCCAGCGCCGGATCGGGATCGCCGGCGGTGATGAAGGGGATGAGCGCCTTCTTGCCCTCGCTCTTGAGGCGCGTGAATGTGGCGGCGATGCGTGACATATCTAGCAAACGATGAGCGATGAACGATGAGCGATGAACAAGCTTTGTTCGACCATTCTGTTCATCGTTCCGCGTTCCGCGTTCATCGTTAGAACTCGATTCCGGATTTTTCAGCGACGGTATGCATGTCCTTGTCGCCGCGGCCGGAAAGATTGACGAGCAGGATCTGGTCCGCTTTCATGCGCGGCGCGATCTTGGCGGCGTAGGCGAGCGCGTGGCTCGACTCGAGCGCCGGAATGATGCCTTCGAGGCGGCACAGATCGTGGAACGCCTGGAGCGCCTCGTCATCGGTCACCGCGACGTATTCGGCGCGGCCACTGTCCTTGAGCCAGGCGTGCTCGGGACCCACGCCGGGATAATCGAGACCGGCGGAAATCGAGTGCGTCTCGATGATCTGGCCGTTCTCATCCTGCAACAGATAGGTGCGGTTGCCGTGCAGCACGCCGGCCTTGCCGGCGCACAGCGTCGCGGCGTGCTTGCCGCTCTCCAGCCCGTAGCCCGCGGCCTCGACGCCGATCAGGCGCACCGACTCTTCGGGAATGTAGGGATAGAAAATGCCGATGGCGTTGGAGCCGCCGCCGACGCACGCCAGCACGGCATCGGGATGGCGTCCGGCCATCTCCAGCATCTGCTCGCGCGCCTCGCGGCCGATCACCGACTGGAAGTCGCGCACCATCATCGGATAAGGATGCGGGCCGGCTACCGTGCCGATGATGTAAAACGTGTTCTCGACGTTGGTCACCCAGTCGCGCATCGCTTCGTTGAGCGCGTCCTTTAGTGTCTTCGAGCCGCTTTCTACGGGGACCACGGTCGCGCCCAGCAGCTTCATGCGATAGACGTTCTGCGCCTGGCGCTTGATGTCCTCGGCTCCCATGTAGACCACGCACTCCATACCGTAGCGCGCCGCGATGGTCGCAGCCGCCACCCCGTGCTGTCCCGCCCCGGTTTCCGCGATCACGCGCGGCTTGCGCATGTGGCGCGCCAGCAGTGCCTGGCCGATCACGTTGTTGATCTTGTGCGCGCCGGTGTGGTTGAGGTCCTCGCGCTTCAGATACACCTGAGCGCCGCCGAAATGCTGCGACCAGCGCCGCGCATGGTATACGGGGCTCGGACGCCCGACGTAATGCTTGAGCTCGTATTCGAACTCGGCGATGAAATCCGGATCCCCGTGATAGCGGGCATAGGCCTCCTTCAACTGATCCAGCGCATGGATCAGCGTTTCGGAGACGAAGACGCCGCCGTACGGTCCGTAATGCCCGGTTGCGTCGGGCAGGTCATACATCCGCATTGCGCACTCCTGACATGAATGCGGCGATCTTCGCCGCATCCTTGATGCCCTTCGCCGCCTCCACGCCGCTCGACACATCGACCGCCCAGGGATGGACGGCGCGAATCGCCTCGGTTACGTTATCGGCGGTAAGCCCGCCGGACAGCACAATCGGCAGCGGCAATGTTCCCGGGATCAAGTTCCAGTCGAAGGTCTCGCCCGTGCCGCCGTGCGCACCGTCGATGAAAGCGTCGAGCAGCAACGCCTTGGCATCGTGATAATCGTGCGCGTATTGTAACAAATCCACTCCGGCCCGGACCCGGACCGCCTTCATATACGGCAGTCCGAACCGGCGGCAGAACGCGCGCGCTTCGGCGCCGTGGAATTGCAGCAGACTGACCGGCGCCTGCGCCAGCACTTCGCGCACTTCCTGCGCCGGCGCGTCGACAAACAGCCCTACCGCCGTCACGAACGGCGGCAACGCGCGGATGATGTCACCGGCACGGCCGGGCGCAACGTAACGCGGACTGGGGCGATAAAACACCAACCCGATCGCGTGCGCGCCGCAGCGCGCGGCGGCGAGCGCATCCTCGATGCGGGTGATGCCGCAGATTTTCACTGCTGTTGCCAAATTAAGAGCCGCTCCTCAAAGACCAATTAGGCGTCCATCAGGTTGGCCAGCCCCGGCAGTGCGGCGCGCGGGGCTTCCGGCAGACCCCAAGCCGCATCGTACACCACGCGCGCGAGGTAAAGGCCGGCCGCATCGAATGTCGGGGCCGCTTGCCTCCGATCGCGGCCCGCCAACACGTCACCTACCCACGCGGGCGGATGCTTGCCCTTGCCGACGTAGATGAGACAACCCACGATGTTGCGCACCATATGGTGCAGGAACGCGTTGGCACAGAACTCGAAGACCACATAATCGCCGCGGCGCTCGATGTCCAGCCGGCGCAGATGTCTGACCGGCGAGCGCGCCTGGCATTCGCTCGAACGAAACGCGCTGAAATCGTGCTCGCCGATCAGCAGACGGGCGGCGCTCTGGATATTGTCGAGCGCGAGCGGCAAGTGAAACCAGCCGACCCGTGCCCGGTCGGCCGCCGGCCGCACCGGCCGGTTGAGCAGCACGTAGCGATAGCAGCGCTCGTGCGCCGAGTAGCGCGCGTGGAACTGATCGCTCATGACCTTGGCCCACGTCACGGCCAGCGCAGACGGCAGCAGCGCGTTCGAGCCGCGCACCCATGCCGTCACCGGGCGCTCCGCAACAGTGTCGAAATGCACGACCTGCGCGAGCGCATGCACGCCGGCATCGGTGCGGCCGGCGCATACCGTCGCAACGCGTTCGCCGGCGATCTGCGACAGGGCGGATTCCAGCTTGTCCTGCGCCGCGCAGCCCGCGGGCTGCGTCTGCCAGCCGCAGAAAGCGCTGCCGTCGTATTCGATACCGAGCGCGATTCTCATGGCATCACCCGCTTATCCGCATGCCGTTCAACGATAACCCATCCGGGCCAGACCATCACAAAAAAACAAAAACCGCGACAGCGTCAACTGCCGCGGTTCGGTCCGTGCCGCGAAAAAGGCTAGCCCAGGGTATCCAGCAGCGCCTTCGCCTGGGCCCGCTGTTCGGCGTCGCCCTCTTTCATCACTTCCTCCAGAATTTCCACGGCGTTGTTTTTTTCCCCCATCTCCTGATACACCTTGGCCAGATCGAACTTTTGCTGGACGTCGTACCAGTGGGCGTCCTTGTCGCCGCGCGACGCGGCGCCAGCCGGCTGTTTGTCATCGAGGTTGAGGTTAACACTGCCAAAATCGAGCTTGAAATCGACGTCCGCGCCCTGCTCCTGCTTCGGCTGCGCTGGCGCGCCCGCCTGCGGCACGTCAACCTTGGGCAGTTCGAGGTTGAAATCCAAGGCGGCAGGCACGGATTCGTGCGCGCCATGCGCAATGTCGGGCTTCATTTCCGGTTCGGCGGGCGGGATTTCGATCTTGAAGCCGGCGCCGGCATCGGTCGCACTGGCGGCAGTGTCGCTCGGGGCGGCAGCGTCGAGGTTGAAATCGAGATCGACCGCCGGCGCTTCGGCTGCGGGCGGCGCCGCGCTCGGGGCATCCTTGCCCGCCGCATACAGCGAATTGCCGGGATCGATCGCATAGCCCATCGCTGCGACCTTGAGCCAACTCTCGGCCTGGTCTCCGGACACATTGTGAAACTCGCCCGCCTGCTTGGCAAACGCCGCTTTGTCCTTGCGTGCAGCATAAATTTCAAGCAGCGTGACTTGAATGTCGTGCCGACGGGGATTCTTGGCCACCGCCTCTTTCAGGGTCGCTTCAGCCTGCGCATCGCGGCCGTGGGAAAGATAGACTCTGGCCTCGTCCATCGGGTCCACGTCTGCCGCTGCCGCGGCCGCAGCCACTGCGGGTGCCGCTAAAGCCGCTGAACCCGCGGACGCAGCGGTGGCTGTTGTCCCCAGCGTCGGAGCGACCTTTACTTTTTCACTGTCCGCTGCCGGCTGAGCGCGGCGACGGCGCGAGAGCCAGAAACCCAGGCCGGCCAGCACCAGCACGCCACCACCCGCACCCAGGTAGAGCGGATCGCTCAACAAGGTCTCGATCAGGTCGGGTTCGGGCGGCGGTGGAGGCGGCGCTACTTTCGGCTTGGGTTTCGGTTTTGGCTGTTCGGCTTTGGCTTCCACCACCGGTTTTTCAGCCGGCGCGGGTTTGGCGGCTTCTGGTTTTGCCTCGGGTTTCGCGGCCTCCGGCTTGGGCGCTGCTTTGGTCTCAGCCTGCTGCTGTGCCGCCGCCATGCCCGGACTCTTGATCTCGGCCAGCCGCTGCATGTCCTTGATCGTCTTCTCGAGCAGCGCGATGCGTTCGTTGGCTTCGGTCAGCGCTTTCTCGCGCGCGGTCACTTCTTCTTCGAGCGAACGGATGCGATCAGCCGTGCTGCGTGGCTTGCCGCCTTTCCCCGCGCCGGCGGCGTCGCCCAGCGCTTCGCTCTTGGAAAGCCGCACAACGTCTTTTGCTTCAGCAGTTGCCTTGTCTTCGATTCGGGTCGTGATCCGGCCGCTTGCCGCCGTACGCGCTTCCGCCGCGATGCCGGCCGCATCAGCGAGCTTCCCGCGATAGGCATTCCAGTCCGCGACTTGCGCGCGATATTCCTTCACCGCTTCCTGCTGCGGAATCGCGGCAACTTCCGTTCTCTCAGGCACGCGCAGGATCTTGCCGCTCCTGACAAGGTTCATGTTCTTCCTGATGAAAGCGTCCGGATTGCTGCGAAAGAGCCCGACCAGCATCTGCTCGAGCGTCACGTCTTCGGGCTTCAGGCTGCGCGCGATCTTGGAAAGCGTCTCACCGCGCTGAATCGGGCCGTAACCGCCGGCCGCGACCTCGGACCCGTCAATCGGCCGCGCTGCAGCAGGCTGCGGCGCGGGCGCGGGACCGGGTTCGGGAACCGCCACCGGTGCCGGTGCGGTTGCCTGGACCGGAGCCACGCCGGGCGGATCGATGAGCGCCGTATATTCGCGCATGAGACGCCCGGAGGCCCAATTCAATTCGATCAGCAGATCGACGAACGGGTCATTGACCGCTCGCTCTGATGTGACTTTGACATAAGGCTGGCCGTTGGGTCGCGTTTCAACCCTTAAACGCAGCCCCGCAACCACGGCGCTGTATTGAAGATTGGCCTGCCGATACGCGTCGAACGATGCCAGACGCACTGAAAGCGAGGAGAGGTCCTCCTTCTGCACCGATACCAGATCAATTTCCGCGTTGAACGGCTGACCCAGCGTCGACAGAACAGTGAGCCTCCCCAATCCGGCTGCGCTGGCAATCCATGGCGTCAGCAGCAACACCGCTAATAGCCATTTTTTTAGAGTGAAATCGCGCACAACGCCACCCCTATGGATATTTTGTGGGGAACACCCGGACAACTAAAATAACATCAGCCAGTTAGCGATGCAAGCTAATATTGACTCTGATGTTTCTGGCTAATTTGCTATTTTTAATGAAATTTCAGCAGTCGGTGCCGGTTATTTGGCGGACTCCTTGACCGCCTTTTCAAGCTCCTTGATCCGCTCGTTGGCTTCCTTCAGGGCCCGCTCGCGCGCGATGAGTTCTTCTTCCAGCGCCTGGACACGGTCCGCCTTGCTGCGCCCCTTCGCGCCCGCGCCGCCCGGGGGTTCACCACTTGAAAGGCGCAATACGGGTTTCCCATCCGCCGTTTTGTCTTTTACGCTCACCTTGTCACGCCTGCTCGCTGCGGTTTTCCTTTCGGATACCGTGCCGGCCGTATCGGCCAGTTTCCGGCGATACCTCTTCCAATCCGCTGCCTGCACCCGGACTTCCTTTACGGCGTCGGCTTGCGGCATTGCGGTCAGTTGTTCCTTGTCCGGAATGCGCAGCATCTTGCCGGCTTTCATGCGATTCATGTTGTTGTTCACAAAAGCATCGGGATTGCTGCGAAGAATACCCACCAGCATCCGCTCCAGGGAAACACCTTCCGGCTTCACGCTGGCGGCGATCTTCGACAGCGTCTCGCCGCGCTTGATCGGTCCATACTCGCCGCCGGCGGCCGGTCTTGCCGATGCGGGCGCGGCCACCGCGACCGTCGGCTGGGGCACTGGCACCGGACGCGTCTCTGGCGCGGGAGCCGGCGCAGACGCAACCGATTGGGGCGGCGTATAGTCGGGCGGATCGATGAGCGCCGTATACTCCCGCACGAGGCGCCCGGACGCCCAAGTCAACTCGATCAGCAGATTCACGAATGGCTCGTCAACCGATCGCACCGATGTGATCTTGATATAGAGCTGGCCGCCGGGTCGCTTTTCAATCCTGAAGCGCATGCCCGCCGCTGCGGCGCCGTACTGAAGATTGGCCTGCCGGTATGCATCGGGCGATGCCAGGCGCGCCGAGAGCGTGGCGAGTTCCTCTTTCTGCACCGATACCAGGTCGACTTCCGCGTTGAGCGGCTGGCCCAGCGACGACAGAACAGTCAGCCTACCCATTCCGACTGCGCTCGCTACCGAAGACGCCAGCATCAACAACATCGCCCAGAGCCATCGCTTGTCAATAGGTTTGCTCACGACGTCACCCTTCTCATCCCTGTTAAGCAGCGTTCAGAATAACACCAAACTCCACATCGCTACACGGTGGTTTCAAGCAGAATGCGTAACATGCGGCGCAACGGCTCGGCAGCGCCCCACAGCAACTGGTCGCCGACCGTGAATGCCCCCAGATACGTGCCGCCCATTGCCAGTTTGCGCAGCCGGCCTACGGGAATGTGCATGCGCCCGGTCACGGCGGCCGGGGTCAGTTCGCGCATCGAATGTTCGCGCTCGTTCGGGACCACGCGCACCCAGTCGTTGGCTGACGCGATGATGTCGGTAAGCTCATCGAGCGGCACATCTTTCTTCAGCTTGATGGTCAGTGCCTGGCTATGGCAACGCATGGCCCCGATGCGCACACAAATACTGTCTATCGGCATGGCTGGGGCGCCAAACGCCTCGCCCCGCCCGAGGATCTTGTTGGTTTCGGCGCCGCCCTTCCATTCCTCCAGCGACATGCCGTTGCCCATGTCCTTGTCGATCCAGGGAATCAGATTGCCCGCAAGCGGCACACCGCCAAAGTTCTCCATCGGCAACGTGCCGTCGGTCTGTATCGCGTGCACCTTGCGGTCGATTTCCAGAATGGCCGAAGCCGGATCGGCGAGCAGCTCCCTGACCTCGGCGTTGATCAGCCCGAACTGGGTCAGCAGCTCGCGCATGTGCTGAGCGCCGCCGCCGGAGGCCGCCTGATAGGTCATGCACGTCATCCATTCGACGAGGTCGTGCCTGAACAGGCCGTGCATGCCCATCAGCATGCAGCTCACCGTGCAGTTGCCGCCAATGTAGTTCTTGATCCCTTTGGACAGCGCGTCCTTGATGACCGACAGGTTCACGGGATCGAGAATGATGATCGCGTCATCTTTCATGCGCAGCGTCCTGGCGGCATCGATCCAGTAGCCGTTCCATCCGGCGGCACGCAGCTTCGGATACACCTCGTTGGTGTAATCGCCGCCCTGGCATGTTACGATCATGTCCATCGCTTTCAATGCATCGACGTCGCGCGCGTCCTTGACGAGCGGCGTGTCCTTGCCGATCGACGGGCCCTTGCCTCCGGCCCGGGAAGTCGAAAAGAACACGGGATCGATGAGGTCGAAGTCGCGCTCCGCCTGCATGCGCTGCATCAGCACGGAGCCCACCATGCCGCGCCAGCCGATGATACCCACCTTCTTCATGACATCCACCTCAATTCCACGACCTGCATCTTAGCAAGGTTCTGAATGGTAATGGGTAATGAGTGATGGGTCATGGGATAAGGTCCTTTTTTCGCAGGTTTCGTCGCCCATCACCCATTACTCATCACCCATCACCCCTCACAGCGCGGCAACCACCGCGTCACCCATTTCTTTTGTGCCGACCTTGCGGGTCCCTGGCTCATGGATGTCCGCCGTGCGGTAGCCTTGGGCCAGGACGTCTTTCACGGCCCTCTCGATGCGGTACGCCCATTCATCCTGATTAAACGTGTAACGCAGCATCATGGCTGACGACAGGATCGTCGCCAGCGGATTCGCCACGTTCCTGCCGGCGATGTCCGGCGCCGAACCGTGAATCGGCTCATAGAGGCCCTTGGCCTGCGCATCGAGAGAAGCCGAAGGCAGCATGCCGATCGAGCCCGTCAGCATCGAGGCCTCGTCGGAAAGGATGTCCCCGAACATGTTGCCGGTCACGACTACGTCGAACTGCTTCGGTTTGCGCACGAGCTGCATCGCGGCGTTATCCACGTACATGTGGGCAAGCGTGACCTGGGGATATTTCTTCGCCACGTCGCTCACCACTTCGCGCCACAGGCGGCTCGTTTCGAGCACGTTCTCCTTGTCAACCGAGCAGAGCTTCTTCCCGCGTTTCAGCGCGGCCTGAAAGCCGATCTCGGCGATTCTGCGGATCTCCGGCTCCGAATAAAGCATGGTATCGAAGCCCTCGCGCTCGCCCCGCGCATTGTTGCGCCGCCCGCGCGGCTCGCCGAAATAAATATCGCCGGTGAGTTCGCGCACGATCATCAGGTCCAGCCCCGACACCACTTCGGGCTTGAGCGTGGAAGCGCCAACGAGTTCCGGATACAGCACTGCCGGACGTAGATTCGCGAAGAGCCCCAACTCTTTGCGGATCCGGAGTATTCCTTGCTCAGGGCGCTTTGCGCGTGGCAGCACATCATATTTGGGGCCGCCGACTGCGCCGCACAGCACCGCATCGGCCACGCGCGCCAGCTTCAGAGTCGGCTCCGGCAACGGGTCACCGTGCGCATCAAAGCCCGCGCCGCCGAAAGGCGCTTCCTCGAGTTCAATCTTCAGCCCGTCCCGTGCCAGCGCCTTCAGCACCTTGAGGGCCTGCCCGACGATTTCAGGGCCGATGCCGTCGCCGGCCAGCACTGCGATCTTCATCTTCGATTCCAGGATCGAGGATTGAGGATTCAGGATTGAGGGAACCGCCAAGGCGCTGAGATTTGCACCTCGATCCTCGATCCTTGATCCTCAATCCTAGTTAAACAGCCATGGCTGTTCGCCGCGGTGCTTCGCCTCGAACGTCCTGATCTTGTCGGCGCGCTCAAGCGTAAGCCCGATTTCGTCCAGCCCGTTCAGCAGGCAGTGCTTGCGGAACGGATCGATGTCGAACCTGAAAGTTTCACCGCCTGGCGCGGTGACCGTCTGCGCCTCGAGATCGACCGCCAGCCGGTAGCCTGGCGCGGCTTGCACTTCGCGGAATAGTCGATCGACGATCTTCGGATCGAGCTTGATCAGCAGCAGACCATTCTTGAACGAGTTGTTGTAAAAGATGTCGGCGAAGCTTGGCGCAATGACCGCCTGGAAACCATACTGCAAGAGTGCCCACGGCGCGTGCTCGCGCGACGAGCCGCAGCCGAAGTTCTCGCGTGTGAGCAGCACGGTCGCGCCGCGGTAGCGCTCCTGGTTGAGCACGAAATCGGGATTGAGCGGACGCTTCGAGTTGTCTGCCCCCGGCTCGCCGTGGTCGAGATAGCGCCACTCATCGAAGAGGTTGGGGCCGAAGCCGGTGCGCTGGATCGACTTCAGGAATTGCTTCGGAATCACCGAGTCGGTATCGACATTCGCGCGGTCGAGCGGCGCCACCAGCCCTTCCTTGCGTACAAATTTCTCCATTACTTCGCCGCCTTTTCGATCGTTTGGCCCGCCTTCTTGATGTCCTTGCCCATGCCTTCGACGGTGTTGCAACCGGCCAGCGCAAGCGCGCACAAGGCCACAATGAGCGCAGTCAATTTCATATCGCCTCCGTCAGTTGAAATTGCGCACATCAACAAAATGCCCCGCGATCGCCGCCGCTGCCGCCATCACCGGACTCACCAGATGCGTCCTGCCGCCCGCACCCTGCCGCCCCTCGAAATTACGGTTGGAAGTCGAGGCACAACGCTCGCCCGGCGACAACTGGTCCTCGTTCATGCCGAGGCACATCGAGCAACCCGGTTCACGCCATTCAAAACCGGCGGCGGTAAACACCTTGTCCAGGCCCTCCTTCTCGGCCTGCGCCTTCACCAGCCCCGAACCCGGCACGACCATGGCGAGCTTGATGTTGCCCGCCACGCGTTTGCCCACCACCACCTGCGCCGCGGCACGCAGGTCCTCGATGCGCGAATTGGTGCAGGCGCCGATGAATACCTTGTCGAGCCGGATTTCGGCAATCGGCGTATTGGGTTTGAGATCCATGTACTTGAGCGCGCGCTCCATCCACTCGCGCCGCACGGGGTCTTGCTCTTCCGCGGGATCGGGCACCTTGCCGTCCACCGTCGTCACCATCTGCGGATTCGTGCCCCACGTCACCTGCGGCTTGATTTCCTCAGCGCGAAGCGTGACCACCCTGTCGAACTTGGCGCCGTCGTCGCTCTGAAGCGTGCGCCAGTAGGCAACCGCCTTGTCCCACATCGCTCCGGCCGGGGAGAACGGCCGGCCTTTGACGTAATCGATGGTCTTGTCGTCGGCTGCGACCAGCCCGGTGCGTGCGCCCGCCTCGATCGCCATGTTGCACACGGTCATGCGTCCTTCCATCGACAGGCCGCGAATGGCGCTGCCCGCAAACTCGAGCGCATAGCCTGTGCCGCCGGCACTTCCGATGTTGCCGATGATCGAAAGGATGATGTCCTTGGCCGTCACGCCCGCGCCGAGCACGCCATCGACGACGATCTGCATCGCTTTCGACTTCTTCATCACCATGCACTGCGTCGCAAGCACGTGCTCAACCTCGCTCGTGCCGATGCCGAACGCGAGCGCTGCGAACGCGCCGTGCGTGCTGGTGTGCGAGTCACCGCACACCACCGTCATGCCGGGCAGTGTGGCGCCCTGTTCCGGCCCGATCACGTGCACGATGCCTTGCTGCTTGTCACGGAACGGAAAATAGACTTTGGCGCCGTATTCCTTGATGTTGGCGTCCAACGTCTCGACCTGAAGCCGCGAGACCGGTTCCTTGATACCCTGATCCCAATCCTTGGTCGGCGTGTTGTGATCGGCGGTGGCGACGATGGAATCCACCCGCCACGGCTTGCGCTTGGCAACTCTGAGCCCTTCGTAGGCCTGCGGACTCGTGACCTCGTGCACCAGGTGACGGTCGATGTAGACCAGCGCCGTGCCGTCCTTGTCCTCGTGAACAAGATGGCTTTGCCACAGCTTGTCGTATAGGGTCCGCGCCGTCATCTCTTACGTAACCTCATGGAAATTTTGGATTGTTGCATATTCAGACCACCCGGAACAGGGCGCGTTTCACTGATGCGTGCTTAACGCGCGTTGAACTGCAATTTCCACCACAGAATCAGCATGCCGGCAAACGCGCACGCCGCCGCGAGCGAGAACGTCGCCGCCGCCCCCAGGTGCTCCCATGAATAACCGCTCGCGAAACCGCCGAGCGTCCCGCCGAGACCGTACGAAAGGCTGCCGTAGATCGCCTGACCTCGCGCCTGATGACGGCCGCGGAATAACCGGTGCACCACGCCGATTGCCGCGGCGTGGAACGAACCGAATGTCGCGGCGTGCAAGGTCTGCGCCAGAAGCAGCAGGAGCACGCTGTCGACACCCCAGCCGATCGCGAGGAAACGCACCACTGCCAGCGCGAAACTCCCGATCAGGATCTGCCGCAACGTGAACGCGCGATAAAGATGCGGCATCCAGATGAAGATGCCGATCTCGCAGATCACGCCCAGCGCCCACAGCCACCCGGTCACCGCCTTGCTGTAGCCGTGATCGATGACGTGTATGGAATAGAACGTGTAGTAGGGCCCGTGCGCCGCGGCCATCAGCGCGCCCGCGACAATCAATGCCAACGCCTCGGGTTTGCGCACGATGCCCCAGATCGGCTGCTGATCCGCAGCGTGCGGCGCAGTTGTCGGTTCCGGAATCTGCCAGCATAACGCCAGCATGCCCGCCATCATTGCCAGCACGACCCACGGCAGCACGCCGACCCCGAACCAGTCCAGCAGGTAGCCGACGGCGACCACCGCCACGATGAATCCGACGGAACCCCATACACGGATGCGGCCATAGCGCGCCGTCTCCTCACCCAGGTGCGACAGCGTGGTCGCTTCGACAAGCGGCAGCGCGGCGCTCCAGAAAAAGGTCATGGTGAAGAGCACCACGAACAGCAGCGCAAACCCGGTGCCGGCGAATACGCCGAGAAAACAGGCCAACCCGGCCGCACCGGTAAGGCGCACGACTCGCAATCGCCTCGCGCTGCGGTCGGCAAGCCAGCCCCACAGATGAGGCGCAACAATGCGCGTCAATTGCGGCAGCGACATCAGCACGCCGATCTCCACGGCGGAGATGCCGGCCGCCTTCAGATAGACGCTGAAAAACGGCGCGAACGCGCCAATGTAGGCGAAGTAGAAAAAATAAAAACCGGCAAGACGCCGGTAGGGCAAACCCAGCATCAAGCCCCGGCGGCGGAAGATATCAGGCGCGAAATGTCGGAGACCTGCTTCGCGACCCTGTAGCGCCAGCGACCGAAACTTCCCTCAACGTTGACCGCGTTCACCCACCGTTCCGCCGCTTCCCGCTTCACCTCTTCCAGTTCGTCAAAGCCCTTGGTTTCAGCAATGAGGTATTGATCCGAATCGCCCTTAAGCCGAATGATGAAATCTGGAATATATTCATGCGTCTGGCCGTTATGGACGTAGGGAATTGCAAATCCGAGCCCGGCATTTTTCACGAAAGCCTGCGTCGCGGGATGCGTGTCGATCAAGTATGCTGCCGACTGCTCCCATTTCTTCGTATCAGGAACCATGAAGTTGACGTGGCTGCGTACGACTTCCCGCGGCTCGCGACTAGTCCAGAAGTCAACTTCCGCCGTCGATCCGGCGCCGCGCCGCGACTCGTATCGCGGCATCTCCGGCGCTTCTCCTGCAGCGGTGTCGGGAGCAATTGCATCCGTCAGTCGTTCTACGACCCAGGTGTAGTACGGCGCGAGAAATACGTCGCGCAGATCGGCCGGTGCTTGAACGACCACTTTTTCACGCAAATAGCGCTCGACCACACCGAGAAGCTGCGGAAAAAGTGCATGCGCAGGCACCTCGCAACGCCGGCTCTGCACGCAGTCACGGACCAGCGCTTGAGCGAGATCGAATTTCAGTTCCTGCAGCCGGCGCTGTGCTCGATAAGGGTCGAGCGTCGCTTCTTCGGATCTGCCGGGCCCCAAGACTGAGAGGCGTCCAGTCGCACTGGGCAGCAATCTGCCCAGTTGGACTTCAGGAGGAATCTTCTGCGGATTCACCGTGATCCGCGGAATACTCTCCCAATTGACCGCTATACGATTGCGAATCGCCTGAGTATAGCCCTCAACACGCGGGAAACGAATCTCATATATTGCTTTCGCCGGCAATGCGCGCACATGCCAGCGCTTCGCCGGAGGCGGGGCCACGCCGCCGGGATTTGCCTTGAATGGAATAATCTGGAACGGCACCCCAAAAACCTTGGCCGTTTCCTCCGAGAATTTCCCGTCGTCGTTCAGTTCATAACGTGTTCGGCGCAGACCACGCCCGACCACCTGCTCGCACAGAAGCTGTGACATGAATGGGCGCAGGCCCACGATATGCATCACGGTGTTGCAGTCCCAGCCCTCGGTGAGCATGCCCACGCTCACGATGCAGCGCACGTCACGCCCGGGCGGGTACATGGGGCGGCCGAGCTTCTCCGTGAGCGCCTCGAAGCCCTCCGGATACACCGGCCGGCCGAGTGTGTCGGTCGGCCAAACCGTCTTGCCCACCGTGTCCAGAGTGAAACGCATCCAGCGCGACTCGTCGGACTTGGCCTCGCCGGTGTCGGTTTCGGCAACCACCTTCGAGTCCACGCGGATCGTGTTGATCTCGCCGTTCGCGTTCCTGAACGATGCGATCTTGGAATGTGGGATACCCTGCGGCGGCTTGTCTTCGGCAATCCATTCATAGAGCACGCGCGCAACCTGCGTGTTCTTGCACACGATGATGAAAACGGGCGGGCGTTTGTCCTCATCGTCAGATTGCCTGCGGCGCCACTCCTCCTCCCACAAGCCGGCGAGCATCGCGATCGGTGTATGCGCGTACTTGAGAATTGCTTCCGGTTTGGGCGCCGCCTTCTTGCCGCCCCGCTCCGATGTCGTCAACTGCGGCAGTATCCATTGCCAGATGTTGAAGTAACCTGGGATTGACGAGCCGGTCGTGTCGCGCACGGCGAGTTGCGGTATCTTAACCAGCCCCGACTCGATCGCGTCGATCAAGCCGAAGTCGCTCACAACCCACGGGAACGGGCGGTTCGTCTCCTGTCCGACGCGGCCGAGGTAATACGGTGTCGCCGAAAAATCGACGCAAAAGTTGATCCCCCGCTGCTTCTGGACCTTATCCAGCCCGTCAATCCAGACCGTCGCCTCGCGGTAGAACTCATCGAGGTCGTCATCCTCGTCCTCGTCTTCGTCTTCGTCGGGCTCCTCACGGCGTATGCGGTACGCGTGGTGCGCTTCGTCGTTCAGAACGAGAAGATTCCGCTTGCCGCCGATCTCCCGCCCCAGCACGCGATCAACCAGCGCCGTGTCGCTCTCCAGGTAGCGCACCGACTCGACACGCGCTTTCACGAGGTTGCCGGTCTTGTCGCGATCCTCTTCGATGACCGTAACCAACCCGGCCGCGACCTGGCGCTCGAAGTCCGACTGCGTGAGATAGCGCTTGCCGCGCGCGGTCGTGGTCTTCTCGCCGATGATGATGGTTTCGACGCGGCGCTCCGGCACGCCGGCGCGGATGACCTTTGCGCTGTCGCCGGCCACCTGCGGCGTCTGGGGCTCAAAGACATGCCAGTTGGTGACGAACACTTTGCCGTTCACGATCAATGGCATCAGGTGTGCCGGCAGCAGATCGCGCGTCCGATAAACGCTGGCATCGCCCGTCTCCGGGTCCAGTTCGCGCAGCCGGTCGCGGATCGTCACGTTCGGGCAAACGATCAGCACCACGTCGGAGAAGCGCGCATCGGAGCGGTCCGCCTGCTTGTTCAGGATGCTCCACGCGGCGAGCATCGCCATGACGGTAGATTTGCCTGAGCCCGTCGCCATCTTGCAGGCATAGCGCAGAAAGCCGGCGTAGCCCTCCGCCTTCTTGTCCGGGGAAGGCTCGTCGCGCGGAATATCGATGCCCTGCCGGAAATCCGCGCGCGCTTCGGTCAGAAAGATCACCGTCTCTGCTGCCTCGCGCTGCGCGAAGAACAGAGGATGTTTGCGCCCCTCGCGGCTCCAGTAAGCCAGCAGTTCCAGCGTCGTGCGCGACGCGCCCGGATAACCCGCAGCGCGCCATGCCGCGAGCCGCTCGCGTATGCGCGTGACGCCCTTGAGCTCGATCATCGTGCCGACGTCGGTTTCGGCAGATTCCTTCGTCGCCGACCGCGGGTCGCGGTAGAAGTAATGCGCGAAGCGCCGCCCCGGCCGACGCTCGGGCACCTCGCCCTCGAGTATCCACCAGTGCTCGCGCGGCTCCTCAAACGGTGAGTTGAGGATCGGTTCGGTGACTTCGAAGTTGCTCATGAGCGAGCAGTCGTACTGTGACTTACCCGCAGTTTTTCAACGGCGCACATCCAAAGACTGCAGTCGGGGCAAAGCTCTCCGTGATAGTCACGCGGTAACTGCCTCAAAACGCTCGCGCGCCATATGTGCGCAAACCTCCCGCACTCGCACACGGCGTAACCTTGCTCCCGTTCCTGATGTGTCATCGCTCTGATTGACATCACATACCCTGTCAATTTGGCTGCCACAGCCCACTGAACTCAGGTTGGCCACGCTGGCTCCACTTATAAACTGCGTTGCTGTAGCCACTGAGGATCGATATGGTCTGCTCGCTGATTCGCTTGAACTCCTGCTCGCTTTCCTCTTCCAGGGGATCCGGCGCATAGACATCATTAAGCACGACCACGCGTTCCGCTTCAGGTCGTGACTCCTGCAATTCCATCCACGTAAACGAGATCACCTTGGCAGTTTGAGGTTTGGGATCACCGATCAATTTCACCAAACGCTCACGGCGCTTCGGCAACGGGATGACCAGATCAATATTGTGATCCACCGTGCGCCCTGGTATGGAAACATTCGGGGTAAAGAGAACTTGCTTTTGTTCCAAGAATTCCGCAACAACTTCGAAAAAGTCGGCCCAACGGTGACCAGTGGTGCTCATCCAAAGGTCATTGAGCCGCAGGATTGCCGTAATAAGAAAATGGGCTCTCTGCGGAAGACTAGCCGGCGTCGCAATAGTCTCTAAGCGGCTCCCATTGAACGTTACGGCGCACCCTGCAGTGGCGCGCTGGATTAGGGCCTTCCTTCTTTCAGACTCTTCTATCTTTACACCCAAGGCGGACAGATTGTCTAAGGTGTCCCCGTTGTCATGAAGCACAATCTCCCCGTTTCTTGACTCAACATGAATCTTGATGCCATCGTTGAAAGGATCGAGAAATGGTGTGCTGAGTATTTGCGTTTCACCACGGGTGATAGAAACAACCCGCCCACGCAGCCAGTCGATGTACTCCTTGGCCAAGTCAGGTTTCAGTATTGCGGCCATATTCAGATGAGAGACACCGAGTAGCCCGCTCGGAAGCGAGTGTTAATGATATTCAGGAACTTTTCGAGCGTATCCAACGGACGACCCAAATCGCACCAATCGATCGGCTCCGCCCATGCCAATTCATGTCCCTCTCGGTAAAGATGCAAATGAGGCTGGCTCCTGATCTCGGATCCATCCGGATTGCAGTGATATGGTGCGTTATCGATTCGCGCTAATCCGATGTTTCGATCCTGTGTGCGCATGTGCAGCTTGATTTCATTCAAATTGCGCTTCAACGTCAGCACGAACTTGAGTTTTCGATCGCCGACCGCGAGAACTATTTCGTCCTGCCGCAAATTTTCCTGCCAGATGAAAGGGTCGTTGCGAGCGGCCTCTTTCAACGCAGCAATCAGCTGATCAGCCTGGGCTTGCGTGATCATCCACGGGCCTCCTTCAAGCTTTTGACCACCATCAGGTCGTTGCCGCGGTCGTCGATGACCTTGACGGCGATCTGCCCTTGCTCGCCTGCCTCAAAGGGTACCGAGACGTTTTTCGCGAGGTGTTCCCAGACCGAGTCTTCGTACTCCCCCTTCAGCGCGCGCTTGAGGTTGTCCCATGCAGCGGTGCGCGGAAAAAACGCCTGACAGACGTGAAACGAGAGGCCGTTATAGTCGGTATCGAGTAACCACGCCGGCACGTCATCGCCGCGCTTGTGATGGACCTCCATTGTTCCCGGGTCAAACACGTCAAGACCGAGCAGCTCGACCTCATACCACGGCGCGGCCTTTTTTTCCTTCGAAATTTCGTGCGCCGGCGCCTTGGTCTTACGCAGCGCGATCTCAGGTAGGCCGCAGACCGAGAAAATCTGCGACGAGCGCATGTTCTTGAGCAGGTCGCCCATCATCAGGTCGGGCGTCGCCTGCACGTAAGTCGCGGCGATGCCCGTCACCTGCTCGCAGGACTCGACGAACTGCCGCGCGGGCGGCTGGATTGCGAAACCGATGACGTAGAGATGGTCGTAATCCTTGGCTTTGGCTTCGCGAGCCGCCTCCCACACGAGTTTTTCCGCCACGGCGCCGTTCTCGGGTCCAAACACCAATGCGACCGGCTTACCTCCCTCTCCCCCCGGGAGAGGGCTGGGGTGAGGGGATTTTCCGTTTCCGTTCACCACCATCGCCTCGGCCGTGAGCGAAAGCGTTTTCGCCGGCCTACGCACGTTCTTCAACGTCACCGTGCGATTGCCCTCCAGCCGCAGCACCGGCGAGCGGCGCAACACTTCCAGCATGCGCTCGATGAAATCTGCCGCCCCATCCCCACCCCTACCCTCCCCTTGAAGGGGAGGGAGTTGCTTTCCTTCCCCCTCAGGGGGAAGGTCAGGATGGGGGTGGGTACCCTCGACATCCATCGCCGTTGGTATCGTCGCCTCGACCACGAACGGACCGGAAACACGTGTGACACCTTTCGTCTCTTCGGGCCGATCGACGAGCACTTCTTCCTGCGGCGGCTCGTTGTTGGAAATGGTACTGAGCATTATGTGTGGGACGATTCCGCCAACTTCTTCGCCTTTCTGGTTTTGCCTGCGCTGATAGATGAAGCCACCCGCAGGCCCACCCGACTCATCCTTCAATTCGAACCAAGCATAAGTCGCCGTGAGCAGCCGCTGCCGCGCAAGCGCAAGCGGCACGCGGGAAGTGTCGATCGTGATCCAGCGTCTCCCCCACAGCTCAGAAACATAGGCTGTCGTGCCAGAACCGCAGGTGGGGTCAAGCACTATGTCGCCCGGATCGGTGGTCATGAGCACGCAGCGCTCAACCACAGTTGTTCCAGTTTGAACGACATACAGCTTATCTGCTGCGAACCCTGAGGTCACCGTGTCCTGCCAAACGTTAGACATGGGAAAAACTGGAAAGTCGTCGAAATAACGAACGTAGGCCAACGTATTCCCAAGGGCAATAAGACGCTTCGATTTCTTGAGGTTATCAAGACCTTTTCGATCGGTTTTGAAGGTCCCTCGCCCCGGAGTAAATGTCTTACCTTCAAACTCGAACTCGCGAACGTCGTTTTCGTTTGCTGGACGTTGGCTTGTCAAATTATCTTGCCGAAATACCTTCGCTCCAGAAGGCAGGTTCGAGAAATCACCTCGTGCGGTGAGGTTCTTCCGTGTTCCGTCCGGATATTCAACCCATGTGTATTGCGTTCCGCCCTCATCACCAATTACTTTGGGCTGAAACAGTTGCCGATATTTCAGTCGTGTCCGATCTTTTCCGTACCAGAGCAAATAATCGGCAACAGTAGACAGCAATGCGCCGGAGGAACTACTCGTTTTCTTAAAGGTAATCGCGCTGACAAAGTTTTCTGCTCCAAAAACCTCATCCATCACTTCGCGCACATGATGCAGATTCTCGTCGGAAATCTGCACGAAGATCGAACCGGACGGCGCAAGCAATTCGCGCGACAGTAACAGCCGGTCGCGCATATAGGTGAGGTATGAGTGCAGCCCCAACTCCCAGGTGTCTCGGTACGCCTGCACCATCTCCGGTTCGCGCGTCATGTCGTCATCGTCGCCATGTGTGACATCGCGCTTGCGCACGAACGGCTGGAAATTGGAGCCGAATTTCACGCCGTAGGGCGGGTCCATGTAGATCATCTGCACCTGCCCGCCGAGCGACTCGTAGTGCAGCAGCGAGTTCATCACCACCATCGAATCGCCGAGGATCATGCGGTTGACCCACTTGTCCTGATACTCGTACGCGCGCAGCACCTGGTCGTGGATCGGCCGCTGCGGATCGGAAAAGAGGTCAAAAAGATCCAGTTGCTTGTCGCGCTTGTGGCCCTTCAGGGTTTCGAGAATGGCGCGGGTGGACAGCCGCTCGTGGATGAAGAGCGGCAGCGTCGGGACGTCGAACGACAGGCGCTCGGCCTTGCCGGCCCAATTCAGGAAGGACTTGGACAACGCCTTGAGCTTGCGTAGCGCGTCCTCGGCTTCGTCAAGCAGGCGTCGCAGTTCAGGTTCACCCTCACCCCAACCCTCTCCCTTCGAGGGAGAGGGGGCCTTCTTTTTGGCGGTCGTGCTTGCAAGCTGCGCGGAATTGCCAGATGCCACTTTAGCGATAGTCTCGCGGAGATTTCGAATACGCGCTTCCAGCGCGGCGATCAGCGCCTCGCCCTGTTCGCGCGCGGGGTTCTGCCCATCCCAATCAAGCGCGGGGGCGAGCGATGAGTCGTAGCGGTATGTTCTGGGGGCGGCGCGCTTCTTGAACTGCGGCTGGGTGCCAACATCCGGCCGGGCCGGTGTTTCTTCCGGATGGCGGTACTCCGCCGTCTGGCGGGAAATTACGGAGGCCTTTTTCGGGCGCGGGCTGCTTGTTCTTTTCGCCATCTGGGCATCTTAATGCAGCGTGCACGGCGGGAGCAATGCTGCGTACGCCCTGCCCACCCCAGCAACGGTTCAGATTCGCGGCCGGACATGCACCTTTCGGCGCCTTACGGCGACCGGATGACTACTTTTTCGGGCGTCGTGCAGGCCTGCGTTTACGGGGCTGGAGCCTCGCGTTCACGGCCTTGATGTCGAAGGCTTCCGGGTCCCACTCGCCGCCGATCCAATCGAGCATCTCTTCGTACTCAGGATGTTTCGGGTCCGCCAGCGCTTCCAGAACATTGTAGTAGCCAGGGAACCCACCGCAATCCTCCGGCGGGCAGGCGCGCTCGCCACCGGTGCAGCGCGGGTACTGCACACCCGGCTCGGGGGCGAGAATCTTTTCGACCTTGATCTCGTGCAGCCAGTCATCACCCATGTCGTAGATGTAGCGGAACTTGATGCGGCGGCCGGCGAGCATGTCATCGAGCGCGGTCCAGTCCGCCGCTTGGGCGCGCGGCTCGCCGGGGAAATCAAACTGTTCCGGATCCGGACTGACTTCTGTCTTCCCAACGTAAAACGCCCACAGGTGGCAGTCCTCCCAGCCCATCGCCGCCTGGATCGCGCCGTGAAGATCACCGAAAGTCATGGTACTCGGGACCTCCAGCCGCCGCCAGACGCTGGGTTCGATATAGGCGAGCGCAATTCTCAGTTGGTAAACGGTTGCGGTTTCGTTCATGGCAATCAAGCCTCGTCGGGATCGGGGTTCTCAGTCGCGGCAGCGTTGCGTAGCTGGTCGATCACCGACTGCGGCGCGGCCGCGGGGATCTTCGGCGTTTCGCACGCGACGTCTGCGTTTTGCGCGCGGTGCCGCAGTGCGTGATCCATCAACGTCAACGCCATCATCGCTTCGCAGATCGGAGTCGCGCGAATGCCCACGCACGGATCGTGGCGGCCGTGGGTTTCGATCACGGTCGGATTGCCCTGCTTGTCGACGGTGCGCCGCGCGAGCCGGATGCTCGATGTGGGTTTGACGGCCACGTTGACCACGATGTCCTGCCCCGTCGAGATGCCGCCGAGGATGCCGCCGGCGTTGTTCGACAAGAATCCCTGCGGCGCCATCTCGTCGGAATGCTCGGTGCCCTTTTGCGTGACCGCGGCAAAACCGGCGCCGATCTCGACGCCTTTCACCGCATTGATGTTCATCATGTTGTAGGCGAGATCGGCGTCGAGCTTGTCGTACACCGGCTCGCCCCAGCCGACCGGCACGCCGGAAGCGATGGTCGTGATCTTCGCGCCGACCGAGTCGCCCGACTTCCTGAGCTTGTCCATGAACTCCTCGAGCTGCGGCACGACACTGGCATCAGCAACGAAAAATGGATTGGTGTTGACCCCCTCCCATGATTTGAATGGGATCGCGATCGGCCCCAATTGCGCGAGGTAGCCGCGGATCACGACGCCGTATTTTTCACGCAGCCACTTTTTCGCAATCGCGCCAGCGGCGACGCGCACGGCGGTCTCGCGCGCCGACTGCCGGCCGCCGCCGCGGTAGTCGCGAATGCCATACTTCTGCCAGTAGGTGTAGTCGGCATGCCCCGGACGGAACATGTCCTTGATCTTGGAGTAGTCCCGGCTTCGCGCATCGACATTGCGGATCAAGAGCGCGATCGGTGTGCCGGTGGTTTTGCCTTCGAAGACGCCCGAAAGAATTTCCACGATATCTTCTTCACGCCGTTGCGTGACATGGCGCGAGGTGCCCGGCTTGCGGCGGTCGAGATCAGCCTGAATGTCCGTTTCGCTGAGGTGCATGCCCGGCGGGCAGCCGTCGACCACGCAGCCGATCGCCGGCCCGTGGCTCTCGCCAAATGACGTGACACAAAAAAGCTTGCCTAACGTGCTGCCGGACATGGCATTTTCACTCGCAAATCACCGGCAACGAGTTTAACATATCGGCATCTTTCCACGACCCCGAACGATGGCTGACAAACCCGATCCCGACAAGCTGAAGGGCCCTTCGACTGAAGAAGACACAAGTCGTACGTCCAGGAAAAAGTCCGAGCAGCGCGTTCAGTCTGAGCCCGTCGAAGATCGAACGCTCGGCACAGGCCCCGGCGGCATGACGATGCGCGAGCTGCACGAGTTGGTGAAGCGCAGCCACTTGCGCGATCAGGCAGGGGGCAAGGCGCACAACAAGCTCACGCAGCCGCAAAGTCGCTGGCAGCGGCTTGTGCGCTACGTTTGGGACAAAAACCGTGGCCGGGGCTAGCGGCCCGGCCACGGTTTTTGATGGCGGAAAACGGAATTATGTGTAGAGCCTGTCTCAATAATATCCGCGCGATGCGTTGCGGCCCAAACGGGATGGCTGCTAGGAGCGGAGCGCAGCCAATATCGCGAATATTGGCAAGCGACGGGACAACGCAGACGCCTGTTTTGGCCGCAACCCGAAGGGACGGGGCAATCTGGGCGCATTTCGTTGTCGCGAGTCCTTGCAATATTCGCGATATTGCCGCGGGCTCTGCTCCTAGAACTGCATCCCACATTGCCCCGTCGCACACGTGGATATTATTGAGACAGGCTCTAGCCCAGACTCGATCTGACGGACAGTGTCAGTCGGAGACGATGCACAATCTTGCAGCGACGGAATAAATCGTAGATCGTCACGAACGACTCAGATCGACCCTCTGCGGTCATACAGGCCGATGCAGCCGACCGTCCGCTATTCGGCCAGTGCGGTCATTGGGACCGCCCAACTGTTACGTCGGCAATGTGGCCGATTGCAGTCGTTGGCGATGTCGGGCGAATGAGACTCCGCTGCGGGCGCCGAATGCCAACGCGATTTGTAAGCGTGTAGTTGGCACGATCAGGCGGGAGTGTCTTGACTGGTCGATACCGATGTCCGCGGCCCACCTTCGATTGATCTTGACCGCGTGGGTAATGCACCGCACATGTCGTTGGGACCTGGCGTGCCTGATCCTCCAAAACTGATTGCGTTACCAGCAGGACAAAGTCTCTGGACCGGATCCGTATTCGAGGGATGTGAGAGTCAAATCGGTCCTGGGCGGACTCCATCACAAGTACTTTCTGGTGGGTGCTCGCCCTTGAGCAGGACGGCGGGCAAGAGCTTGCCTTGTTCCCGCGGTTGGAATAGATTGCGCGGTAAAACCTGTCCGATACTCGCTCCGATGATGGTTTTTCTCCGGGGGAGGAGAAAGCAAGCATAAACATAAGGCCTATGCGCACTCTGCGAGTGCTTTTGCACTTGCTCCTGGCGTATGGGCTCGGCGCAGCGAAATCGGCGCCGGATTGATTTCCTTTTTCTATCGTCTCGTCGTTTATTTTAACCACACGAAGGAGGAAGAACGAGATGGCAACCCTGGACAGTTTGGTAGAGCAGTTCACCGCGGGACGCATCGGCCGCCGCCAGTTTTTGGCTCGAGCCATTCGGTTAGGACTTTCGCTCTCGGCTGCGAGCGCGCTGCTGGCGGCCCGCAGCCAGCCCGCCGCGAGCGCAACAGCAGCCCCCCCAGCAGGACAGCTTGGCACCATCGTACCAACCCTTGAGTTTGCACACTACTCGGCCGACTACAGCCCATTTTTCGTGGCTATCGCCCGCATTCTCATGGAGGACTTCAAGAAGATCGGCTTCGACATTCAGCTCAAGCCGATGAACTTCAACACCTTTGTCAGTCAGATCACGGTCGGCGGGCAGATCAACGACCTGGCCCTGGTAAGCTGGGGCGGCGATCCGGAGCGCCTCGATCCAAACCACTGGTTAGGCGATTTGAACACGTGTAATTCGAGGCGCAACTCCGGCCACTGGTGCGACCCCGAGTGGGACAAGATGTTCAAGGCGCAGCGAGTCGAGCTCGACGAGTCCAAGCGCCGGGCTCTCGTCTTCAAGATGTCGGCTTACCACAACGAGCGGCTGCCGCAGTGGCCGGTGACGCATAGTGCCGATTTCATGCTCTACAACAACCGGAAGTTCGAGAACTTCCCGAACCCAACCCCTGTGCAGGTTAACGATGGAAGAAAGGAACCCTGGCTGAGCATCACCCCCAAGACCGACGATAAGATACTGGATACCGGTGCTCCCGAGGACGTAAGCACCTGGAATGTCTTGGCCGAGACGGCCTCCTTCGGCTGGCTTCGTATGGTCTACCAGACATTCCTCCGGGATGACGGCAGCAAGCTCGGCGACTGGGCCGCAACCGGGTGGAAAGTAATCGACCCGACGACGATCGAACTCAAACTTCGCGACGGCGCGAAGTTCCACGACGGGCGGGAAGTGACCGCGAAGGACGCCGCGTTCACGTTCGATTACCTCCTCAAGTGGAAGCCACCGACCTATCAGGTTGCGATGCAGAACGTCGCGGGCGCCAAAGCGGTCGACAAGCTGACCGTTCGCATCATGCTCAAGGAGCCCGACGCGGCGTTTTTCCGCAAGACCCTGACGTTTGTGCCGGTGCTGCCCGAGCATATCTGGTCCCAGGTGCCCGAACGGGTTAGCGTCAAGACTCCGATGCAGTGGGATCCACGGCCAGACAAGGTCATTGGCAGCGGTCCGTTCGTCTTCGACCACTGGACCAAAGATCAGGAACACTTCCTCAAGCGGTTCGACGGATTTTTCCAGCCAGCCAAGATTGAGGGGATCCGGAAGGTCGTCTTCTCCTCCAGTGACGCCATGGTCGCCGCCATGCAGCAGGGACAGATCGACTTCACCACCGACCTGATCACCGGTGCCAAGGCGAGCGACCTCGCCAAGCAGAACAAACAGCTGACGTTTGTGAACATTCCGGTCCATGGCACACAATGTGTCGTCGTGAATCACAAGAAGGAGCTGTTCCAGGACCCGGCGGTACGGCAGGCCCTCCGGCTGGCGACGAACAAGAGCAGAATCAACGAAGAGGCGCTGCTCGGGCACGGGACCGTGCCCGGCGAGGGTCCGATCCCGATCGTGATGGATTTCTGGTACGACAAGACCCTGAAGAAGTGGGACTATAACCTCAACCAGGCGAGGCAGGTCCTGAAAAACGCCGGTTATGGCTGGGGCAAGGACGGGCGGTTGCATTTCCCGCCGAACGGTCCGAACATACCATCAGATGCCAGCATGAGGTAGGCGCGGGTGTGCTCTGCCCACGCTTGCACGGATGCAGAACCGGTAGTTTGCCGGCTCAATCGGGACACGATGTTCAACAAGCTGTGCAATTTCGCCCGGAACATCGCGCAGGGTTAACGTTGACTGGAGGGGGCTTGCCCGGATGCGAGTCTACTTAGCCCGCCGAATCATCCAGTCGATCATCGTCGTCTTCGTGATGGTCACTCTCATGTTCGTGATTTTCAGGATCATCCCGTCCGATCCGACGGCGATGCTCGTCGAGCGCGGCATGCCGGAGGAGACCCGCCAGCGGCTGCTCGAGCAGTGGGGACTCACGGGGCCACTCTACGTTCAGTATGTTCGCTACCTCACGAACCTTTTCCAAGGCGACTTCGGGCTTTCCTTCTTCTACAGCAAGCCCGTCTGGGAAATCCTCGCACCCAAGGTTCTCAACACGCTCTGGATCGCGATCCCTGGCTTGCTGCTTGGCGCCACGTTCGGCTCAGTCCTCGGGATGTTCGTCGGCTGGTCCCGCCGGGGTGGGGCGATCGACGGGCTGGGTATTCTGTTGGCGACCGTCATCCGTGGAGCGCCACCTTTCGTAACCGGGATCCTCGCGCTCATGGTCTTCAGCGGCTTTTTCGACCTACTGCCGGGTTTCGGCATGAGAACCCCTGGAGCGAATCCTTCGGGCTTCGCAGCGACATACCTGAACGGCGACTTTCTCCAACACTTGATTCTCCCGGTCGCGGTCGTCGCCCTGACGTTCATTCCTGAAAACCTGCTGCTCATGCGCACTGGCGTACTTGAAGCCCGAGGAGAAGACTATCTCGAAATGGTCCGAGCCAAGGGTGTGAGCGAATTCCGGGTCATGTGGCACGCCGGTCGGAACTCGCTGCTGCCGGTCATTACGTGGCTATTTCCCAGCTTAGCCGAGACGGTCGCGGGGATCGTGCTCGTCGAGGTGGTCTTCAGCTGGCCCGGGGTAGGCCGGGAGCTGGTATTCTCGGTCACGAGGCAAGACATGCCGATTGCCCAGGCCGGCTTCTTCCTGCTCGCTGTGATGATCGTCGCATCGAATCTTCTTGCCGATCTTGTCTACAGCTACCTCGACCCTCGGGTCGTCTATAAGTAACGGCAGTGAGGAAGCTGAAATGACTCTGCTGAAGAAATCGAAAATCAGACGTGCGAGCGCGGTTTATTCAGAGGATCGGGCTGCCGCGTTTGACCCGTCCAGGGTTCAGGAGGCGATGGCGATCTGGGCGGCCGGGCGATCGCGCTCGGTGTTTGCTCCGCTCATCGAGACATTCGGGCTGCTCGTCAAGGATCGAATGGCGGTAGTCGGGATGGCGATCATCGCCACGCTGGCAGTTGTTGGCATTCTCGGCCCACTGATCGTGCCGCTTCCCCCGTTTCAGGCCTTGAAGGCACCTGACGGAACCATGCTTCGTCTCGCCGAGCCAAGTGCAGCCCACCCATTCGGCACCGATTACTTTGCCCACTCGGTCCTCTCGCAGTTCATCCTGGGAATCCGGATCGCGTTCCTGGTTGGGCTCAGCGCAGCTGTTGCCGTCGGGCTGATCAGCACCGTTCTCGGCCTGGTCTCAGGCTACTTCGGGGGCTACCTCGACGACGCGATCATGCGAATCGTCGATATCGCGCTCAGCATTCCGACTCTTCCGTTTGCAATCATCATGGTCGCTGTGCTCGGCCCAAGTCTGGAGAACGTGCTGTTCGTCATCGTCCTCCTGTATTGGCGGAATGGCGCCCGAATCGTGAGATCAGCCGTGCTGACCCAGAAGGAGCGGCCATTCATCGCTGCAGCCAGAGCACTCGGCGCAAGCCACTGGCGGATCATGACTTACCATATCTTGCCGAACGTGCTTCCGGTCGCCTTTTTGTGGATGACGATGTCGATCGCTTTTGCGGTACTCACCGAGGCGAGCTTGAGTTTTATCGGGCTGGGTGACCCCAGCATGGCAAGCTGGGGGCAGATGCTGAACCTTGCCTTCCAGACCGCCTCAATCCGCTCGGCCTGGTGGTGGGTCCTGCCGCCATCGCTTGGCCTGATCCTGCTGATCTCATCGATCTACTTCATCGGTCGAGCATTCGAAGAGAAAACGAATCCTCGACTCCGACAGAGGGCGGCATGACCCAGCAGGCGGCGAGGCCAACGACTCGTAAGTCCCGGTTGATCGAGCACCTTCGGCAACAAACGAGGCCGGGGGAGCTCTCCGTCGACCGCCTTCGCGCCTACTACGCGACCCGGAGCGGCTACGTCAGGGCCGTGGACGACGTCAGCTTCGAGGTGCGGCCGGGCGATTATCTCGGCATGGTCGGCGAGTCGGGCTGCGGCAAGACGACGCTGGTTAAAGCGATCTTCCGACTGCTTCCCGAGGATGCGTTCGTTGACGGCGAGGTCCGACTCGACGGCCGCAACGTGCTGGCGATGAAGTCGAACGAGCTTCGCCAGATTCGCTGGACGCGAATGTCGCTGATCACGCAGAGCGCGATGAATAGCCTCGATCCGGTCTATCGGGTTGGCGACCAGATCGTCGAGGCGATCCGGGCGCACGGGGACGTTAGCTATGACGATGCCTGGCAGCGAGCCGTCGAGATGTTCGATTTGGTTGAGCTGGCTCCAGACCGGCTCAGGAACTATCCGCACCAATTTAGTGGAGGGATGCGCCAGCGCGCGATCATCGCGCTCGCCCTGGTACTGCAGCCGGGCTTGATCATCGCCGACGAGCCGACGACTGCGCTCGACGTAATCACGCAAGACCAAATCCTCGGCCGGATTCGCCGCATTCATGAGGCGGTGGGCGCTTCGATGATCCTCGTCACGCACGATATCTCCGTCATCGCCGAGACGTGCAATGACACGGCCGTCATGTACGCGGGCAAGATCGTCGAATACGGGCCGACGATCGGTGTCCTTCAGGAGCCATGCCATCCTTACACGATGGGGCTCAAGAACGCATTCCCGAACATCAAGGGCGCGATCAACAAGCTGATCGCCATTCCGGGCAGTCCACCAAGCTTGATCGACCCGCCGCGCGGCTGTTGCTTCGCCGAGCGATGTCCTTTCGCGAGCGACCGTTGCCGGGACCTCAAGCCATCACTGCGCCACGTTGGGACCGATCACTCGGCCGCGTGCCACTACACCGATCAGGCCGCCAGTTTGCGGGAACGGGCGAAGGAGAAATCGACCTGGGACGAGGTTGCTGTGCGAATCGGCCTCGGCTAACCTGCTGGAGCACACGCTTGCGCTTGGAGAACGATCGATGACCGCTCGACGCGAGCCGGGCGATAGGCTGGTCCAGGATCAGGCAGCTACACCCGCCCCGGTGATCGAGGCCAAAGGACTGAAGAAGCACTTCCCGATCGACACCGGTGTGATCGCGGCGCTCGTTCGGCGCGGGCCGCCCCGAACCGTCAAGGCGGTTGATGGCGTCGACGTGAGCGTATCGAGCCGAAGTATCTTTGGTCTGGTCGGCGAGAGCGGCAGTGGAAAGTCGACGCTGGGAATGACGCTCGTCCGGCTTTATGAGCCGAGTGCCGGCAGCATCTTCCTGAGCGGCGAGGAAGTCACTCATATCCACGGCGATGGCCTCCGGCGATTCCGGCGTCGGGCCCAGATCATTTTCCAGGACCCCTATGGCTCCCTCAATCCCAGGCTGACCGTGGGCGAGGCGGTCGAGGAGCCGCTCAAGATTCACGGTATCGGCGATCGCGCCGAGCGGGCCGTCCGCGTCGTCGAGTCGCTCGAGCGGGTGAATCTGCAGCCTCGCCACTTCCTTCACCGTTACCCCCACGAATTATCCGGTGGTCAGCGGCAGCGCGCAGTCATCGCCCGCACGCTCGTGCTCAAGCCTGACTTTGTCGTCGCCGACGAGCCGATCTCGATGCTCGACGTATCGATTCGAGCAGGGATACTCGACCTGCTCGAGACGCTCTCAAAGGATCTTGGCCTCGGCGTGCTCTACGTCTCGCACGATATCTCGACCGTTCGCTACGTCTGCGATCGGGTCGCGATCATGTACCTCGGCGTCTTCGTCGAACACGGAGAGACAGATGAGGTGATCGATCACCCGGCCCACCCATACACACAGAGCCTGATGGCGGCAGTGCCGATTGCCGACCCGACAGCTGCTCGCAAGCGAGTCGAGCTACCGGGCGAGGTGCCGACTCCGATCGACATTCCATCCGGTTGCCGCTTCCGGACGCGATGCCCTTGTGTGATGGATATTTGCTTGCGGGTGGCGCCCCCATGGCGGGAAGTCAGCCCTGAGCACCATGTGGCCTGTCACCTGTACCAAAGCTCGATAACTCCGACTCGTGGAATCTCTACTTGTCGGCCGAAAGGCGGATTGTTGGCCCGCCCGCCCGAGGCTGGTGCTGCCGTGAAGCCGGCTAAGCAATAAACAATTAATCCTCAGGATTGGAAGGAGGCCCGATGATTCAGCAGCAGACGCAGATTTTCCCCAGCTTTAGCTCCGAGGAATACCAGCGACGCCACCAGGCTGTGTGGGCGGAGATGGAAAAGCGGCACCTGGACGGCCTGGTGGTCTACGGTGACTCGGGAAGCCACAGCGGAAATCAGGCCAACATTTTCTATCTTACCGGCTATCGCGATCCGCTCTTCAGCTACGTCCTGGTCCCTCTCGGCCAGGAACCGATCCTGATCATGAGCAACGAGCTCTATCTACCCCACGCGAAGACGATGGCGGTGGTCAAGAATGTCGACTGGGTAACCTGGAACCCGCCAGAGCGCGTCGCCGTCGAGCTGAAGAGGCTGAAGCTGGACAGGGCCCGTCTCGGATTAGTCGGGCTGCGTGGGATCCAAAAGAGTACGCTGCCCCACGAGCACGTCGAGGGCCTCAGATCGGCGCTGCCCAATGCAACGTTGGAAGATGCGACCGAGATTCTCCAGCAGATACGGAGGATCAAGAGCAACGAAGAGATCGAGTGGCTCCGGAAGGGTGCTGAGCTCACCGATGCGACCGTCGTCGCTCTCGAGCAGGAAGCTAAGGAGGGCATGACAGAGCTCCAGCTCGCTGGCATCATCGCCAAGACCTGCTATGGCCTGAACGGCGACCAGCGAGTGAGCTTCATCGGCGCCACCTCGATGGACGATCCGCAGATCATTTTCCCCCGCCAGGAGCCTTCTCATCGTAAGCTCCAGAAGGGCGACGTGGTTCTGACCGAGCTCAGCTCGAGCTACTCGGGCTATGCCGGTCAGATCCACCGCCCGCTCGTTGTCAGCAGCAAGCCGACACAGGCATATCAAGAGATCTTTGAGGTCGCCAAAGAGACCTATCAGCGCGTGCTCGGCGCGATGGGCCCTGGCAAGACGGACGAGGATGTGCGCCGAGCCGCTGCTCCGATCAAGGAGAAAGGATTCTGGACCTTTGATGCCCTCGTGCATGGTTGGGGACTCAGCATCGAGCCGCCCCGGCTGGATCTTTTCGAAATCGCGCTGATCAAGCGGCCCCAAGAGCCAATCGTATTCAAGCCCGGCATGTGTATGGTCGTTCAGCCCCACGTCCTCTCAGCGGATAAACGGCGGGGGCTTCAGATCGGCTCCCTCGTTCTCGTTACTGAAACTGGCGCCGAGGCGCTGCAGAAATATCCAATGAAATTCGTTGAAATCTAGCTCCACCGCTCTGTTTGGGGGATAGGGAGACTTCATGGTGCAAACAATCGCCGACGTGACCACCATCGCCAAGAGCTCCGACGCAGCACTCCGGCTCCTCGGCTACGATCGGCCTGCAGAGTATCGTGAATATGCTTTGGTCCGCGACGTTATGGTGCCGATGCGGGACGGAGTCCGACTTGCGACCGACCTCTACTTCCCGGCCAAGGAGGGCAAGCCGGTAGCGGGGAGCTTTCCGGTAATCGTCGACCGAACGCCGTACGACAAGGTGCCACGAGCCTTGGCGGCGAACGATCCTGAATTCTTCGCGCGGCGCGGTTACGTCTTCGTGTTTCAGGACTCCCGCGGCCACGGTCGATCTGAAGGCGAGTTCCGGATGTACCTCAATGAAGGTCGCGACGGCTACGACCTCCTCGAATGGATCGGCCGGCAACCCTGGTCTAATGGCAAAGTCGGAACCAGCGGCTACTCGTACGACTGCGCTACCCAGATGGCGCTCGCGCGCGAGGGAGCGCCGAACTTGACTGCGATGTTCCCTGCATTCGGCACGGCCGACTACCATCAAGATACCGAGGCCTGCGGCGGGGCCTTCCGCCTCGCTCACAACCTCTTCTACAGTCTGCATCATGCAAGAATGGATCAGAAGACGCTGGCCGATCCGGTTCTGGCAGCATGGATAGCCGAGGCCGAGGAGCACGTCTACGAGTGGTTCAAACGCCCGCTCAGCAAGCACTTCTCGATCTTCGAGCGGCTGCCGAACGTTCAGACCTGGTACCGCGAGTGGGTCGACCATCAGGATCACGACGATTACTGGAAGCAGAACGGTTACTACTACGAGGGTTACTACGACCGGTTTGCCGACATCCCGATGTTCTTCTACGGCGGGTTTTACGATTTTCTCCTCCGGGGCACGATGGTCAACTACCAGAACCTCTCGCGCCTCCACCGCTCACCGACCTACTTCGTGCTCGGGCCCTCCTGCCACGGGCCGGTTCGCGCGCGCAAGACGTGGCAGGGCGACGTCGACTTCGGCCCCGATGCGTACGTCGACTGGAACCACCTCCGCCTGGCGTTCTTCGATCGCGTACTGAAGGAAATGCCCGTTGAGATCCTGAACGAGGAGCCACGAGTTAGAGTCTTCATCATGGGGGGCGGAAGCGGCCGCAAGAATCCCGACGGCCGTATGCAGCACGGTGGTCGCTGGATCACCGTCGACGATTGGCCGGTACCCGGTGCGGTCGAGCGGCGGCTGTACCTTCACGGTGATGGCACGCTTCGGCCGGAGCCATCACCGCTTGGCGTTGCACCGACGGCTTACAGCTATGCCCCGAACGACCCCTGTCCGCAAATCGGCGGTAACTACACCTATCCGTTCAGCACTGGTCCCCAGGATCAGGTCTGTCGTCCGGATATTCTCGGCTGCATCGACCATCTGCCGCTGGAGTCGCGGCCGGACGTGCTGAGCTTCCAGACGCCGCCGCTGGCCCAGGCGGTGGAGGTCGTCGGACCGCTGAGCGTGAAGCTCTACGTCTCCTCGACCGCGGTCGACACCGACTTCACCGCAAAGCTCATCGACGTCTACCCGCCGAATCCGGACTATCCCCGCGGCTACGCGATGATCCTGATCGACAGCATTCGGCGCATGCGCTACCGCAATTCACTCGAGCGGGCCGAGCCGATGACGCCGGGAGAGGTATACGAGGTGACGATCGACCTCTGGGCCACCGCGAATCGCTTCGAACGCGGCCACCGGATTCGCCTCGACATCTCGAGCAGCAACTTCCCGACGTTCGACCCGAATCCGAACACTGGGGAGCCCGTCGGCTATCACACGCACACCGTCACGGCGCGAAACACTGTCTTTCACGACGCGGAGCACCCGAGCCATTTGATCCTCCCGCTCCTGCCAGCGTAAAGTTATGGAGAGAGCGCATGAACATCAAGAAGGAACAGCAACGCTATGGTCCGCTTCTTAAGGAATGGCGCACCGTAGCAGGCCGGTAGTGCTAAAACAAACAACATGCACGGCGCTGCGGACCTTTCTGGCCGCGACAACGTTTCTAATTATGCAGATGGAAGCGTGCGGTGCATCGCGATGTAGCGCCGCGAGAGAAATCTATGCGACCGGGGACATTCGACGAACGATACGAAACCGGTTTTTGTAAGAGGATCGAGCGATAAAACGATCGCCACGGAGGAATAGAGATATGGACTTCACTGATGTTCGGAAAATGGTTGTAGGTGATCTCTGGTTCAACAGCAAAGCTTATGAGCACACGGAGTACGTGGTCGATCACTTTGGCAACAGGTTCATGGGTACGGAGAGCGAGAGGCAGGCGAAGGACTATATCCTGGAGCTGTTTAAAGCTTCCGGTCTCGAGAACCCCCATGAGGAGTCGTATCGCTACCACGGGTGGAAACGCGGCCCATGCACGGTGAAAATGCTATCGCCTGTCCAACGGGAAATTTGGGCCTTTGCCCATGCGCATTCCGCCTCAACGCCGGCTGGAGGCATCCAAGCGCAGGTCATCGACCTCGGCAAGGGTGTGAAGCAGGATTTTGAGGCCAAGGCCGGGCAGGTGAAAGGCAAGATCGCCATGGTAACCACGGGTTGGTATCCCGGGCAGAGTTATTTTATCGGTCACAGAACGGGGAAGCACGGTTGGGCGCGCGATTTTGGCGCGGTCGGCCTCATCATCAGGAACGAGACGCCGGGGGGACTTATTGAAGCGGGGACAATCGCCACCGGTTATCGGAAAAGCGGCGACATCCCTGTGGTCGCCGTGTCTTTTGAAACCGGTGCGTTCATTGAGCGCCAACTGCAAAAGGGACCTGTAACCGTAAGCATCGATATGCGCAACGAGGTTGTGCCCAATGCTGTCGGGTGGAACGTCGTTGGCGATATCAGAGGCACGAAATACCCGGAACGCAAGATCCTGGTCGGTGCTCATTTCGATGGCCACGATATCGGACAAGAAGCGGCGAGCGACGACCTTCTGGGCGCAATGGTGATGCTCGATGTTGCACGGACACTGGCCAACTTCAAAGGCAAGTTCCTGCGAACGATGCAATTTGTAGCCTTTGGAAATGAAGAATGCTGGGCCGTCGGGTCAACCAATTATGTTGCCCACCATGAAAGCGACATCAAGAATATCGACGTCATGATCAATGGCGACGGACTCGGACGATACCCGGAACCATTCGTCTCTGTGAATAATCCTTCAGGACTCTGCGCTCCGCTATCGAAACTCGTCAAGGCATGGAAGATTGATGCTGCCGTGGGATTCACGGATGGGCGCAATCCGGCCTGGTGCAGCACCTCTGACAATCATCCGTTCGCCATGCAGGGCATCCCGACTGTGCAAATCGGCGGACGGAAGCGGGCATCCGCCGTGGGCACGACAGGCCGTGGTGCAGCTTTGAGGGATCACACGATTTGTGACACGATGGATAAGATCGATAGGCACCTCGTCAAACAGTATGCCGTCGTGTTAGCCGAGCTCATGATGGCTCTCGCGCAGACTGATGAACCTTTGATCCGGCACTCGACGAAGGAGGAAGTCCTGGAGGCAGTGACGCAATGCGGCTATATCGACGCGCTGAAAGCGCAGGGGAGGTGGCACCCCGAGTCGATCCTATGAATATAGACGCCGGTTCCTCTATGACGACGTGTCACCGATGAACTGAACCACTGACGCGGTCATGGTGATCGGAGAAACATATCGAGTTCAACGTGGGCGCACTGTGGCAAACGCAGCATCATGTTAGGTCGCAATACTCGCTCGCGATGTACTTTGCGGGATACTGGAGACCGTGGTACATCTCTTTAGAACCGGCACGGCCCAGCGCTTCTAGTCAAACGTCTGCTTTACGCGAATTCTTCAAGTGCCTTTACGGCCGTTTTGTGCCGGCAGCACGCATACGGCATCCCAGCCCACAGCGGTCCTTCCCGCGCAGTTCTTTTACGCCTGCGTCCGGTTCGGAATCCATAGCGGACTTCGGCGTTCCGTGGAGTTAACGGCGGCACTGGCCGAGGAGCAGTCATTGCCGGAGGTGACCTTGACCGTCCGAAGTTGGCCGTTCTGAGACGTTCGGAAAATCGCAGAACCGATGCAAAGATCGGACACGGTGTGCCAGATCACGTCTGAGCCCCTACAGATTATGTATGCCGGACGTTGCGGCGTGCTCAACGCGCCCGGCCGAGCGCCATCTTCAGGAGCTCGACGCCCCACGCCACGCCGAAGCCAGTGACGTCGGTCGCGACCGCGCCCAGGCCCCCTTTGCAGCTGCTGCCGGATAGATCCATGTGGATCCACGGCCGGTCGTCGGTGAAGCGCTTCAGGAAGCGCGCGGCGAGTATGTGATCCGCCTCGCCTTCCATGGTGCACTGCTTGACATCGGCAATGTTGCTCTCGAGCGCCGTGTCGTAGTCCTCGGCCAACGGAAAAGCGCACACCCGTTCGCCTGAGGCGATACCGGCGGCGACCGCCTTTTTTTCCAGATCGCCGCCGGTGGCGAAGATGCCGCTGTGGCGATCGCCGAGCGCGACGTGCATGCTGCCGGTGAGCGTCGCAAAATCGACAATGAGGTCGGGCTTGGCGCGCGCGGCAAGGGTCAAGGTATCGGATAACACCATGCGCCCTTCGGCGTCGGTGTGGACGATCTCGATGGTGGTGCCGTTCAACGCGGTCACCACCTCGTTCTGCTTGTAGGCCTTCGGGCTCAGGTGATTTTGCGCCAGCGCCATCCAGCAATCGAGATTGACCGGCAGGCGTGCCTCGCTCGCGGCAAGCAGTATGCCCAGCGCAACAGCCGATCCGTTCATGTCCTCGTGCATGCCATGCATGTAGCGTGCGGTCTTCAAATTATGGCCACCGGTATCGAAACAGATGCCCTTGCCGACCAGCGCCACGGTTTTCTTTGCCTTCTTGTGCCGATAGCGCAAGTGCACAATCGCGGCATCGTCCTCGGCGCTGCCCTGCGCCACCGCAACAAACGCGCCGGCCCCCATCTTGCGTAGTTTCCTCAGGTCGTACTCCTCGCGCTCCCAGCCATATTTCTTTGCGAGCTTTTTCACCCGCTCACGATAGGCGCCGGGCGTCAGTTCGTTGGGCGGCAATACCGTCAGCTCCCGGCATAGCGTGTTGCCCGCGGCTTGCGCTCGCAACGTCGCAAACGCGTCTCTCTCACGATGGCCATGCAGCCGGACCCGCTGCAGAACTTTTTCGTCCGACTTCTTCTTGCGCTGGGGTAACCGCGCGCCGTTTATCCATGCCGCGTATACCGCAAGTTCAGCGGCGTGGCGGCGCTGCCCGCTGTTGCCGAAAACGCCGATTGCGATTTCCTCCGGTTTTTCGGCTAACAGCAGCTGCAGTCCCTTGCGCACCGCCGTTTGCTGCTCGAATGCCGATTGGGCGGGGTCGAGCATCACCCAGGCCGCGAGCGCGCCGTGCGGCAAATCGGCTGCGAGCGGCCCTTTGGCGAGTTCGCTGAATTGCTTGCGGCGACGCAAGAGCCCGGCATCCAGCGCATCCCGAAACGGCACTGCTGGCAGGGCGTCAAGAGTCTTGGCTTTCGGCAGCACCAGCAGCAAATGGGACACGCGCTTCGCGTCCCCGTCGGTCAGCAACGCGGAACTTTGTTCGAGCTTGGCAATCATGAAAATCCCGATGAAGAAATGCACAAGAGATGGGATTATAACCAACTGCCGCAGCCAACCTCGCCAAAGCGAATTCGATTAAAATTGCAGTCATGCAATCCCTTTTCTCTGAATCCTGAATCCCGGATCCTGAATCCTGACGTTATGCGCCAATACCTGGACCTCATGCGGCACGTGCTCGAGCACGGAGCGCACAAGAGCGATCGCACCGGCACCGGCACGCTGAGCATCTTCGGCGCCCAACTGCGATTCGATCTCAACGCCGGATTCCCCCTGCTCACCACCAAGAAGGTGCACCTCAAGTCCATCATCCACGAGCTGCTGTGGTTCTTGAAGGGCGAGACCAACATCAAGTACCTGAAAGAAAACGGCGTGACGATCTGGGATGAATGGGCGGATGCCAACGGAAATCTTGGCCCGGTCTACGGCTACCAGTGGCGCTCGTGGCCGGCAGCCGATGGCCGGCATATCGACCAGATCAGCCAGGTCATCGAGCTGATCAGGACGAATCCCGACTCGCGGCGCATGATCGTTTCGGCCTGGAACGTCGCCGACCTGGACAAGATGGCGCTGATGCCGTGCCACGCGTTTTTCCAGTTTTATGTTGCGAACGGAAAGCTCTCGTGCCAGATCTACCAAAGGAGCGCCGACTTCTTCCTCGGCGTGCCGTTCAATATCGCGTCATATTCCTTGCTCACCATGATGATGGCGCAGGCCTGCGGGCTCAAGCTCGGCGATTTCGTGCACACCTTCGGCGACACCCACCTCTATCTCAACCATCTCGACCAGGCGCGCGAGCAGCTTTCGCGCGCGCCGCGCAAGCTGCCGGTGATGAGGCTCAACCCGGCAGTGAAAGGCATCTTTGATTTCAAGTACGAGGACTTCACCCTCGAGGGCTACGATCCGCATCCGGCGATCAAGGCGCCGATCGCCATATGAGAGAGGAGAGAGGGGATAGGAGAGAGGAGCAAAAGCGAGGTGACAAACATTAATCAGGGCGCGGCCTCTTTACGCCTCTCGCCTCTCGCCTCTCGCCTCTCGATTATTGTCGCGATGGCCAAAAACCGCGTGATCGGCGCGCACGGCGCGATTCCCTGGCGTCTGCCGAACGAACTGAAGCTGTTCAAGCGCCTCACCATGGGCCATCACATCATCATGGGGCGCAAGACTTATGAGTCGATCGGGCGGCTTCTGCCCGGCCGGACCACGGTGATCGTCACGCGCCAGGCCGGTTATCGCGTGCGGGGTGCGCTGGTCGCGCGTTCGCTCGAAGCGGCGATCGCCGCCTGCAACGGAGATGACGAGGTCTTCGTGATCGGTGGCGGCGAACTCTACAAAGCGGCGCTTCCCCTCGCCAACCGCATCTACCTGACTACGGTCGATGCCGAACCAGCCGGCGATACCTACATGCCGGAATTCGATCTTTCAGACTGGCGCGAAACTTCGGCACAAGCTTTCGAGGCCGATGACACGCACCGCTACAACTATCGCTTTGCGGTTTACGACCGCGCCTCCGCTTGAATCTCGAATAAAAAAGGCGGGTTCATGGCCCGCCTTTATGAGCATGCCGCCGCGCTGTTGTTTCTAAAAGACCCGCACTTCCGGCAGCGGAAAGCCGTTGAAATTGCTGGCGTAGGCCGTGGTGTAGGCGCCGGCGTTGGCGATGTAGATAAAATCGCCTTCCTGCATGTCCTCGGGGAACATCTCGTCGCGCATGCACACGTCCACCGAGTCGCAGGTAGGGCCGGCGATGCACCACGGGATCGGCTTGCCGCTGCGGTCGGTGATGATGTCGTAGCGCAGGCCCTCGGTGGTCTCGATCACGCCGCCGAACACACCCGCGTCCCAGTACATCCAGCGCTTGCCGTTGCGGGTGGCGGTGCCGACGACCCGGCACACGAAGTAGCCGGCGTCGGAGACCAGGAAGCGGCCCGGCTCGGCCATGATGCGCACGTTCTGCGGGATGTCGCGGATCGCATGATTGACGACCTCGGCGATCTTCTCGATCGCGGGAATCGGCTTCACATGGCGCACCGGGTAGCCGCCGCCGATGTTGAGAAGGAGCGGCTTCAGGCCGGCCAGGCGCATCTTCTTGAACGCGCGCTTGGCGCTCTGGATGCCGACGCGCCAGTTTTCCGGGTTGCGGCATTGGGAGCCGACGTGGAACGTCACGCCGCACAGGTCGGCCTTTATGCGCGCAGCCTCGGCTATGATGCCGTCTACCTCCTCGTTCTTCACCCCGAACTTGCCCGTGAGCGGCCAGTCGCTGCCGACGTTGGGCGCCTCGATCCGCACGTAAAGCTTGGCGTCAGGCTTGACGCTATGAATCTTGCGCAGCTCCTCGAGGCTATCCAGCACGTACCACTCGACGCCCTTGACCGCCGCATACTCAAGGTAGGCGCGCGACTTCATGGGGTTGCTGTAGTAGACCTCCGCCGCCGGCACGCCCAAACCGAGCAGGAGGTCGAGCTCGGCAATGGATGCGATCTCGAAGCCCACGCCCTCCTCGATCAAGGTTTTCAGCACGCGCGGATCGGGATTCGCCTTCACGGCGTAATGCGGCTGCACGCGCGGCATCGCGGCCTTGAAGCGCCGGGCTTTCGTACGGACGATGTTGGTGTCAACCAGCAGGAAGGGTTTCGTATAGCCCTGTTTCAGGGCTTCCCGGACGTGGCTGAAGTCCAGGCGTACTTCAGGGTGGGTGTCGAAAAGATGCGGTTCGTTTTCGAGAGCGGATTGCTGTTTCTTAACGGCGACAGGGCGCACGGCCATCAAAGTATCTCCTACGACCTAGGTTTCCGGAATGAGCAAACCAACCACATCACCCGTACAGCAGCAGTTCCTCATAACTGTCATGATGACCTCCTGTCACTCAGCGCTACCGTCAATCACAAAACTGCAAATTTCCGCGAATTATAAGATCTATTTCCCAGGAATCAAGAGTTTTTTGCGGTTTTGGCGAAAATATTTTTGGAGGACAGCCCCGACTCGGGCGAGCGAAGCGCCTCGGTTCTCGGCTTCGCGAGCGGAGCGAGCGCGGCGCGGGAGGGTATTCGACTGGCCGGCGTAACGCTGTCGCGCCCTCGCGCCGTCCTTCCACAGGCCGCGCGAGCGACAGCTGCACCGATCAAATTTTGGGCAGTGTTACGCCGACCTGGCCCTGATACTTGCCGCCGCGGTCCTTGTAGGAGGTCGCGCAGACATCGTCGGGCGCCGACTCGAGGAAAATCACCTGCGCCACACCCTCGTTGGCGTAGATCTTGGCGGGCAAGGGCGTGGTATTGGAAAACTCCAGGGTCACGTAGCCCTCCCACTCCGGTTCGAGGGGCGTCACGTTGACGATGATGCCGCAACGGGCATATGTACTTTTTCCAAGGCAAAGCACCAGTACGTTGCGCGGGACGCGAAAATACTCGACGGTCCGGGCGAGCGCAAATGAGTTGGGCGGAATGATGCAGAAATCGCCCGTGACGTCGACGAAGGATTTGGGGTCGAAGCTCTTGGGATCGACGATGGTGGTGTTGAGGTTCGTAAACAGCTTGAATTCGCTGGAGCAGCGGATATCGTAGCCGTAGCTGGAGGTGCCGTAGGAGACGATGCGCTGGCCGTTCACTTCCTTGATCTGGTTGGGCTCGAACGGCTCGATCATGCGCTGACTCTCCGCCATGCGGCGGATCCAGCGGTCGGATTTGATGCTCATCGCAGGATCGAGGATTGAGTTATTAGGATTGAGGGAAGCTTGATTGGCTCTGGATTATAAGCCGCTTTGGTGCGCCCGCGGAACCCAAATCCTTCCTCAGTCCTGAATCCTTGATCCTGAATCCTTGATCCTTGATCCTGAATCCTCGATCCTGAATCCTCGATCCTGAATCCTAGGTATTCTGGACGACGATCTTGGGGAATGCCGCCGAATGGTCCTGCTGCTTCTCGGCAATCTTCACCGCCACGCGCCGGGCGATCTGCTTGTAGATTTGCGCCACCCGGCCGTCGGGGTCGGACACCACGGTCGGTTTGCCGGAGTCGGCCTGCTCGCGGATGCCGATGTCGAGCGGCAGCGCGCCGAGGAGTTCGACGTCGTAGTCCTTGCCCATGCGCTCCCCGCCGCCCTCGCCGAAAATGCGCTCCTCGTGGCCGCACTTGGAGCAGATATGGATACTCATGTTCTCGACGATGCCGAGGATGGGGATGCCGACTTTCTCGAACATCTTGAGCCCCTTGCGGGCGTCGATCAGCGCGATGTCCTGGGGGGTGGTGACAATGATGGCGCCGGTCACCGGCACGCGCTGGGCGAGCGTCAACTGGATATCACCGGTGCCCGGCGGCAGGTCCACTACCAGGTAGTCGATGTCCCGCCACTTGGTTTCATTCGTGAGCTGCTCCAGCGCCTGGGTCACCATCGGGCCGCGCCACACCATGGGTGTCTCGACGTCGATCAGGAAGCCGATCGACATCGCCTGCAAGCCGTGGCCTTCCATCGGCTCCAGGCTCTTGCCGTCCTTCGACTCGGGCCGGCCGGTAATACCCAGCATCATGGGCTGTGACGGGCCGTAGATATCGGCGTCCAGCACCCCGACACTGGCGCCCTCGGCGGCGAGCGCAAGCGCGAGATTGACCGCCGTCGTGCTCTTGCCCACGCCGCCCTTGCCGGAGGCGATCGCGATGATGTTCTTCACCCCCGGGACGAGCTTGACGCCGCGCTGCACGGCGTGAGAGACGATTTTCATCGAGATGTTGACGGCCACGTTGCCGATGCCGGGAATGGTCTTCAGCTTGGCGACGACTTGCTTGCGGATCGGCTCGAGCTGGCTCTTCGCCGGGTAGCCCAAAAGGATATCCACCGACACATTGTCGCCGTCGATCCTGATGTTGCGCGCCGACTTGGTGGAGACGTAGTCCTTCCTGGTGTTCGGGTCGACCAGTTGCTTCAGCGCGTCCTGGACCTGCTGCTCTGTGATGGCCATGGGATCTCTTCTATTAATTCGGGTAGGACGCGATTCTAGCAAATCCGCGCGCTCAACATGCCTTCACCCTTGACGTAAAAAGGTTTTCTCATGGACGCGCGGGGCCGGCGCCACAAACGGCTCCCAGCCCGGGCCGCTAAGGTCCGTTTGTTACAATGCCAGTCTTTAAGTTCCCGTAATAAATGGAAAAACGCCGCATCTTCGTCACCACGGCCCTGCCCTACGCCAACGGCTCGTTCCACATCGGCCACATCATGGAGTACATCCAGGCCGACATCTGGGTGCGGTTCCAGCGCATGCAGGGCCACGAAGTACACTTTGTATGCGCCGACGACGCGCACGGTGCGCCGATCATGCTCAAGGCGGAGGCGGAGGGCGTCACGCCGGAACAGCTCGTCACCCGCATTGGCGCCGAGCGGCCGAAATACCTGCACGGTTTCCACATCGCCTTCGACAACTGGCATTCGACCGATTCGCCCGAGAATATTGAACTTTCACAGGACATCTACCGCAAGCTCAAAGCCGCAAGCCTTGTCTATACCAAGCCGGTAGAGCAGTTCTACGATCCGGTGAAGGGCATGTTCCTCGCTGACCGCTACATCAAGGGTGAATGCCCCAAGTGCGGCGCGAAAGATCAGTATGGAGATGCCTGCGAAGTATGCGGCTCCGTCTATACGCCTACCGACCTCAAGAACCCCTACTCCACGCTCTCCGGCGCCACGCCGGTGCTCAAAAGCTCGGAGCACTACTTCTTCAGGCTATCCGATCTGAAGTGCGTCGAGTTCTTGAAAGAATGGATCAACGAACCCGGCCGGCTTCAGTCCCAGGTCGCGAACAAGGCCAAGGAATGGCTCGAAGGCGACGGTGGCAAGACGCTCGGCGACTGGGACATTTCACGCGACGAACCCTATTTCGGCATACCGATCCCCGATGCGCCCGGCAAGTTTTTCTATGTGTGGCTCGATGCACCGGTCGGCTATCTTGCAAGCTTGAAAAACTACTTTGGCAGCGGCAAGGCGCGCGCCAAGGGGGAGACGCGTTCGTTCGAGGAATTCCTGTCTGCGCCGGATACCGAGCAGATTCATTTCATCGGCAAGGACATCATCTACTTCCACACCCTGTTCTGGCCGGCGATGCTCAAGTACGCGGGAAAACCTTACCGCGTACCCGACCACGTCTACGTCCACGGCTTCATCAACATCTCGGGCGAGAAAATGTCCAAGTCGCGCGGCACCGGCATCAGCCCGCTGCGCTACCTCGACATCGGCATGAACCCGGAGTGGCTGCGCTACTACATCGCCGCCAAGCTCAATGCGAACGTCGAGGATATCGATTTCAATCCGGACGATTTCTTGGCTCGGGTAAATAGCGATCTGATCGGGAAGTACGTAAATATCGCAAGTAGGTGCGCGGGTTTCATTTCTAAACGATTTGACGGAAAGTTTGCTGCACAGCTTCCGAAAATCGATCCTACTCCCTACGTAAACCAAGTCGCGCAAGAGGAACACAACAAGGATGTTGTTACAAGCCGGTTAAAAGGAGAAACTCCTCCAATTGGACGTGGATATACACATCCACGGGGTTACGACACGAAAGACATCTTTGGCTGGTTCCGCGGTCTCGGATTTTCCGTTGCGGAGGCATATGCTGGACGTGAGTTTGGGCGAGCGTTGCGGCTGATTATGGAACTTGCTGATATCGCCAATCGGTACATAGATGACAAAAAACCTTGGGAGTTGGCGAAAAATTCTTCCGAGGAAGAGGAACTCCAAGTCGTATGTACTGTGGGTCTTAATCTATTCCGGTTATTGACACTTTATTTAAAACCAATTCTGCCCGAGCTTGCCTCGAAAGCTGAGGTGTTCCTCAACATCAATCCCCTCCGGTGGGAAGATGTAGACGCACCGCTCGCACCAGGACATACCATTCGTCCATATCAACATCTGATGACCCGCGTCGACCCGAAGCAGCTCGACGCGCTGTTCGAAATCGAAAAGGAGTCCGCCAAAGTGACTGCCTCGACGCCCCATCCCGCCTCCCCTCCGAAACAGGAGGAAGCAAAACCTGCCGCGCCTACAACGATATCGATCGACGACTTCGCGAAAATCGACCTGCGCATCGCGAAGATCGTCAACGCCGAGCATGTCGAAGGCGCGGACAAGCTTCTGAAGCTCACACTCGATCTCGGTGGCGAAACACGCACGGTGTTCGCCGGCATCAAGTCGGCCTACGACCCCGCCACTCTGATCGGCCGGCTGACGGTCGTTGTCGCCAACCTCGCGCCACGCAAGATGAAATTCGGCATGTCGGAAGGCATGGTACTGGCCGCGAGCGGCGATGCGCCGGGACTTTATCTACTGTCGCCCGACTCCGGCGCGCAGCCCGGCATGAAAGTGAAGTAACAAACGTAGCGCAGGCGCCTCGCCTGCATACCAAATCAACTGCGGCATGCGAGGCGCCTGCGCTACAAATATCATCATGCGCATCGAAACAATTGAAGCGATTGCGATCGAGATCCCGCTGAAGAAGAACTTCGGCGGTTCGACCTACTCCGTCCTCAAGCGCTGCACCATCGTCACGCGCATGCGCACCGGGGAAGGACTGGTCAGCGAAGTCTACAACGGCGACAACCGCGAGCATGGGCGCGAAATCGTGCGGCTCATTCAGGTTGAACTCGCGCCACTCATCAAAGGCATGAGCATCTTCGAGGGCGAGCGCATCTGGGAGAAGATGTTCGCGCTCACCCACACGAGCCGTGACCGCAAGACGCTGCTTGAAGCCATTGCGTGCGTCGACTGCGCTGTGTGGGATCTGGTCGGCAAGGCGCTCGGCAAGAGCGTCTGCGCCCTGCTTGGCGGCTATCGCAACCGCCTGCCGATCATTTCCATTGGCGGCTACTACATGCCCGGCAAGACGCTCGCCGACATCGGCCGGGAGATCGAGCTATACCGCAAAGCCGGTATGGCGGGCTGCAAGTTCAAGGTCGGCGGCCTCGCGCCGGAAGAGGACGCCAAGCGCGTGGAGGCCGCGCGCATGGCCGCCGGCGACGATTTCATCCTTGCCGTGGACGCGAACCGCGGCTGGACCGCACAGGACGCGATCCGTTTCGCCCATCTGGTTGAGCCCCTTGATATCCGCTGGTTCGAGGAACCCTGCCACTGGTACGATGACGTGGCGCTGATGGCGCGCGTGCGACAGGCTACACGCATTCCGATCAACGCTGGACAGTGCGAGATTACCAGCCACGGTGTGCGGCGGCTTGTCGACGGTAACGCCGTGGACTTCGTCAATTACGACGTCTCGGAAGGCGGCGGCGTCACCGACTGGCGGCGCGCCGCGGCACTCTGTGCCGCGGCCGGCGTGCAGATGGCGCATCACGAGGAAGCGCAGATCGCACAGCACCTGCTCGCCGCCGTGCCGCACGGCACCTATCTCGAGTGCTTCGCCGATCCCGACCGTGACCCGGTGTGGCAGGCAATGTGGGCGAACCGGCCGCCGGTCAAGGACGGCATGTTCGAGGTCTCGAAAGATCCCGGCTTCGGGCTCGCTCTCGACCAGGACATGATCCGCAGATATCGTGCGAATTGAACTGCGATGCGTTCAACTCTTCCCGCCCTCCTGCTGTTGCTGACGCTGTTCACCTGCGTTCCCGCGCGCGGCGCTTACGACACCGAGTGGGTCGAGTTTCCGGCGCTCAAGGAATTCAACGACGCGCCGGTGCAGTTGAGCGGGCTGCAGTTCCGACCGCAGGGACCGGGACCGTTTCCCGCCGTCGTGATGCTCCACGGTTGCGGCGGCATGTACACACCTTCGGGATACGTGACGACTTCTTATCGGTACTGGGCGGAAACGCTGAGCGAGGAAGGTTATGTCGCGCTGCTCGTCGACAGCTTCAGGCCGCGCGGCCAATGGTCGATCTGCGAGCTGCAGAAGCGCCCGATCCTGGAAAGCCGGGAACGGGTTGAAGACGCTTATGCCGCCCTGCAATGGCTCAGCAAGCAGCCGTACGTCGCTGCGGGAAGAATTGGTTTGCTGGGCTGGTCGAATGGCGGGACCGGAACGCTCTACAGCATGCGCGAGGCGAGCCACCGCGAGCCGGACTTCCGCGCGGCAGTCGCGTTCTATCCCGGCTGCCGCACGCTCTCAAAAGCGAAAACGCCCTACCGGCCTTACGCGCCGCTGCTGATTCTTTCCGGAGAAGCGGATGACTGGACGCCGGCCGTGGCATGCAGGGAACTTGTCTCCATCGCTCAAACCGCAGGCGCGACGATCGAGATCGTCACCTATCCCGGCGCCTATCACAGCTTCGACCGCATCAACTCGCCGGTCCGCTACCGGCCGAACGTGCGGAACCTCAACAAGCCGGACCGCCTCGGTGCCACCGTCGGCGAGAATCCGCAGGCACGCGAGGACGCAATACGGCGCACCACGGAATTCTTCGCGCAGGCACTCAAGAAGTGAACTGCTCTCGCCCGCACGGCGAGATGCTCGGACGGTCGCCGGGTGGAAGCCGACAAAAAACTTCTCCTCTCGCTCGGTGGGGAAGATAGAAAAACTTCTCCTCCCCCTTGATGGGGGAGGATCAAGGTGGGGGTGAATCTAACTCCTTGCGTCACCTCTTTCCTAACCTTCCTTTATCGGGCAGTGAACGTGATCTTCGGCTCGCCGTTGACGCGCACGGTGTAGGTCTCCCCCGGCGCGAAATCGCTGCCGAGTTCCACGGTGTGGCGGGCGATCCCGTAGATCATCGTGCAGATGATGCGCTTGTCGGCCGGTACCGTGTTCCAGACGGTGAGATCGGCGTTTCTCGCTTCGCGTTTGACTTCGATGCCGTCGAAGGCGGCGCAGCCGCTTGGCAATCCCGATGTAATGCGCACTGCATATTGGGGCGGAAGCGATTCGCGCACAACGAGTTCCGCCGCCTCGATCGGCGCCAAGACTCTCGCGCGCTCGCCGCTCGCCGGCGAGCGATCACTCGGAGCACCTCCGCCCGCACATGAGACCAGCGCGATGATTGCCGAGCTCAGGCCTGTGAGCAGGAGAACTGTTAGTAAACGTGCCATGAGTTGCAAGATGCGAGTGGCGTTGCTGGTCGTGCGATAAGTGATGACGTGCCCGACAGGTTAGCAGCGGACACTCGTAAGGTACAGTATCAATGGGATCGCCTCAGGAGTTCGAGCCCTATCTGCCTCCCCGATTCGGGCAACCATAGGCACTCTTGGCTGATTAAGGTGCCGCCTTAACGACCACCATCGGGGAAGAGCGCCACCCTTGCACGCGAACATTAGATCTTCTCCTCGCCCCACCACAAGAATGCATTCATCGCCTTCTCTCGTTCCGGTGTGTATTGGACGCCCAGTTCCGTCGAATAGTGCTTAAGCGCTGCGTGCGTGGTCTTCAAAGTCTTCTTGGCGATCCCTTCAACGAACACCCGTCGTTTCTCGAAATACTCCGCAGTCACGGGTAGGGAGCTGAAATAGGGACGGTACCCGGCGCCATCAGTCCCAAGCTTGGCCTGGCGCAGGTACGTGAACGTGTGCGTTCCGCCGTGGTGCACTAGCAAGTTCCTATCGTTCAGCATTTTCTCGTAGAACGTTGCTTCGTCTTTTGAGAACGGGCTTACCTTGAGCAAGGCACCGTACAGTGCATTGACCTTCTGGGGCGTGCCAAAGTCGAACTTCTCCGCGACGAGGAAGCCGAGACGATATGGCCACTCCTCCTGTAGCTCTATCAAGCGCGTGGGATCTATTTGTATGTCCTGCCCTTGTTGACGCAGAGCACCCAGTAGCGTCGGCTCAATGTTCAGCACAGACGCGAAGTGGTCTTTACAGAATGCTTCGAAATATGCGATGAGTCCGATGTAGCAGACCTCGTTGACGCGGCTCGGTCTTTTTGAGGATTCATCGACGATCATGGCTAAATCTTCCAACGTCATTCGGAAGAACTCACCAGTCGGTACGCCGCCGGAGAAGTAATCAAGCCAGGTCGGGCTTTCGCGTTCAGGAGGCATATGATGAAGATTTAGCGCCCGGCATGAGCTCCGGCCGAGGCCTATAGACCGAGGAGTCGCAAGCTATGTTTGCGACTGTGAGATCGATGCCGATGTTGCATGCCTACCGCTCACAGTTCGACAGATGGTTCCCAGCCCTCAATGGCATCCATACCCGCGTCAAGAGATTGCTTCTTGAAAACCGCCGCAATCGCTGGTGGTTTGAGACCAGACTGCGAGACGAAGTCCGCCCAGCGACCGTCAACAAACACGATATCGCAATATGCAACGGGAACGATAGTGTGGTAGAGATCATGCCACTCCTTCGCTGGCATGTTCATCTCTCTATTTTGAATTATGAAATCAAAGCTGTGTGTCACGAGTTCACGCGTAGCGGTGCAATACTTTGGCTTCTGCTGCCGTCCCGAATAAGATCTGGCCACCTCTTTCTTCATGTACTCTGGGTTGGCGCGGTGGACACTGAAGAACGCTTTCATCTTGTCTGCGAAAGAGCCATAGCTTTGCAAGAACACGCGATTATCACTGTTGGCAAGAACATGTTGCACGATATCAGCGATTGACCAGACTTCCGGCCATTGTAGAGCCAGCAGGTAATTGTAAATCACCGTGAACTCGCGGCTGGGATTCTCGCACTCTGTTGGATCAATAAGGAGTCGGTTCTCTTGCCGTATGACTTCCCCGAAGTTGACGTTGATGAAACCGGTGTCAACCGCATCGATCAAGTGCAATATCTGCTTGACCTGCGCGCTGTCCGTCTGCTTGAGAAGTTCCACGATGTTTGAGACTGAAATCCGTAGTGTCCCGGATTTGCGCGTCATGGCAGATACAAAGCGGGAGCAGAGAGCGTTCGCTGTGGCGATGTCATTCAACGCCCAGTTGTCGAGGTAGACCGTGGGCTGCCCGAGTGTTTCGGTCAGCAAGGGAGTACCGTCTGGCCTTCTTCGCGTTTCAAAAATGTCGTTTGCCTCGGCCGAACGAAGAATCTTGCATGACGATATGAGCGAATCGGCATGCGAGACTGTTTCGCGCGTCGCGTTCAGGGTGGGCTGGTCAGACGTATGGGACGCAATCCTTCCCGTACTGGGACTCGGGAGGAAGTGAGTTTGTTGCGAGGTTCATCAGGGTGGTTCTCATCGCGGGTTCGCTTTGCAAGAGCGCGGTAGCCTCGTCACCACTTAGCCCAAAGACTTTTTGCGTTGCCAATCGTATCTCTAACGCTGGCCAAGTTTCGGGCATCCCGTATAAAAACGTAATATCTGGTTTCTCGTACCATTCTCCTCCATTCCAATATTGGCTCCGCTTGCAGCAAGGTCCGTTGCCGCCCCATCCACTTGGCGTCCGTCGCCCATACTGGCTGTTTAGATGAAGAATGAACTCGCGTGCTCGGCGTGAGGCAGTGAACATCTCTGGAAGAAGCGCAAGCAAACGCGGGTATCCATGCCATTTGCGGAGGTGGGGAATTAATTCGTTGATCTCACGTGCTACCTTCTGGGTGCTCGGAAAGCTACGACGCTCCCATCCGAGAATGTGGACGAGGCATTTGGTCACACTAATGTCAACGTCAATGGTGCCGTTTATCATTTTATGGAGAAGGCCCGGACGCGAGTACGTTTTCATCTGTTCACCGCAGAAGTGAACTAGCTTGCACCAGGGTTGCACGTGGCTCGGCCAACCTTGTTCCCAAGCAGTGTCAAATTGTCGTTGTCTGTCTTGTTCGGCAATTTGTTCTTGCTGTTGGTCGATGAGCCTTTGTTCTTCTCGTTTTCTTGCTGCATCCTGTCGTGCTAGTTCGCGCCGCCCTGCTGCGGACATGCCGGACGCATCTATTGCGCCTGCTTGGAGTAGCAATAGTTCTATCCGGCCAATAGCGGTCTCGGCGCTGATTTTAAAAAACTCGCCAGTTTCGCGGTGCTTACGTAGCGCCAAAAATATCCTCTGCTCCCACTGGAAGGCGTTCTCAAGCAGCCAGTAGTGTCTAACCACCCATTGCCCTGGAACCCCGGTTGTGCCGCTAAGCTCGGTTGCGCGAACATGGGGATCGCGGTCGGTGTAACCTATCTTGACAAGACTTGGGACGTATTGATTGACGAGGATATAAAGGTAGCCGTCCGTAGTTTCTGTTCCCGAGTCACCTAACGTTGGCCCATTCGTCGCGTCGCGCATACGTTGCGGCTCTTCTCGATCCACGGGTTCTTCTGTCGCAGTCATGAACTTTGCTTTACGTACGCGGTAACACCGGGCTACGGATACGTCCGTTACGATAATACGCCCGCATATCAGCTTAAAGCAAAATCAGGGGAAATCCGTTACCGAGTTCTGCTCTTAATTGCCTGCCCAAGCTGGGCTCGAACGATGACCGCGGATTAATCAGTTCGCGTCCTGGCGATTCAGCTTTTCGCGAGGAACGCGAGCGCGGCGACGGCAAAGGCGAGGCCCGCCGCCTTGCGCGCGGTAAACGACTCGCGCAGGAATGCGAGCCCCAGCGTCGCGGTGACGACGAAGCTCATCTGCGCGATCGGCACCAGCACACTCGCTTCGCCGTGCGCGAGGCCTGCGAGCAGCATCACGGTCGCGAAAAGAAGGAGCACGGCCGCCGCCGGGGCATGGGACCAGGTTGCGCGCGACGGCCGGATCCCGCGGTCCGCCGTCCAGGCAAAACCGGTGGCGAGCACTATGAAGACGCTCGCCTGCCCGGCGAGCACGGTGGCGGAGCTCCCGCCAGCGAGCGTTCCCAGCTTGTAGAACAGATTGACGATTCCCATCGCGATGGTGGCGACGAGCACGCGCGCGAGGGACGATCCGCTCTCGCGGCGCTCCGGTCTCGCGCCGGATTCCCGCGCACCCAAGAGCAGCCACACCGCCGCGAGCGCGGCCGCGAGGCCGCCGAGCTTCCAGGCAGTGAGCGGCTCCGCGAGCAGGAGCACCGCGAGCGCCACGGTGATCGCGAAGCTCAGGCGGAAGATCGGTGCATTGACGCTTACGGCACCGCCCGCGAGGCTGCGCGCGAAGTTGTAGAGCGCGACGAATATGAGAAGACCCGCTCCCATGCCCCACAGCATGGCGGTTCCGGCCTGGAGCGTGCCGGTGGCAAGACCGTAGAGCACGATGGCCGGCGCAAAGCACCAGGCCTGCACCATCAGGAAATGGCGAGCCTGCACGCCCGCCGCGGCGGCGCGCTTGTAGACGAGGTCCGCCAGCCCGTAAAACAGCATCGCGCCGAGCGCGTGTTCGACGCCGGGCGTCACTCGACGCTCCGCCTAGCTCTCATCGCTCCAACCGGTCCCCACTCGCAGGGCTGTCACCGATCCATGATTCCTTCTTGCTATTTTTCAGTATTTCCTCTGCGTCCTTAGCGTCCTTGGCGGCTAAGCTTTTTTTAAGGCAATCGCCGTGAGGATGCCCTGCATGATTGCGATTGGCGTGGGCGGGCAACCCGGCACCGCGACATCCACCGGAATCAAGTTCGAAACGCGCCCGCAACTCGCGTAGCTCTCGCCGAAGATCCCGCCGGTGCAGCCGCAATCGCCGATGGCGATCACCAGCTTCGGATCCGGCGTCGCGTCGTAGGTGCGCTTGAGCGCCACCTCCATGTGGCGTGACACCGGGCCGGTGACGAGCAGCATATCCGCATGGCGCGGGCTGGCAACGAACTTGATCCCCAGCCCTTCGAGGTTGTAGTACGGGTTGCTGAGCGCGTTGATCTCCAACTCGCAGCCGTTGCACGAACCGGCGTCGACGTGGCGGATCGTCAGCGCCCCCACGAAATGACCGAGGATTTCCGCCTGTAGGCGCTGCGCAGCGACACGCAGCGCCTCATCCGCTTCAGGCGGCGCCTCGGTCTTGATGCCAACGACGGCGATTTGCTTAAGCAGTTGATACATGCCATCTCTCTCGGTATGCAAACCACTTACACATTGCTCGGTGAACGACTGAACGGGTGAACGAGTGAGCCCCCTCACCCTGCCCGGCCCCCTCGCCTACTGTGCAGGCTCTCCCCCGAAGACCGGGAGAGAGGGTATTGCGCTTTTCTGGCCCGTTCACTTGTTCACCCGTTCACTCGTTCACGCTTCTATAAGTCCTGCCCGCTATACGACAGGTTGAATGACTTGTTGATCAGCGGAAAATCCGGCACGATGTTGCCCAGCACCGCGCGTTCGAGCAGCGGCCAGTTCTGCCACGACGGATCGTGCGGGTGCAGCCGGCGGATGCTGTTGTTCGCACCCGTCTCCAGCGCAATCAGCACTTCGCCGCGCCAGCCCTCCACCCAGCCGATGCCGAATGCGTTCTCGGGCGCATCCGGCACGCGCGCAGCGATGTCGCCTATGGGCAGGCTGGAAAGGATCAGGCCGATCAGACGCAGCGACTCCGCGATCTCCTCAAAGCGCACCGTGACGCGCGCCGCGACGTCACCGTTGCGGTGCGTGGCCATGCGCACTTCGAACTCGTCGTAGGGGATCGGCGGGAACTGCACGCGCAGATCCCACGCTACCGCGCTTGCGCGACCGGCCAGTCCGGTCAGTCCCATCCGGTCCGCGAGATCGGGTTTGACGCGCCCGCAGCCGATGAAGCGGTCCTGCAGCCCGGCGTGCTCATCGTAGATGTCCTTCAGCAGCACGACTGTCTTGCCGATCCCGTCGATTTCGCCCCGAATTCGGGCAATGCCTTCGGCGTGGATGTCCCGCGCAACGCCGCCCGGCACGATGGCGTCCATCAGGTAGCGGTGGCCGAACAACGCGTGGCTTACACGCAACCAGTCTTCCCTGAGTCGCGAAAACTGCGCCAGCCCGAACGCGAGTCCCGCATCGTTCCCGAGGAAACCCAAGTCCCACAGGTGCTGCCCGACCCGCTCGCGTTCCAGCAGCAACGCCCGAAGCCACAGCGCGCGCGGCGGCGGCGTCACGCCGGTCACGCTTTCCACCGCCATCGCATAGGCCCAGGCGTACGCCACCGTGGAATCGCCTGACACCCGTCCGGCGAGCCTGGCGCCCTCGGCAAGCGTCATCGACTCGAAGCGCTTCTCGATGCCCTTGTGCTTGTAGCCGAGCCGCTCTTCCAGCCGCAGAACGCCCTCGCCGACGATGGAGAAACGGAAATGTCCCGGCTCGATGGTGCCGGCGTGCACCGGCCCCACAGGTATCTCATGCACGCCTTCTCCTTCCACGCGCACGAAAGGATAGTCGTCCGTTGGTTCGGTTCCAGGTTCCAGGTTCAAGGTTCCAGGTTCAAGGTTCTGGGTTCCGGGTTCAATGTTCTGAGTTTCGGGTTGCAACTTGGAACCCTGAACTTTGAACTCTGAACTTTGAACTTTGAACTTTGAACCGCCAGCGACGTCTTTCCGCAACGGAAAGACGTCCACCGGCCAGGCGGCGTGACGCAGCCACTTGCGCTGATCGGCCGCGTTCTCGGCGCTCACGCCGAACAGATCGTGGACCGCACGCTGCATCCGGTTCGCCGCAGGAAAAACGTCGGAAACGTCGGGAAAGCCCGCGCCGTCCAGCGGCAACGTCACCACCAGCAGTCCCGACTGCACCGTCAGCGCCGCGTGCACGGCGAATGCCTCGCCCCGATCGCTATTGTCGGCACCCCACAGCGCGACCAGCCGTCCGCCCTTCTCGCGCACTTGCCGGCAAGCCAGCCGCCATTGTTGCGCGTCGACGCGTCCGTGCCACACCGGCATCGCGCCCGGCAGTTGCTTCAGTTCAATCTGAAAGTCCTCAAGCTTCACGTTAAAGCTCCACCGCAAAGAACGCGAAGGACGCAAAGGGAAAACAAATTCATCGAAAAAAGAACGATTTGCAGGGTGATCTCTAAGTTCCTATCCATACAGTTTCTCCGCTGTTCGATCTGCGGTTCCCTCGCGTCCTTTGCGTCCTTTGCGGTTCAAGATTTTTCGCCTTACCCAATAAGCTGCGCCGCCTGCCGATACCAGTCGGCGAGATAAGGCGGGATATAGAGACCGAGCAGCAGCACGATCGCAAGATGCACAAACACCGGTATTAACGCCGGCGGGTGCGGCAGGCGCTTGACGGTCGCGGTCCCGAACACCATCGGCTGCACCTTGCCAAAAATCGCTGCGAACGCCACGCCAAGCGCCGCCAGCAGAAACGGGGTCGCCCACGGCTGCTGGTGCATCGCCGCGGTCAGGAGCATGAACTCGCTCGCGAACACGCCGAACGGCGGCATGCCGAGGATGGCAAGGCTGCCGAGCATCAGTCCCCAGCCGATGGTCGGATTGCTGTCGATCAGCCCCCTGATGTCCGCCATGATCTGTGTGCCCGATTTCTGCGCCGCATGACCGACAGCGAAAAAAATTGCCGATTTGGTGAGCGAGTGCACCGTCATATGCAGCAGCCCCGCGAAGGTGGCGAGCGCGCCGCCCATGCCGAAGGCAAAGGTCATCAGCCCCATGTGTTCTACTGACGAGTAAGCAAACAGGCGTTTGATGTCCTTCTGGCGCGACAGCAGGAACGCGGCGACCACCACCGACAGCAGCCCGAAACCCATCATCAGGTTGCCGGCGAAATGCGTGCCGATCGCGCCTTCAGCCAGCACCTTGGCGCGCACCACCGCGTAAAGCGCGACGTTCAGCAACAGCCCCGACAGCACCGCCGAGATCGGCGTCGGCCCTTCGGCATGCGCGTCGGGCAGCCAGTTGTGCAGCGGCGCAAGCCCGACCTTGGTGCCGTAACCCACCAGCAGGAATACGAACGCGAGCCCGAGCACGGTGGGCTCGAGCTCGCCTTTCACCTCGTTCAAATGCGTCCACAGCAGCGCCGTGCCGCCTGGCCCCAGCACTTTCTCCGCCGCGAAATACAGCAGGATGGTGCCGAACAATGCCTGCGCGATGCCCACGCCGCACAAAATGAAGTACTTCCACGCCGCCTCCAGGCTCGCCGGCGTGCGGTACAGGCTCACCAGCAGCACGGTGGTGAGCGTGGCCGCTTCCATCGCCACCCACAGGATGCCGACATTGTTGGTGAGCAGCGCGAGCAGCATGGTGAACGTAAACATCTGGTACATGCTGTGATAGAGCCGCAGCCGGTTTGGCGACAGCCTGCCGTGGTTCAACTCGATGCGCATGTACGGGCGGCTGAACAGCGACGTGGTGAACGCGACGAACGCGGTGAGCGCGACCAGGAACACGTTGAACGGATCGACGAAGAAATTCTCGTTCCACACCAGCATCGGGCCGCCGGCGATGACGCGCCCAGTGAGTGCCGCCGCCGCCACCAAGGTGAGCAAGCTCATCCCGGAGTTGAGTTCGGGCGCGAACCCGCGATGCCCCCAGAACGCGAGCACGATCCCGCCGGCGAACGGAATGGCAAGTACAAGGAGCAGTTCCATAGTTATGTCTCGCGCAAATCGATATTGTCGATTTGCGCCTCGAATCTCCCCTCGCCTCCCGGGAGAGGGGCCGGGGGTGAGGGACGAGCATCGGCAATGAGATGTTCGATGCTCATCAGCGCTCTTTCAGTTTCTCCAGATGATGGATGTCGAGGCTTTCGAACGTCTCCCGGATGTGGAAGAAGAACACGCCAAAAATGAGCGTGCCGACCAGCACGTCGAGCGCGATGCCGAGCTCGACTACCATCGGCATGCCGTAGGTTGCGGAAGTCGCCGCAAAGAACAAGCCATTCTCCATGGCCAGAAAGCCGATCACCTGGGACACCGCCTTGCGCCGCGTGATCATCATCAGAAAGGAGAGCAGGATGCTGGCGGTAGCGATGCCGAGCGTGCTCTTCGTAATGGTGCCGGCAATCTGCGAAATCGGGGTGGCCAGGTTGAACGCGAAGATCACCAGCACGATACCGATCAGCATCGTCGCCGGGATATTGATGAGCGGCTCGACATCCCAGCGCACGTTTAGCGCCCGGATCAGGCGATGCAGAATCCACGGCAGCAGCAACACCTTGAGGATCAGCGTCAGCAGCGAGGAGTAATACAAATGACTCTGATTGGTCGAATAAGCGACGATGCCGGTGCTCAGCACCAGCACGAAACCCTGCAGGGCGAAGAGATTGATAAGCGACAGGATGCGCCGCTGCGTGAGCATGGCGAACGCGAGCAGCAGCAGCAGCGCTGCGAACAGGTTGATAAGCTGGCTGGACAGCGGCAGGTTCATTGCTTAAAAGCCTCGAAGCTTTGACTATTGTTCCAACAGGAAATGGGTCAGCATGCCGAGCGTGGCGAGCAGAAAGGCGGTCCCGAGGAATTCTGGCGCGCGGAAGATGCGCATCTTCGCCGACACCGTCTCGATCAGCGCCAGCCCCGCGCCGGCCAATGCGAGCTTCACGACCAGGGCGACAAGCGCGATCGGCAATCCGATCCAGTCGCCGGCCTGCGCGATGCCCCACGGCACGAAAATGGCAAAACCGATCGTGATATAGGCCGTGAGCTTGAGGCTGGAGGCCCATTCGATCAGCGCCAGGTGCCGCGCCGAGTATTCCAGGATCATCGCCTCATGGATCATGGTGAGCTCGAGATGCGTGGACGGATTGTCGATCGGAATGCGCGCGTTCTCCGCGAGCAGCACCATCAGGAAAGCGACTGCCGCGAACGCCATGCTCGGATAAATCACAAATTCGCGCTGCCCCAGCGTCTCGACGATGGTCACCAGCGAGGTGGAGTGGCTGATGAGGGAAGCGGTGAACAGCGTCATCAGCATTGCCGGTTCCGCGAGAAAACCGATCATCATCTCGCGGCGCGCGCCCAGGGTCCCGAACGAGGTGCCGATGTCCATGCCGGCGAGCGATACGAACACTCGCGCCAGCGCGAACAGTCCGACCAGCGCGATCACGTCCGCGGCCGGCGCGAACGGCAGGTCCGTCGCCAGCACCGGCACGATGCCGACTGCGAGCCACATGCAGCCGAACAGCACATATGGCGTGGCACGAAAGAGGGGCGAGGCGTTATGCGCGAGCACTGCGTCCTTGTGAAACAGCTTGTTCAGCACCTTGTACGGCTGCCAGATCCCCGCGCCGCTCTTGTTCTGCAGCCAGGCGCGGCACTGATTGACCCAGCCCAGCATGAGCGGCGCGATCAGCACCACCAGCACCGACTGCAGCACCTGGAAAACGATCCCGCTCGCCTGATTCATTGCGCGAACACCAGCAGGGCAATGAGCGTCAGGAAGCCATACAGCAGGTACACCGAGATGCGCCCCTGCTGCAGTTTGCCGACGTGGCCGGAGAGAAATTCGGCGAGGCGTGCGATCGGCAGATACATCCAGTACCAGTGCCGGTCCTCGACTTCCTGCTTGAATACCGGCTGCGGATCGTCCGGACGCGGAATCTCGCGGTGGATCAGGAAGACCGGCGCAAAGATCTGGCGAATCGGCTGACCGAAGCCATCGGCCGTGTCCTCCATGCGCGAAGTCTGCGCAGGAAAACCGCAGTCCCAGGGATCGGAACGGCGCAGCCGGCCGTGATAGACATGGCGCACGACCAGATACGTCAGCGCGAATACCGCGGCGATCACGAGCAGGAACACGATCGGGCTATAGCTCGCCTGCGCGCTCGAGGTCGGCACCAGCCACAGCCAGCCTGACGCCATCGCCGCATCGGGGAGACCGGCGTTGATCAGCACCTGGCTGACCTGGTTCAGCTGCCCGATCATGAACACCGGCAGCAGCCCGAGCGCGAGGCAGCCGAGCGCGAGCCACAGCATGCCGGCCCGTTCCCATGCGCTCGCATCGCGCGGCTTCTCGGCGAGCTCGTGCCGGTGCTGCCCGAGAAAGGCGACACCATAGACTTTGACGAAGCACATGCCGGTGAGCGCCCCCGAGAGCGCGAGCACTGCGGCGACGATCGGCACCAGGCTCCGCACCACGCTGCTCTCGAGCAGGGGCGCTTGCAGGGATGCCTGGAAGGTAAGCCATTCGGAGACGAAGCCGTTTAACGGCGGCAGCGCGGAAATCGCCAGCGCGCCGGTGAGGAAGTAGAGCGCGGTATGCGGCATGTAACGGATCAGCCCGCCCATCTCGTTCAGGTTTCTCAGCCCGGTCGACTTCAGGATCGCGCCGGCGCCGAGGAACAGCAGCCCTTTGAAAACCGCGTGGTTGAGCGTGTGATAAAGCCCGGCGATCAGTCCCAGTACGCCGGCGACCGGATGGCCGCTGCCGATAAATACCATCGACAGTCCGATGCCGATCAGGATGATGCCGATGTTCTCGACCGAATGGTAAGCGAGCAGGCGCTTGAGATCGTGCTGCATCAGCGCGAACAGCACCCCGAACAGCGAGGTCGCCGCCCCGAAGAGCAGCACCGTGAGCCCCCACTCCCAGCGAATGCCGCCGATCAGATCGTAGATGACCCGGATCATCCCGTAGATCGCCGTCTTCAGCATGATGCCCGACATGAGCGCAGAAACCGGCGATGGCGCGGCCGGGTGCGCCTCGGGAAGCCATGCGTGCAACGGCAACATGCCGGCCTTGGCGCCGAAGCCAAAAAACGCCAGCACGAATGCGATGGTGGCCCAAGAACCGCTCAGCTCGGCCCGGCGCAGCGCGTCGAACGTGTAATCGCCATGCCCGCCGTGCAGCACCCCGAAGGAGAGCAGGATGCTGAGCGCGCCCAGATGCGCCACCAGCAGATAGATGAAGCCGGCCTTGCGGTTCTTCTCGTTGTGGTGCTCGGTGGTGACGAGAAAATACGACGACATCGCCATCGTTTCCCAAGCAACCATGAACAGGTAAGCGTCGTCTGCGATCAGCACCAGCGCCATGCTGGCGAGAAAGACGTGGTACTGGAAACAAAGGAGCCCGAGCCCCTGCTCACCCTCGCCGCGGAAATAACCGGAGGAAAACAACGAAATGCCGAACGAAACACCGCCTAACAGCAGCAGGAAGAATCCAGACAGCGGATCGACGCGCACGTGAAACGGCAGGTCGGGCAGACCGGCCGGCAGGATTGCCGCGCTAGGCGGGACATTGATCGCCCACACACCCACGACGGCCAGCGTCAATGCGACCACCGCGCCGACGGGAAACACCGCGTCGAGGATCAATCGGGGACTGCGCATGAGCGCAAGCCCGATGACGCCCAGCCCGATCCAGACCACGGCCAAAGTAAAGGCAAGGTCTACGGGCCGCAGGAACGACAGATCCATTTAGTGGCGACTTTTGTGAGCTTACCGCTGGCGGGCAGCCGGGAAATCCCGAACCGTCTACCCGAACGACACGCGAAAAATGTTACGGCATTGTAGACGGGGAGGGCGGTAGTTGCCAAATTTTCCGCGGCGGGCAGCCGGAAAAAGACTCGCACACATCGAATCACACAAATGGACAGCGTTTGTAGAATATGCGCCTGAATACATCAGAACAGGTTCTCCGGATTGGCAACGCCAGTGTTGTCCTTTCGTTGACACAGCCGTGACCATCACCAGGAATCTGCGCATCATGGGACGCGTGCAAGGCGCCTACCAGCGATTTCACCGACGCCCTAATCCATCGCATAGAGGCAGATTTGGGCTGCTGGCTTTCCGTAAGCTCTGCGTCGTTCTTTCCGAGTGGACGCACGACGATCGGTTACGCTTGTATGAGCCTCGATAGCGATTCGTTGAGGCCTACCCTTTTATCAACTTGTAGCCGCGACCGTGTACCGTGAGCAGAAACTGCGGGTGGGCGGGATCCGGTTCTAATTTCTTTCGCAGGCGCACGATGAAATTATCCACTGTGCGGGTGACGACCCCGCTCTCGTGTCCCCAGACAGCAGCCAACAAGGCATTGCGCGAAATTACCTCGCCGCGGTGGCTGACCAAGTAACGCAGCAGCTCAATTTCTTTGGCGCTGGTTTCCAAAAGCCTACCCTCACGCGTCACGCGGTGGGTCTGAAAGTCGATCTCTGCTGCGCCGACTCGCACTGGGCCTTGCGTTGGCTCTTGAATCCGCCTGCGCCGAAGCTGGGCGTGAATGCGTGCCAGCAGCTCACGCAAGCTGAAGGGTTTGACGACATAGTCATCCGCACCGGTCTCCAGCGCCAAGACCTTGTCCATCTCCGCGCCTCTTGCCGTCACCATGATGATCGGTTCTGTGCGCCCTTCAGCACGCAGTTGCTTGCACAACTCCATGCCGTCGCCATCGGGCAGCATGACATCCAGAACAATCAAATCGGGATTGCTTTTCATCGCGGCGACGCGGCCGTCGCGCATGGTAGAGGCGCTGACGACGTTATAGCCGTCAATCTCAAGATTGTCCGCTAGGCCTCTCCGCATGGCCGCGTCGTCCTCAACGACGAGGATTGTCGGAGCTTCGCTCACGCATTACCCTGCGAGATTGGAAATGAGACGACCGCCTTCACCCCGCTGTGCCCGTCAGGCTCATCAAGAGTGAATCGGGCGTGATGAGATTTCGCGATCTGCTCAACCAGTGCGAGTCCCAGGCCGCTGCCGCTAGCGGCGCCCGGCACCACCCCGCGCTCAAATGCTCTCAGCATCCGGGCTCGATCCTGCGGCGGGATGCCCGGGCCAAAGTCGGTCACCTTGAGCTCCACGCGGTCGTTGTTGCGAGCGAGCCGCACTTGCACCAGCCCACCGCTTTGAGCATATTTGCCCGAATTACCCAGCAAATTGAGCAGTATCTCCGTCAGCCCCTCCCTATCGTGGGCTACCGGCGGGAGGGAGTGTTCCAGCTTAACATCTAGGCGGACGCCGCTGTCCTCAAGTTGAGATTCGTAGCGCGCCAATACGTCGGTCACTGTGGCTGCCAGATCGGTCTCGGTGAGATGGTAGACCTCTACCCCTGATCGGAGGCGCTCGAAGTCCAGCACATTCTCGATCATCCTGGATAGCCGCTCGGCCTCGCGCAAGATTACCTTATGGTATTCGTGCTGCCGGTTTTGATCTTTGAGCCGTTGCAGGCTCAGCGTTTCTGCATACATGCGAATGAGGGCAAGCGGCGTTTTCAGTTCATGGGAAACGTTGGCCACGAAGCGATTGCGCAAATCGACCAGGGCCTGTTCGCGCTGGATTTCCCGCCATACCGCATAACCCGTGATCGCGATCGCGATCAATGCTCCCCCTACAATTCCGATGATCACCCAACGCTGTCCCGCCAGCCTTCGTTTGTTTGCTTGTGAAGGTGGCTCATAAACGAGCTTCCATCCTGGCAAGACATGAGTCAAAGCCGAGCTCAAACTGTCCTTTTTGACCTCGAATCCCGGGTCATGCAGATTTACTGCACCGCCTTGATCGCGGGTGAAGTCCGCAAGCAGCGGAACCACGGAGTGCGTTTTCAGCGTATCCAATTTGAACCGCATCACCAGCCAGCCGCTTGCGCTCAACGGCACAGACGCCTTACCGGAGGATTTTACAGACGCTTCGTCGATAGCCTCGTATGCAAACATCGTCGGCTTCCCGTCGATAGTTTCCAGAAAGGCAGTCAATGACGAGCGCGGGGGCGTTCCGCGGGCCTGCTCTCGTGGCACTCGCTGTATCACCCAGTTCGTAATGCGATTGTCCTCACGCCCCAAGTACGATGGGTATCTCCAGACGACCGTCATCCTGCCGTCCAGAAACATGATTTGTTCGACCGATGGCGACGATTCCTGGATCATCCGCACGAGCCGCGCTTTGGCAGTCCTTGGACCCAAATTCCGCAACGCCTGAAACGGGGCCTGCATGGCGTTAAGTAACGACTCCTCTACCCGACCGGCCAGCAACTCAAGAGCCTGTTGTTGTGATTCCCGGATGGCCATCGCCATTTGCGCCTGTTGTCCCTTCAATGCGTACACCGTCACGCCAGCAATCGTCAGCGCCGCAAGCAAGAGCAGACCCAAGAACGAGAGGTGCAGTCGAAACTGAGCGATGATCCGTTCGGCTGTTGTTATTGGCATACCGATTTTGTACCAATTAACTTCGTTGACGGGTGAAGGAGCTTTACAAGCAAAGACCCGCGTAACACTTTGCCTGTCACATCACGCCACGAATCGACGACCAAGCGCAGGGGAAAATAAATAGAATACTCCAACTCAACGGCACGCGTACTGAGCAAAGAAAATGCAGGGCAAAAGAATTCGTAAGGGCCTTGCACCGCGCGACGGTATTTTGGACACCAGTGGCTGATTCCGTAGGCTTTGCCGGTTCGCCAGCGTCATGAGTCGTAAAAGCGGGTAAAAGTTTGTCATCGGCGCCACCCTCGCGATGAAAGCGCAGTAGACTTTCTAGGCACGCTGCATGGTCGGTCGAGCGCAAACTTTCTTCGCTCAAGTGGCTTGTTTTAACTCAACGTAAGGAAACGACATGAAATACTCTTTGCTATTCGCTGCGTTACTCGCCGTGGTTATTGCTGGATGCGATAAGAAAGAGGCGACTCCATTACCTGGAGCGAAGCCGCAAACCAGTGACGCGCCAAAAACCGAGCCTCCGAAGGCTGAAGCTCCAGTTAGCGCACAAACACCGGCTGTGGCTGTCGCCCCTCCCACCGAAAGCAAGTCTGCGGAAGGCAGTGGCGCCAAGCCAGCTGGCGGAGAAGCGAAAGCCGCTGAGGGCGCAGCCACTCCTGCGGGCGGTCAGCCGGCCAAAAAATAAAACAAATGAGGTCAGGGCAGTGTGCCGTGCGTAGTTGAGTGTTAGAGCGGCAGTTCCTACACGGCTAGGTAACATGCCATCCTGGTTCCATGAACTTGCGCTCGCAAAGTGCGACTACGAAAAGATGGACAAGGCGACTACGCGAATGGAGATCGTCGAGTATCTCAAACAGCACAACACTTGTCTCGACAGGATCTCTCGGCCAGAGAGGGTGAGGTTTATCGACGAAGTTCTGGGAGTAGAGAAGGACGAATTATGGGAACGCAACAAGCGGCGATTGGCTCAATGACGATGTTTTATCCGCTGTTGTCACTACGCCTGTGCGAACGCGCCGCACGCCCCCGCGTTACCCTTGGGACAGCGTGGCTGAATCGAACTTTCCTACAAACGTGAGGCACTAGACAGCCCATATGGATGAGAGAGTCGTCAGGCTAAAAACTCCGGAAGATTGTGAGCAGTTCGCAATAAATGCGCGGGAGCGCGATCGCCCTGATCTCGCGGAGGAGGCACGCAAAAAAGCCGTTGAACTTCGCGCTGAAGCCTACGGTGCGAAGACGCAGGTGGAACGGGAGTGCCTTGAGGCCGTGTATGCCTACGAAGAGGTACTTACCGCGAAGATGCATCGTAGAGTCCACGTCTCGGCAACTTGGCAAACGATCAACAGGCGCGGTGTCTTGCATGCGGTTGAGCGTGCAGTAATTCGTGGGACGGAAATTTCTTATCATGCCGCACTGCTGGAAATGGGATTGCAGGATTATGCGTTTGAAGCAGTAGTGGTGCGTCATCCGGAATTTTTCCTGCCAGCTACAGTGCAACGTTCGAGAAAGCGCGTCGGTGAATGGAAGCGCACCTGATTCCGGCGCAATGACGCCCACGGTGGAACCGCATCCGCCGCAGACTGGCAGATGTATGACCAATCAATAACAAGGAGGCAAGCGTGAAACACTTAGTATTGGTATCCTTCGTCGTTGGTTTGCTTGCTGGCTGTGCCAGTCAGGAACCCAAGCCGGAAGAGAAACCGGCGCCCGCAGTGGCGCCGAAGGCCCCGCCCGCGGCCAAACCGGAAGCGCCGGTGACAAAACCGGCCGAACGACCGGCGGTCAAAGTCGACCCGTTCAGTGACCCGAGCAACCCGCTCTCCAAGCGCAGCATCTACTATGACTTTGACAAGAGCATAATCAAGGAGGAAAACAAGCCCGTCGTCAACGCTCACACGTCGTACCTCGCCAAGCATGCACGAGCGCGCGTGCGCATTGAAGGCAACTGCGACGAACGGGGCAGCCGTGAATACAACCTTGCGCTGGGCCAGCGCCGTGCCGACAGCGTCAGAAACATGATGAAACTGCTGGGCGCGTCGGAGGACCAGATCGAGACGGCAAGTTGGGGTAAGGAAAAGCCCAAAGCTCAGGGACACGATGAAGCCGCGTGGGCGGAAAACCGGCGCAGCGACATCATATACTTGAAGAAGGAATGATCGGCGTGCGTATTGGGGTCGCCGCACGTCCGAAAGCTATCGGAGCGCCATGCCAAAGCGGTAAAGAATTGGCTGATGTTGAAGTCGCCGGAACCAAGGAAAGCCGGAAATAGAGCGGTGGACAAACCCAAGGCCCGCGTGTATTGAAGAGGAGGAGCGGTGAGGAGCAAGGCGCGCAGTCTGATTGCAAAAGCGCTGCGTGCGGCAGATTGCAGCACGAGTGCTATCCACCGCACGCCTCCTGCCCTACGCTTCCCGGCCTGACGACAGAAAGTCTCGAATGCCGCAACCGCGCGTGCCGTAAGCGGCGCCGATGATCTGGACAGCAGGAGGATGATCACGGTGCTTGACACCCTGCGGCACATCACCCAGGCGTTCAATGACGCAGTCAATTTGGACGAGGTTCTCGCCATCGTCGTGCGCGGCGTCAAACAATATCTCGCTGTGGACGTCTGTTCGGTGTATCTAGTCGATGCGGCCGGGTCGAACTACATTCTGATGGCAACCGACGGATTGGATCCCCGGGCAGTGGGCGCGGTCCGGTTCGCTCAGCGCGAAGGGTTGGTGGGATTGGTGCTGGAACGCCAGCAGCCTGTCAATCTGAGGAATGCCCAGCAGCATCCGCGCTTCCGGAATATTCCGGAGTTCGGGGGCGAGGTCTATCACGCCTTTCTCAGCGTGCCGATCGTTCATTATCGCAAGGTATTGGGCGTCCTGCTCGTGCGGCAAACGAACGATCGTACGTTCGTCGCCGAAGACGAAGCCTTCCTCATGGCGATCGCGGCAGAGCTTGCGGGACTGGTTCACGCCGAAGCGATAGCGGCGGGCGAGGCCTTGGGACGCGGGCGCCGGGACACGACCGGCATCCTGAAAGGGCTCAAGGGAGCGCCGGGCGTTGGGATAGGCTTGGGTGTGCTGCCCTCGCCCGCGGCGGATATCGACTCCGTACCGGATCGCCGCGTCGAGGACGTCGACGCCGAGGAGAACGCTTTCCGCCACGCGGTGGCTGCGGTGCAGGCGGAGTTGCGCGCGAACGGCGAACGCATGGCTGCCAGGATACCGACCGAAGCTCACGCCATGTTTCGCGTCTATGCCGAGCTGCTGGACGACGACCACCTGTTCGCGGATACGGTCAAGCGCATACGCGCGGGCAGTTGGGCCCCCGGCGCGCTGCGGCGGACCATCATGAGACACGCGCGGACCTTCGAGCAGATGGCCGACCCTTACCTGCGCGCACGCGCGGAGGACATACGCGGATTGGGGCGTCGCGTCCTGTTGCACCTCCAGTCCGGCAAGGCCGAGCGGAAAGAATACCCCGAGCAGTGCGTGCTGGTCGGCGAGGAAATCAGCGTCGCCCGCATCGCGGACGTCCCGATCGCCCAGCTTGCCGGGATCGTGTGTACGCGTGGTTCCCCCTTTTCTCATGCGGCGATCTTGGCCCGCACACTCGGCATACCGGCCGTCACGGGACTCGGCGACGTGCCGCTCGATCAGTTGGAGGGCCGCCGCCTCTTGGT
>MERI01000103.1:0-6331 GCA_001772005.1 Betaproteobacteria bacterium RIFCSPLOWO2_12_FULL_62_58 | reverse complement strand
TCTTGGTCGACGGGAATCAGGGGCGCGTCTTTATCGAGCCCGCCCCCGCGGTGCTCGATGAGTTTCAGCGTCTGATCACGCACCAAGAGGAGCTTGCGGCAGAGCTGCAAGCATTGCGTGATTTGCCGGCGGAAACGCCGGACGGTGTGCGAGTGCTGCTGCAAGCCAATGCCGGCTTGCTGTCCGATCTTGTTCCCGCGCTGAACAGCGGTGCGGAGGGTATCGGTCTGTATCGCACCGAATTCACCTTCATGGCGCGCGACTCGTTCCCTGGAGAAGACGACCAGTATCAGGTATACCGAAAGGTGCTGGAATCGTTTGCGCCGGGGCTCGTGACCATGCGCACCCTGGACGTAGGCGGTGACAAACGCCTGCCTTACTTTCCCATAGAGGAAGACAACGCCTTTCTCGGCTGGCGTGGAATCCGGGTAACCCTTGATAACCCGGGAATCTTCTTGACCCAGTTGCGGGCGATGCTGCGGGCCAACGCGCGTTACGCCAACCTGCGGCTTCTTTTGCCCATGATCAGTTCGCCTCATGAGGTGGACGAAGTCTACGACTTGCTTGATCGTGCCCGGGGCGCCCTGCTAAAAGAGGGGCGAGCCGCGGCGATGCCCAGCGTGGGCGTGATGGTCGAAGTGCCGTCGGTCATTTATCAGATGGAAGCTCTGGCAAAACGGGTGGATTTTTTTTCTGTCGGGACCAACGATTTGACTCAGTACATGCTGGCGGTGGACCGCAATAACGTCCGCGTGTCCCGCCACTACGACAGCCTGCACCCGGGCGTGCTCCGGGCGATCGATCACGCCGTCCGCCAGGCACGCAGTCTTGGCAAACCGATAAGCGTATGCGGAGAAATGGCCGGTCACCCTGCGTCTGCCGTCCTGCTCCTGGGCATGGGAATCGATGCGTTGAGCATGGCGCCACCCAGTATTCCGCGCGTCAAGCAGGCACTTCGCACCTTCACCCGGCAACGCGCGCAAGAGCTCCTGGCGGCGGCGGTCGGTGCGGAAGGCCCCGACGAAGTCCACCAGATACTGAATGCCGCGTTCCATGAGGTCGGCCTGGGGGCCTTGTTCCAGGCGGTGGCATCGAGAGCACGGCTTGATCTTATTTCCTCACAAGGGTGAAAGCGAAACGGGCTAGTAGAGCGCAACGTGCGGGTGCTGCGTTTGGGAGCGGGTGGGCGAAGCTGAGATTCACCCAATTCGCATCAGATCCGTCGGCGCCTTCATCAGATCGGCCACCCGCCGCGCTCGCCATGGAAAGAGGCTCAAATGCATAGACTGATCCTGGGGTTGGACAGGATGACGAATCCAACCAAGTGGCTGTCCGTCCAGGTCGCCGTGAAATACTACGCGACGGACATGGTAATCCAGGATCTCGGCGAGTCTTTCGTTGCCGTCCGTGGAGGGATATCACGGCTGACCGGCCGCCGCTCCGAAATCCGGGCTTCCAGCATCATCATGATCGACGGTACCGACCCATCCGCCAAGCATCGCTCCGCGCCGTACTTGAACAACCGGCGCCTGTTCGTCCGGGACCGCTTCCTGTGCGCTTACTGCGGACGCCAACTCGGAGAAGAGACATTGACCCGGGACCACATCCATCCGGTTTCGCGAGGAGGCAGGGACACCTGGATGAATTGCGTCGCCTGCTGCGTCCGCTGCAACCAAAGGAAGGGCAGCCGGAGGCCCGAGGAAGCGGAAATGGAATTACTGTTCACCCCGTATGTGCCGGACAAGAATGAGGCTCTATTCCTGTCGAACCGTCGCATCCTTGCCGATCAAATCGAGTTCCTCTTGGCACGCCTTCCCGAGAGAAGCCGGCTGCGCCAATCTGGAGAGCACGGCACATCAAGCAAATGACCATGACGCGTACTACTGTAGTGCTCATTCGCGAGTTGCTTTCTTGGTAGCGGCCTTCAGGAGCCACGCGGGTAACTCGCGGCCGTCGGCATGCTCGATGATGTACTCGCGTATCAGCTGACGCACTACCTGAGAGGGCGTCAGGTCATGCGCGGCGCAGATTTCTTCGAACATCCGCTTTTTGCGCGGATCAATCAGCAAGGTAAATCGGGCGGTTTTGTTTTCCATGGTATTTATCATGATTAATTAGTCCAGTGGCTAAAAAGTTGTATGATAACCATATGATAATTGAAATTTAATACAGTGCATATATACTTTCGATGTGGAATGAGCCCTTCCAACGCTAACTTCCTCGTTTCTCAACGACTTACGCTCATTGAAGGTGAACAAGCTGCCGCTCCCAGAGTTCGTGAGTCGCCGCACCAGCACCATTGCTGAACGAGGAGCGCGCCCTTGAAACCAAACTTGCAGGATTGCCGATCGGGCAATTACGTCGGGCTGCCCATTAGACGTGGTCGACATCGAGTTCGCTGAACAAGGTATGCGGAAAGCAATGGCGTTGCCCTCTCTTGCCGCTAACGCGAAGCAGCACGAAATGCGAGATTAAATATGGATAAAGCACGCCCGATGCATCTCAACCTGCTGCAGATCCGGCTGCCGCTACCGGGAGTGATATCGATCATGCACCGGGTCAGCGGCGCGGCGTTGTTTCTGGCTTTGCCGCTGCTGTTGTGGTGGCTGCAGCAAAGCCTGCTGTCGTCCGACACCTTCACCGCATTCGAAGCGATGTTCTCGCAGTGGTTCGTCAAGCTTCTAATGATCGGGCTGTTGTGGGGCTACCTGCACCATCTGTGCGCCGGCATCCGGCACCTGGTACTGGACCTGGATGTTGGCACCGAACTCGCGACAGCGCGCTTGGGCAGCTGGCTGGTGCTGGGCATCAGCCTCACATTGACTGTCGCAGCGGGGGCGCTGCTATGGTGAACCGCGAAGTCGTCGGCGCCCACTACGGCCTGCGCGACTGGCTCGCGCAGCGCGTCACCGCGATCGTGATGGCGCTTTATACCCTGTTGTTCCTGGTGACGCTGATTGCCGCGCCGAAAACCGATTTTTCAAGCTGGCGATTGCTGTTCGCGCCGCAATGGATGAAGCTCGCGACGCTCGTGTTCCTGGTCAGTCTTTATCTGCACGCGTGGATCGGCGTGCGCAATATTTTCATGGACTACATCAAGAGCAGCGTTTTGCGCCTCGTGTTGTACGTGCTGGCAATCGCGTGGTTGGTCGCCTGTTCCGGCTGGTCGGTGCAGATTCTGTGGAGCGTATAGATGGCAATCGCGAAAAGACAGTTTGACGCAGTTGTGGTCGGTGCCGGCGGGTCCGGACTGCGCGCCGCGCTGCATCTCGCGGAAGCCAACCTCAAAGTCGCGGTGTTGTCGAAAGTGTTCCCGACGCGCTCGCACACGGTGGCGGCGCAAGGCGGAGTGGCGGCTGCGCTTGGCAACAGTGAGGAAGACAACTGGCACTGGCACATGTACGACACGGTCAAAGGTTCCGACTATCTCGGCGACCAGGATGCAATCGAATTCATGTGCCGCAAGGCGAACGAGGCCGTCTACGAACTCGAGCACTTTGGCATGCCGTTCGACCGCACGCCCGACGGCAAAATTTACCAGCGTCCATTCGGCGGCCATATGCAGGACTACGGCAAGAAACCGGTGCCGCGCGCCTGTGCCGCGGCCGACCGCACCGGCCACGCAATGCTGCACACGCTGTATCAGCGCAACGTGCGCGCAAGAACGCAATTCTTCGTTGAATGGATGGCGCTCGATCTGATTCGCGACCAGAGTGGCGATGTGCTCGGCGTAGTCGCGATGGAGATGGAAACCGGCGAGGTGATGATTTTCCAGGCGCGGGCCACGCTGCTCGCCACCGGTGGTGCCGGGCGCATTTTCGCATCCAGCACTAATGCCTTCATCAATACCGGGGACGGCCTTGGCATGGTGGCACGGGCCGGTCTTCCGCTTCAAGACATGGAGTTTTTCCAGTTCCACCCCACCGGGGTTTACGGCGCCGGCATTTTGATCACCGAAGGCGTACGCGGCGAGGGCGGGTACCTGCTGAATAAGAACGGCGAGCGTTTCATGGAGCGCTATGCGCCCAACGCCAAGGACCTGGCCAGCCGCGATGTAGTGTCGCGGTCCATGGTGACGGAAATCAAGGAAGGCCGCGGCGTGGGCAAGGATGCCGACCACGTGCTGCTGAAACTAGACCATCTCGGGGCGGAGGTGATCAACAGGCGTCTTCCGGGCATTCGCGAAATTTCCATCAAATTCGCAAACGTGGATCCGATCAAGGAGCCGATCCCGGTCGTTCCCACAGCGCATTACATGATGGGCGGGATTCCCGCCAACTATCACGGTCAGGTGGTGGCGCTCGGCGGGAACGGTTTTGTGGCAGTGGTGCGGGGGCTGTATGCGGCGGGCGAGTGCGCCTGCGTATCGGTGCACGGCGCCAACCGCTTGGGCTGCAACTCGTTATTGGATTTATTGGTGTTCGGGCGCGCGGCGGCGCAGCAAATCATCGACGACCTGAAGCGCGATCCGTATCCCAAGCCTTTGCCAGCCGGTGCTGCAGACCGCCCGTTGGCGCGTCTCGCGCGTCTGGAAACACAGAAGGATGGCGAAAGCGTGGCCGAAGTGGCCGCAGCGATGCGCAGGGTCATGCAGGCATACTGTGGCGTGTTCCGCTTCGGGGATTTACTCAAACAGGGGGTCGCTAAAATCAAGGAAGTGGCGGAGCGGAGCGGACACACCATGATCAGCGACAAGAGCAAGGTATTCAATACTGCGCGGGTGGAGGCGTTGGAATTGGACAACCTGATCGAGGTGGCAATGGCGACTATGATTTCGGCGGAAGCGCGTACCGAAAGCCGCGGCGCCCATGCCCGCGACGACTACCCAAACCGGGACGATGAGAACTGGCTCAAGCACACGCTGTATTTCAAGAACGGTTACCGGCTCCACTACAAGCCGGTAACACTGAGGCCGCTCACTGTAGAGCCGTTCCAGCCCAAGGCCCGAGTGTATTGATGCGAATGGTGAATAGGGAATGGGAAATGGTAAACAGCATGTCTCGATTTACCATCTACGATTTCCCATTCACCTTTTCCCGGAGTAAGTGATGCGCTTCTCGATCTACCGCTACAACCCGGAGACCGACACCAGGCCGCGCATGCAGGATTACGACATCGCGCTCGAGCCGACCGACCGCATGCTGCTCGACGCGCTGATTCGTATCAAGGCGTCCGACGATACGCTGTCGCTGCGGCGCTCGTGCCGCGAAGGCGTGTGCGGCTCCGACGCGATGAACATCAACGGCAAGAACGGGCTCGCGTGCATCACCAAGCTTGTCGAACTCAAGGAACCCGTGGTGATCCGGCCCCTGCCCGGTCTGCCCGTGATCCGCGACCTGATCGTCGACATGTCGCAGTTCTTCAAGCAGTACCACTCGGTGAAGCCGTACCTGATCAACGATGATCCGCCGCCCGACAAGGAGCGGCTGCAATCGCCGGCAGACCGCGAAGAATTGAACGGGCTTTACGAGTGCATCCTGTGCGCGTGCTGCTCCACCTCGTGCCCGTCGTTCTGGTGGAATCCGGACAAGTTCGTCGGCCCGGCCGGCCTGCTGCAGGCTTACCGCTTCATCGCCGACACGCGCGACCAGGCGACCAGCGAGCGCCTCGATGATCTGGAAGATCCATACCGGCTATTCCGCTGCCATTCGATCATGAACTGTGTCGACGTGTGTCCGAAGGGGCTTAACCCAACGCGGGCGATCGGCAAGATCAAGGAACTGATGGTCAAGCGCATGGTGTAACGTCAATCTGGCGTGGCCGGCGGCAAAGGGGTAGTGCGTGTTAGATGAGCATACGGAGGCGAATCAAGGACTGCCGTGCGTGGTGAATGGGAGCACTTCAAGTATGAATCCAATCAGTGTACGCCTCCGGTGACCCCTCAAGTTGTTGCACCAGAACCGGATCATGGGAAAGACGAAGAAAGCGAAGGCTAAGTCTGTGGCACGCAAGAAGGTGGCCGCCAAGGCCAAGGCGCGGCACACCCACCAGCGGCTGGCGGCCAAGGCCAGCCGGCTCAAGGCGCGGACCAAAACCACAACAGCAACGAAAGTGCGCCCGGCACCCGAAGTCAAGCTCGCCAACAAGCGCATCGCGAAGGTGCCCCTCAAGCTCCTGCTGAAACCGGGCAAGCAACCGCAGAAGATGGACAAGGCGACGCTGAAGAAGGCGCTGCTCAAGGAGCGGATCGGGCGCGCTCAGGCGAAGCGGAAAGGCAAGCCGCGCTCGACCCGCGGGCTGACCGCCAAGGAAAAGGCGCTGGTCAAGGAATTCGAGCGCCAGGAACTGTCTCCGGCCGATGCCGAAGCGCGCCGCACGCGCCTGAAAAACC
>MERI01000102.1 GCA_001772005.1 Betaproteobacteria bacterium RIFCSPLOWO2_12_FULL_62_58 | reverse complement strand
TGCGATCGAGCGGGTGGTCGGCGTGAAAGAGAAGAGCAGCAAGTTCTCGGGCCGGCTGGTGATTCAGTATGTCGAAGCGGAATTCGCCGACCAGCGCGATGAACTGGTGGCGCGCGTGCTGGGCTGGTGCACGCGCCACGAGCGCCAGGCGGCGCGCGAGAAGGGCAAGTACAAGGACGTGAAGAAGCACGAATACACCGGAAAAGAACTGGATGCGATCGATGCCGCGGTACTCAACGAGGACAAAAACATTTGCGGGCGCAACATCCGCTACTGGGAGGATGTCAACGAGGGCGACGAGTTGCCGCCCATCGTGCGCGGCCCGCTGTCGCTCATGGATACCATGGGCTTTCTGGTCGGGTGCGGCCGCGGCCATACGCACGGGGTGCTGCTGAAAGGAGCGGTGCGCCATCCGGGGCATTTCTTTCGCAATCCGGAAGCGGGCGGCGGAGTGGAGTACACGGGTATCGGTCACCACCGCGAGTCAATCGCGAAGGAAGTCGGCGTCCCGGGAACTTACGACTACGGCCCGCAACGCTCGGCGTGGCTCGCATCCCTGGTCACGAACTGGATGGGCGATGCCGGGATACTCAAGCGCATACGCACCGAACTGCGCCTGTTTAATACCATGGGCGACACGACTTGGTGCAAGGGTAAGGCCAAGAAAAAATACGTGACGGACGGCTACGCCCTGGTGGACCTGGAGATTTGGGCCGAAAACCAGCGCGGGGAGGTGACGGCGCCCAACGGCAGTGCGACGGTCATATTACCGTCGCGCGATGTGAAGACGCGCGTTTGCCGGGACGGTGCGGGCCTGGACCTGGGCTGCGCCCGGTTCGCGTAAATTCCGCCGCGCACTCGGCGCCGGGATCGTCCGCCTGTTGTGAATCTAAGCACCGGGACGCCTAGCAGCCTGTCGGGCTTAGGCGTCCGACAGGCTGCTAACAGCAAAACCGCCTGCGAATTTGGGATGAATCTGATGATTACGACCGTTTCTGCCTTCCAATGGGCGCGGGAGCAGGCTCAAAATGAGGTGTTCACCGCCTTTTTTTTCCGTTTTCCTGCAGGCGGTTTTGCATTAGGAGTTTGTCCGAACTAAGTCCGACAAACTCCTGGTGCATAACAAGCGAAGGAGGAACAAATGAAACGATGGTTGCGCCTTATTGGCAATATGCTGGCAAGCCTTGTTCTGGTGCTCTCCACGGTTGTCGCCACCGCCCAAGACAAGTACCCGAACAAGTCCATCCGTGTGATCGTGCCGGTCGCCCCCGGCGGAGGCACCGACTTCATCGCGCGGCTCATCGGCCAAAAACTGAGTGAGGCTTGGGGACAGCCGGTCATCGTCGATAACCGGCCGGGAGGAGCCGGCAATCTGGGCGTCGAGATCGCGGCGAAGGCGGCACCCGACGGCTATACGTTGGTGATACCGATCACTTCGTTTCCGATCAATCCAAGCCTGTATTCGAAGTTGCCGTTCGACACGGTGCGCGATTTTGCGCCGGTCACGCTCGTCGCTTCAGCACCTCTGCTGCTGGTAGTCAACCCCAAAACGCAGGCGAACTCGGTGAAAGACCTGATCGCGCTGGCCAAAGTCAAACCCGGAGAGCTCAATTACGCCAACTCGGGCTCCGGAACCACTGCTCACCTTGCCGGCGAACTGTTCAAGCGCATGGCGGGCGTCGATATTGTAAGCATCGCATACAAAGGTGGGGGCCCCGCCGTGGTCGACCTCATGGCCGGCAACGTACAGATTTACTTCTCGACCATTCCTGCCGCGTTGCCTCAGGTCAAGGCGGGGCGGTTGCGTGCACTGGCCGTTACCAGCGGCAAGCGCGTGAACGAGATTCGCGACATCCCCACAGTATCTGAATCCGGTCTGCCGGGCTTCGAGGTGGTCGCCTGGTTCGGCATGTTTGCGCCGGGGAAAACCCCGCAGCCGATCGTCAAGAAGCTAAATGGAGTGGTCGTGGGGATCCTCGGCATGCCGGACGTGCGTGAAAAGATGTCCGGACAAGGCCTGATCCCCGGCGGCAACACGTCGGAGGAGCTTGGCGTTTTCCTCAAAGCCGAAATCGCCAAGTGGTCGAAGCTGATCAAGGAGGCGAACATCCGTATCGAATAGGGTGTTTGCGTATTGGTGGGCGGCGCCAACCCTACGCCTACCCATTTCCTCGCCTCCGAATACGCATCTTGTTAAAATCGGCGCTCGCCGCAAGGGGCGCAAATGAGAGAAGGGGAAAAGCGTGACCCGGGAATCCGCGGTATCGTGCGCAACGCGCCATTTCGACGAAGGGCAGTTCATCGAGGATCTCGCGCGCCGGGTGGCGATCCGCACCGAGAGCCAGGTGCCGGAGAGCCGGCCGTACATGGACGTCTACCTGAAGCAGGAGATCGCGCCGGCGTTCGAGCGCATGGGCTTCAAGGTTGAGATCCTGCCCAACCCGGTGGAGGGGGTGGGGCCGATCCTGCTCGCCGAGCGCATCGAGGACCCGAGCCTTCCGACGGTGCTCTCGTACGGTCACGGTGACGTGATCCGCGGCCTCGACGACCAGTGGCGCGCGGGACTGTCGCCGTGGACCCTGAAGCAGGAAGGCGAGCGCTACTACGGGCGCGGTTCCGCCGACAACAAGGCCCAGCACTCGATCAACATGGCCGCGCTCGCCACGGTCATCGCCGAGCGCGGCCGGCTCGGGTTCAACGCCAAGTTCATGCTCGAAACCGGCGAGGAGCTGAGCTCCCCGGGGCTGCGCGCGTTCTGCGAGCAGCATCGCGAGCGGCTCCAGGCGGACGTGCTGATCGCCTCCGACGGTCCGCGCCTGTCGGCGAAGCGCCCCACGCTGTATCTCGGGTCGCGCGGCTCGATGAACCTCAACCTCACCGTAGAACTGCGCGAAGGCGCGCACCATTCCGGCAACTGGGGCGGGCTGCTTGCCAATCCCGGGATCATTCTCGCGCACGCGCTTGCCAGCATCGTCACGCGCGAAGGCAAGGTGCTGGTGCGCGATCTTCTGCCGGAACGCATTCCGGAGAGCGTGCGCGCGGCGCTCGTCGATTGCACGCCGCAGCCGGAGGAGGGCGAGCCGACAATCGATTCGCGGTGGGGTGAGCCGGAGCTCTCGGCGGCGGAGAAGCTCTACGCCTGGAACACGTTCGAGATACTCGCGTTCCGCACCGGGAATCCCGACAACCCGGTGAACGCTATTCCCGGGAAAGCGACGGCGACCTGCCAGATCCGCTTCGTCGTCGGAACCGATCCCGAGAGCTTCATCCCGATCCTGCGCCGCCATCTCGACGCGAACGGCTATGCCATGGTGAAGATCGGGATGGCGCGCACGAGCTTCATGCGGGCGACCCGGCTCGATCCGGATCATCCGTGGGTACGGTGGGCCGCGGAATCGATCCGGCGCACGACCGGGATGAAGCCCGCAATCCTGCCGAATATCGGGGGATCGCTTCCGAATGATTGCTTTTCTGAGGTGCTGGGCCTGCCGACGATCTGGGTGCCGCACTCCTACGCCGGGTGCTCGCAGCACGCGCCAAACGAGCACGTGCTGGCGCCCATCCTGCGCGAGGGGCTGCAAATGATGACCGGGCTCTTCTGGGATCTGGCGGAAGAGGGGCCACCGGCCTGAACGCTCATCCTTCCGCCTTCATCCTTCATCCTTTGGCGGGCACCGCCCACCGAACCTGTTACGTGTGCAGCTCGACCACGTCGCCGTCTGCAACCGGATGCTCGCGTCCGACCTGCTGCCCGTCGAATCCCGATTTGCCCCACACGCGCGCGTATCTGAGCGCGCGCGCAACGTCCTTGTGCACGAGCCGCGCGACGTCTTCCACCGTCTGGCCACGGTGCAGCGTGAACGGCCGGTCGCGGTCGGCCGGATGGCCCGGCGTCTTGGTATAGACGCGCACGACGCCGAGATGGCGGAAGAGCCAGGGGCCGATGTCGCCGAGCCCATGTCCCATGGTGGCGGACACCGCGAGCGCGGGATAGCGCAAGCCGGTCAGCTCGCGAAACACGTCGAGTTCCGCTTCGAATTTGGCGATTTGATCCGCCTTGTTCGCGAGCATCAGTGTCGGAAGCCGCAGCGCGAAGGGATCATCATCCCGGGCCTCCGCGGTTGCGGATGAATCGCCCGCCCCGTTCCAGCGTTCGGTGAGCGTCACGCGCTTTTCGCGCAGCACGGCGTGCACCGCCTGCACCTGTTCGACGCACGAGGGCTCATTCAGGTCCACGACGAGCAGGCACGCGTCGGCCGTTTGCAAGGTGCCCGCAATCCACGGTATCGGATGTTCGGGGGACATGGCCGGCAGGTCGAGGAGCTCGAAGTGAATATCCTCGTAGGACATCATGCCCGGCTCGGGATACTGGGTCGTAAATGGATACGGCGCGACGTGCGCATTGGACCCCGTGAGACGGGCATGCAGCGCGGACTTGCCCGAGTTCGGCGGTCCGATCAAGGCGAGTTGTGCGGCGCCTTCGGGACGGATCACGAGCGCGGGCCCGCTGCGCGCCGCGCCGCCCTTCTGGGGTCCTTCAAGTTGTTCGGAAAGCTCCTTGATGCGGCGCTTGATGTCCGCCTGAAGGTGGTCGGTTCCCTTGTGCTTGGGGATGGCCCGCAGCATCTCGCGCAGCCAGTCCAGGCGCTCGCGGGGGTCGCGCGCCTTGCGGAACGCAGCCTCCGCGGCCTTGTACTCGGGCGACAGGTTGGCGGGCATGATGGACTCTGCGATTGAGAGCAGGATTGGGAAGGGTTTCTGTTTTATGGCGCCGTCGGCCCTAACTCGACCCCGGTGGCGCTTTCAGCCTGTCGCGGATATCGCGTCAGCGCAATACCAGAACGGGTAATTTCGTATGCGTCAGCACCTTGGCGGTTTCGCTTCCGGGCAGCATGCCGGTCATCCCGGCGTGACCATGCGACGCCATGATGATCAGGTCGCAGTTTTTCTTCTCGGCGGTATCGATGATTTCCTCGTAGATGGTATCGTTGATCGCGACGACGCATTCACATTCGATGCCCGCACCCTTCGCTTCCTTTTCGACTGAAGCCAGAATCTGGCGCGCCTTCGCTGTGTGTTGTTCGTCGACCCTTTCCTTGAGCGCTGCGCTGGTCGGCAACAGGTCACCCTCGTCCCTGGGCATGTGAAATGCCGGGATTACGTGCAGGCCGATGACTTGTGCGCTGAGCGCTTTTGCAAACGCCACGCCTTGCTTGACCACTTTCTGCGAGTGGTCTGAACCATCGGTGGGAAACAGGATCTTGTACATGGGACCCTCCGTAAGCGTCAATACAATCCAATGAAACTTCACCGATCTCCAGATAGCGCGTCATCCTGCCTCTTATCAGCAGCATGGCTGCTTGACCCTGCGCGAAGCCGGAGCCTATGATACTTTCCGCTCCTTTGCTGAAGCTGGCAAGGAGCAGCGAAACGAAGCCGCGGCTCTTGCAGGAAAATCAACAACAAAGGTCTTCCCGGCTGCTTTCGTCCTCGTGTCAACTTTGGCAAAGGGTGCAGCAGAACCTCTCCTTGAAAGGAATGTGCAATGGCTTCCCTCAGTCTGACGATGCTTTCTCCGCTCCCGGTCTATCTCGATGAAACCACAGCCGGCAGCAAGCTGGCTCCGCGGCCTTCCACCCTCGATGGCAAGGTGGTGGGACTCCTGCCTAACTGGCGCCCGTCGGCGGTTCACATATTGAAGGCGGTCGGCGCGTTGCTCGAAGAGCGCTATCGTCTGAAAGCGGTGGTCATGGAACAGCCGGTGCGTGAACTGCCGATACGCACGGGGAAACTCCTCGACACGATGCGCGAGAAACTCGACGACCTCGCGCGGCGCGTCGATGTCGTGATCACCGCCACCGGCGACTGAGGGTCGTGCACGACGTGGTGTAGCCACGTCACGCCCGCCCTCGAACAACGCGGCATCCCCACCGTGATGATCGCCACGGATACCTTTACGAAGTTCGCGCGCCGCATGGCGTCCACCCAGGGATGTCCGTACCTGATCATCGCTGATACGCCGAATCCGATCCGGCAGCTTGAGCCCGAAGCGTTGCGCGCACGGGCTGAAGCAATGATCGACACGGTGATCGAAGGCCTCACCTTGCCGCCGGCGGAGATCGAACGCCGCTTGAAGGACGTCGCCGCGCAGCAGATTCACCCGGAGGGCGTCGTGCGCTCCGCGGTGCCGGTATAAGGAGTTTTCTGTGACGCAAGAGCAGGTGCAACTCGAAGCCGGGTCGGTGGCGGAACTGCTGACGCGGACCTACGAACACGCCTACGACCAGGGCTGGACCGACGGCCTGCCGATCATTCCCGCCACACCGGAAGCGGTGCAGCGTTTTGTCGCAGCCTCGGGCCGTGCCGCGGACGAATTGATCGGCATTCTCCCGCCGCGCAAAGGCCGCGCGACGGTGGAGGTGATCGCCGTCAACGCCGTCATGGCGGGCTGCCGCCCGGAGTACATGCCGCTGATCATCGCCGCGGTCGAAGGGATGACCGATCCGGCCTATCCGCTGGAGTTCATGCAGGTCACGACCAACCCGATGACGCCGTTCCTGCTGGTGAACGGCCCGGTGCGCAAAAAGCTCGAGATCAACTTCGGCACCGGCTGCCTCGGCCCCGGCTGGCGCGCCAACGCCACAATCGGCCGCGCCATCCGGCTCATCATGAACAACGCCGGCGGCGCGCTGCCGGGAGTCTATTCCAAGGTGAGCTTCGGCTCGCCGCTGCGCTATTCCTACATCTGCGGCGAGAACGAGGAAGAGAACCCGTGGACGCCGTTTCACGTGGACCGTGGGTTCAAGCGCGAGGACAGCACCGTCACCGTCTTCAAGGCGTCCAATTTCTGCAACATTTCCGGCGGCGAGGGCGTGGGCCCTGATGAAATCCTGCGCCAGATCGCCACCAACATGCCGCCCATGTACGGCGGCGGCGATGGCGTCCTGCTGCTCCTCGGCGTCAACCATGCCCAATCGTTGCATGAAGCCGGCCTCACCAAGCGCGACATCCAGCAGCGTGTGTGGGAACTCGCCCGTCTCCCCATCAGCCACTTCGCGGAATCGTTTGCGTCGACGGAACGCGCGGCGGGCCGCGGCGATGCAACTACGGTGTGGCGCGCCGGCAGCCCCGACGAAATCTACATCGCGGTTGCCGGCGGCCCTGGTCCCCAGGACGTCTACATCGGAGCTGGGATGCCGCAGACGCGGGTGCTGCGGGGCACTTACTGAGAATTACTTATCCGAAGATCAATGATGTCGAATGCTAACCCCAACGCAGCAGGAAGGTGTTGTCGGGCCGGCGTTCCACGCGCGTGCCAAACTTTTGTCCCTCGCGGTTCAGCGTCCCGTGAAGCCAGTTTACGGCCTCCTCCGGCGCGCGGTTCACACGCAAGTGGCGGGTTTGCGTCGGCGTCATGACAAAGCGAGATAGCTTCCCGGTAGCGGCATCCAAGGTCGGGAAGTACATCAGGGCGAGTTCGCCGCGGTATGCTTGGTGCCCGCTGATGCCCTCGTAGTCGTTCAATAAATCACCGCAGCCGTAGAGGATGGGCTTATCGCGGTAAATTTCGATGCCCTGCGGATGATGCGAGGAATGACCGTGTACGATATCCACGCCGGCCACATCGATGAGACGGTGCGCAAAATCGCGCCGCTCCTCAGGGATAGCAAAGCCCCAGTTGCCGCCCCAGTGGATTGAAGCTACCACGAGGTCTCCCGCCCGCTTTGCGACGCGCACTTGCCGGGTAATGGCGTCTACCGCCTGCGCGGAAAGATCATCCAGGAAATTCACGCCGGGCCGGTGCTTGCCCGCCGCCCAGTTCCGGGGCACGCCGCTGCTCTCGGTGCCGAAGGCGAAGACGAGCACCCGGCCCGTGCCGGGCAACTCCATGAGTGCCGGCGCCGCGGCCTCGGTATCGACGCGGCCCGCGCCAGCGGTGGCGATGCGCGCCCCGCGCAGCGTGTCGAGGGTCTCCAGGAGCCCGCCGCGTCCCCAGTCCAGCACATGGTTGTTGGCGAGCACGCAGCAGTCGATCTTCGCGGCGGTGAGGCAGGGGATGTTGGCGGGATGCATGCGGTAATTGATACCCTTGCCGGGCCAGGCATCCTCGGCTGCGGTGACGGCGGTTTCCAGATTGATGATTCGCGCGTCGGGCCGCACGCGCTCGAACTCCGCCAGGGCATCGCCCCAGATGTAGGCGAAATCGACGGGCTTCCCGATCGGCCCCGTTGCCTGCTCCGCCAGTTCTACGTAGCCCAGCGCCGAGCGCATGTAAGGCTCGAAGATATGCGGCTTGTTCGGGTGCGGGAGGATCTGGTCGATGCCGCGGCCGGTCATCACATCGCCGCACAGAAACAGCGTGATGCTGCGCGATCCTGCACTTGAGCGTTCGAGTGGCTGCGACATTTTTCCCGACTGGGTTTCGCCCCCTTGCGCTGCGCCCTGGACGGCGCGCGGCACGCCGGCCGCCAGACCGCCCAGCAACGCGCTGCCGGCTTGAGCGAGGAAGCACCGTCGATTCAGATGCATTGCTGGTTCGGAGAATTCGCTTATGGTGAAGTCGACGGCCTGAACGACATTTTATGAATCATGATTCTGCGCCCCCGTGTATCATCGTTCAAGCAAGTCGGAGAGCGGGCGGACCACCAGTTTTGCCTTTACAATCTCCGGAGCGCCTGGCATCCAGATGGAGAGAAGCCGGCCGCCACGGTGTCACGTTGCGTCAGGAGAATTCAGAAGTGAGCGGCCAGCGCACGAGCCCGGATGTCGCCACCTTTGCCAACGGCGTGATGATCCGCTTCCTGGATTTCAACGACGGCTACACCAGATTCGTGGGCTTGGCCCACCGATTACGGCTTTGTCGCTGTGGTGGGCGGTGCCCACCCTGCAAAGTCTGGCCGATGCGGGCTAGATCGCGCGGTTGACCGTGAAAGGCTAGAACCCAAAAAACCAGAATAGTTAGCCGCAGATAAACGCCGATTAACGCCGATAAAACCTGAAACTACAAAGAAAAGTTGACAAGACTTACATGATTCACAGGATTCGATCAAGAGCGTCAAAAAATCCGGTAAATCCTGTCTATTGTTTTCCGGTTTTGATGTTGATGTTATCCGCGTTCATCTGCGTTCAACCCTCACCCCCGACCCCTCTCCCCGCGTGGAGAGGGGAGGCTCGAGATGCGCCCGCGGAGGGCGGAGCAGGTTCCGTCGGCTTCAGCCGATGGATGCGACCCCGCAGCGGGATGCAGCGCCGCGAGACTCCGCGTTCTTATGTGCGCCTTCGCGGTCACATCCCCATGAATGGGGCGCGTCGCAGGGTGGAAGAGGGGCCCCTCTGGGGATCTGACCCCGGAGACGCGCA
>MERI01000101.1 GCA_001772005.1 Betaproteobacteria bacterium RIFCSPLOWO2_12_FULL_62_58 | reverse complement strand
GTGCCATGGGACGGCGAGACCATGGGCGAGGTGATGTTCCGCGGCAACCTTACGATGAAGGGTTATCTCAAGAACCCCAAGGCGACCCAGGAAGCGTTTACGGGCGAATGGTTCCATAGCGGCGATCTTGCCGTCATGCACCCTGACGGCTACGTGAAGATCAAGGATCGCTCCAAGGACGTCATCATTTCGGGTGGCGAGAACATCTCCTCGCTGGAGGTGGAAGATGTGCTCTACCGCCACCCGGCGGTCATGGCAGCGGCGGTGGTCGCCAAGCCCGATCCGAAATGGGGCGAAGTGCCGTGCGCGTTCGTTGAACTCAAGGAAGGCGCGCAGCCGACGGAGCAGGAGATCATCGCGCATTGCCGCGCGCGCATGGCGCACTTCAAGGCGCCGCGGCAGGTGGTATTCGGACCGCTGCCGAAGACCTCGACCGGCAAGATCCAGAAATTCATCCTGCGCGAGCAGGCCAAGTCGGCCTCCGCGATCGGCACTTAACGTCAAGATCAAATTAAGCCGCAGATGAATTCTTCTCAATACCCCTTCTTCTCAATACCCGCTTGACGGGTACTCGAGGGGTACGCCGATAAACGCCGATGAAAATCGAACATCCAAAGCTATGGCGGGCGCAGGGCTCGGAAAGAATATTTTCGCTTGACCTGCGGGGGAGGAGGGTAGAATCTTGCCGTGTTGATGGCATCATGGTGATGCCTGCCTGAGTAGCTACAAAGGAGGAATCTATGATGAGCGAGACAAAGAAGGAAGAAGGTCGCGGAACCTTTGAGTTCTTGAAAAACTGGGGTGATGGCATGACCGGTTGGACAGAGCGATGGGTCCCTGATGCATTTGTCATTGTCATCATTTTGAGCTTTGTCACCTACATCTTCGCAATCATCTGGGGATTCAAGCCGGAGGTTGGTGTTGGTACCCGGGCTTACGAATCGATTCAGGCATGGGGAAGGGGATTCTGGGAATTGCTCGCCTTCGCCATGCAGATGAGTCTGATCATGATGACAGGCTATATTCTGGCCTGCTCCCCTCCTGTCCGGCGGTTGCTCGACGGACTTTCCGGCTGGTCCAATCCTGAAAAACCCTGGCAGGCCATTGTCATTATGTCCCTCTTCTCAATGATCGCGGCCTGGCTCAACTGGGGACTGAGCCTCATTGCAAGTGCTATGTTGGCCCTTTTCGTTGTGAGGAGAAATCCAAAGGTCGATTATCGTTTGCTCGTCGCCGCCGCCTACCTCGGCCTGGGCGCCACCTGGCATGCGGGGCTCTCCGGCTCGGCCACATTGCTCGTGGCCACTCCGGACAACTTCCTGATCAAGGGGAAATTACTCGATACAACCATCCCCGTAGCCGATACGATCTTCCATCCTTTCAACCTGATTCTGACCGTCATCATTATTGCTGCGGTCACCATCCTGATGGCCCTGATGCATCCGAGGCCTGAGAAAGTTTTTGTCGTAAAGCCCGAACTGATGAATCAACTCAAGCTTTACGAAGCCCCTCCTAAACCCACCCAGTGGGCAAGCCCTTCGGAGTGGATGAACTGGTGGCCCGGGTTCAACCTCATCGTCTCCATCGGTGGACTGATATGGTTGGTCTGGCACTTCTCGACTAAAGGCGTGGACCTGAACCTCAATGTGATCAATTTTGCCATGCTCATGCTGGGAATTCTGTTCCACTGGAGGCCCTGGTCATTCCTGAAGGCCACTGAGGATGCAGGGAAGGCAGTTTGGGGAATTGTTATTCAATTTCCCTTCTACGCAGGGATACTCGGGCTCTTTAAATTCACCCTTCTTTCTACGGTATTCACGAAGGCTTTTGTGGCGATCTCGACGCCACAGACCTTTCCCCTTTTCCTCTACTGGTACGGAGGACTTCTCAACTATCTCATTCCATCCGGAGGCGGCGAGTGGGCAGTGGTGGCGCCTTATGTTATTCCTGCGGCGAAGGAGTTGGGTGTTGGAATGGGAACGACAATCGTCACCTTCGCCTGGGCGGATATGATGACCGACATGATCCAGCCCTTCTGGGCCATTGCCATGCTGGCTGTGGCGAGGTTACATTTCAGGGATATCATGGGCTATCTGCTCATGGTCTTCTTTGTCTACTTCATCATCACCTCCGTCGCGTTCCTCTTCTTCGTACCCAACTGGTAATCAAGAGGGCCTGTCCCCGATATGGGAGCAGGCCCTGAGGTTTCCGTTTCACGCGTAGTCCACTTAGCAGCCTGTCGGACTTAGCAGCCCGACAGGCTGCTAAAAGCAAAACCGGCTGACAATTCGGAAAAAACCATCCGAAGCAGCGGAATATGAGGAAAAGCAGGAGTGAATTCACGTATCCGGCATCCTTGTTTGCATTTCTTTCGGCGCCGGTTTTGCATTAGGAGTTTGTCGATGCCAAGTCCGACAAACTCCTAGCGAACTTGTCGTGCTGAGCCCACCGGAGGTTGCGGCGCGGATGGCGTCCCTTCGTTCTCGACCGAAAGACAGATGGAATTCACCTTAAGCGAAGAGCAGAAGGCCTTTCAGGACTCGGTGCGTGCGTTCGCGCGGCGCGAGCTCGAGGCGGGTGCGCTCAAGCGCGCGCATTCCGAGGAGTATCCGCGCGAAGTCGCGAAGAAGATGGCGGGCGCGGGACTGCTCGGCATCACGATCCCCGAAGCAGACGGCGGGCAGGGCGGCACGCTCATGGACGCGGTGCTGGCAATCGAGCAGGTGGCGCTCGCGTGCCCGCGCAGTGCCGACCTGATACAGGAAGGAAATTTCGGCGCCATCCGCGTGCTCGCGCGATTTGCGACGGACGATCAGAAGCAGCGGTTTCTTGCCCCGCTCCTGAGTGGCGATGAAATCATCGCGGTCGCCATGACCGAACCGGAGGCCGGTTCCGCAACGACCGACCTCGCAACGAGCGCAACACCTGACGGCGCCGGCTTCCGCGTGAGCGGCACCAAAGTGTTCCCGAACCCGCACGCGGACCAGTATCTCGTATACGTGCGCTACGGGCCGGGGGTGGACGGCATCGGCTCGGTGATGATCCGGCGCGGCACGCCCGGCTTTGCCATCGGCAGGACCTCGCAGTTCATGTCGGGCGCGCACTGGGGGCCGCTCTATTTCGACAAAGTCTACGTGCCTCCCGAGGATGTGCTGTTGGGGCAGGGTGGTTTCAAGAAACAGATCGCGGGTTTCAACGTCGAGCGCATCGGCAACGCCAGCCGCTCGCTCGCTTTCGGTCGCTACTGCTTCAATGCCGCGCGCGATTACGCGCTTACCCGCAAACAGTTCGGCCGGCTGCTGTGTGAATTCCAGGGCTTGCAGTGGAAATTCGCCGACATGAAGGTAAAGCTCGATGCCGCCCAATTGCTCCTGTATCGTGCGGCGACCAACGCGGATCGGGGCTTCCCCGCGGCGGATGAGACGACGATTGCGAAGCTGATGTGCAATCAGGTCGGTTTCGAGGTCGCGAACGAGGCGTTGCAGGTGATGGGCGGTCTCGGCTATACGCAGGAGACGCTGGTCGAATATTGCCTGCGCCGCACGCGTGGCTGGATGATCGCCGGCGGCTCGATCGAGATGATGAAGAACCGGCTTGCCGAAATCATCTTCGAGCGCCGCTTCCCGCAGCGCCCGCCGCGGGAAAAAAAGTGAACGAGTGAACAGGTGAACGAGTGAACGAGCAAAAGATTCCCTCTCCCCCGTCACCGGGGGAGAGCCTGCGCAGCAGGCGAGGGGGCCGGGCCAGGGTGAGGGGGTTCACTCATTCACCCGTTCACTCGTTCACCTCGATGTTTGCATTCGCTGTTGCCCCGATTTTGAGATAGGACCTTGCGAATCATTATGAGTGTCGCACTCCTAATACACGACGGCATCGCCACCGTCACCCTCAATCGCCCGGACAAGCTCAATGCGCTGACCGACGAGATGTATGCGCGGCTCATCGCGGTTTTCGCCGAGTTGGCGGGTGACGAGTCGGCGCGCGCGGTGGTGCTCACGGGAGCGGGTCGCGGCTTCTGCTCCGGCAGCGACGTGGGCGGGATGCTCAAGACCGACATGGTTGAAGGCCGCAGGCGCTTGCAGCAACGTCATCATCGCATGATCCAGTCGATTGCGTACCTGGAAAAGCCGGTGATCGCCGCAGTGCGGGGCCCGGTGGCGGGCATTGGATTTTCGATCGCGCTCGCGTGCGACCTGATCGTCGCTTCCGAAACCGCGCGCTTTTCGCAGATCTTCAAGAATATCGGGCTCATCCCGGACGGCGGGTCGGTGTTTTTCCTCACCCAATACCTCGGTATCGCTCGCGCCAAGGAACTGGTCTATACGGCGCGCATGCTGCCCGCGCAGGAAGCGAAAGAATGGGGCATCGTCTCGCGCGTCGTGACGGACGGCGAGCTGGAAACTGCGGCGACCGGACTCGCCGCGGAGCTCGCGAGTTCGGCGACCTACGCGCTGGGGCTCGCCAAGAAAATGTTTCAGGCGATGTACGTGCCGACGCTGGAGATGCTGCTAGAGACCGAGAGCCTGAGCCAGAGCCTGGCGCGGCTGACGGAAGATCACCGCGAGGGCGTCACCGCGTTCCGCGATAAGCGCAAGCCGAAATTCACCGGCCGGTGACGGCGACTCGAGTGATGAGTGATGAGTGATGAGTGATGAGTGATGAGCGGAGATCGGCGGGGGAGCGGGAGCGCGGGAAAGCGTGAGCGGGTAAGGCGGGGATTCTCGCCACTCACGACCTCGCGCTCTCACGATCTCGCGATTTGCAGTCGCTGCAATGTGAAACGCACAATGAACCCGCTCGCCGGAATGTTCTGCTTGGTGGCGTGGCTCGCCGCCGGCACTGTGCACGCGCAACAGGCTCCGAGCGGCGCAGGTTATCCGTCGAAGCCGCTCAAGATGGTGATGCCGTTCCCGGCCGGTGGACCGACGGACATCCTCGGGCGCTTGTTGGGGCAGAAGCTCACCGACGCGTGGGGCCAGAACGTCATCATCGACAATCGCCCCGGGGGCGGGGGCATGATCGGCGGCGCGGTGGCGGCGAAATCGCCCGCGGACGGCTACACGCTGTTTCTGGGCGGCATCACGACGCTGGTGATCGCGCCGTTTGTGCAGAAGAGCATGCCGTACGATCCGATCCGCGATTTTCAGCCGGTGACGCAGACGACGATACAACCGATACTGTTGATGGTGCATCCGTCGCTGCCGGTCAGGACCCTCAAGGAATTTCTGGCGCTGGTGCGGGCGCGGCCCGGCGAAGTGAATTACGCGTCCTCCGGCCCCGGCGGCTCGGGCCATCTGGCGGGAGAACTCTTCCGCAGCGTGACGCGGACCAACATCGTGCATGTGCCGTATCGCGGCGCGCCGCCGGCGCTGACTGACCTGATCAGCGGGCAGGTGCAAGTAATGTTCGGCACGATGCTCGCCGCCGTGCCGCAGGTGCGCAACGGCAAGATCCGCGCCGTGGCGATCACCGGCCCGCAGCGCTCGGGCGCGGTGCCCGAGGTGCCGACGTTCGCCGAAGCCGGCGTGCCCGGCTATGACGCGAGTTCATGGAACGGAATTCTTGTGCCCACGGGCACGCCGCGCGTCATCATCGAGCGACTGCACGGCGAACTGGCGAAGATCTTGCGCATGCCCAACGTGTTCGACCGGCTCGCGAGCGACGGGCCGGTTGCCGTCGGCAACACGCCCGAGGAATTCGCCGCTTTCATCAAGACCGAGCAGGCAAAATGGGGCAAGGTCATCCGCGAGGCCAATGTCCGCATCGAGTGATGATTTTGTTGGGAACACGGTTTGCGTGACTGGTCCTTGCCCTCACCCCGGCCCTCTCCCGCCCGGGCGGGAGAGGGAGGTTCCCTCGCCCCGCTTGCGGGGAGAGGGTTAGGGTGAGGGGTGTGACTTCGACCACGAGCCTGTGCCGGGCATTATTTTCGCCGCGCTCCGTCGCTTTGGTCGGAGCGTCGGCCGATGTGCGCAAGAACAATTCACGCCCGCAGCGTTTTTTGCGCAGCCATGGTTACGCGGGGCGAATATTGCCGATCAATCCCAGGCACAAAGAGATTTTTGGCGAGACCACCTATCCCGATCTGCGCTCGGCGCCCGGTCCGATCGATCACGCGTTTATCATGGTACCGGCGCCGGCCGTGCCGGAAATCGTCATGCAATGCTGCGAGCTGAGAATTCCGGTCGCCACCATTTTCAGCGCGGGATTCGCCGAATTGGGAGAAGAGGGCCTCAAGCGCCAGCGCGATATGGTCGCCACGGCGCGCGCGGCGGGGGTACGCCTCCTCGGACCCAACTGCATGGGCCTCATCAACGTACACGGCAAGACTGCGTTGTCGGTGAATGCGGTGCTCGAGCGCGAGCAGTTTCGGGCCGGGCCGCTGAGTGTCGTCTCGCAAAGCGGCAGCACATTGGGAACGCTGCTCTCGCGGGCCCAGGCCCGTGGACTGGGCTTCTCGAAGCTCGTTTCGGTAGGCAACGAGTGCGATCTCGGGGTTGGCGAAATCGCGGATTTTCTGGCAGACGATCCGGACACGGGGGCAATCCTGCTGTTCCTGGAGACGTTCCGGGATTCGAAGCTGCTTGCGGCGGCGGCGCGCCGTGCCTTCGCCGCCGGGAAACCGGTCATCGCCTATAAGCTGGGCCGCTCGGAGGTCGGGCGTCTCGCCGCTGCTTCGCATACCGGCGCCATGGTTGGAACGGACGAACTCGCAAGCGCTTTTTTCAGTGCGAACGGCATCATGCGTGTGGACATGCTTGAAAGCTTGTTCGAACTGCCGCAACTCGTGCGGGCGCAGAAGCCGCCGGTGCGGCGGCGGGTGGCAGTTCTCACGGGTACGGGAGGCGCGGCGGCGATGGTCGCGGATCGCCTGGGCCTGTTGGGGGCGGAGGTCGTGCCGCCGCCGCCGGCGCTCATTGCGGAACTGCGGGGCAAAGACCTTCCCATCAACGACGCGCCGATCACCGACATCCCGATGGGCAGGAGCGAGGGTGGGGCGTATACGGCGATCCTGTCGGCTCTCCTCGCGTCCGATCACTGCGATGCGGTCGTCTCGGTGATTGGCTCGAGTTCCCAGGACCCTAAGACCCTCGTCGATCGGTTGCTCAAGGCCGAGGCGCGGGACAGAAAACCGCTCGCCGTGTTTCTCGCGCCGCGCGCCGATGACGGGCTGCTATTTCTGCAGACGCACGGCATCGCGGGTTTCCGCACGCCGGAGTCGTGCGCAGATGCGGTGAACGCCTATCTCAACTGGCGCGGTCCCGCGCCTCAGGAGCCGTCTCCGCCGGACGAGCTGGCCGCGGCCGAAGCATTGGCGACAGCCGCGCGCGGGGTGCGCCTGAACGAATACGATGCATGTGCATTGTTTGCCGCGCTCGGCATCGCGCAAGCGCAGAGTGTGGTCGTCGCGGATTCCGGCCAGAGCGTCGCAATCGATTTCCCCGTGGCGGTGAAGCTGCTGTCGCCGGACATTCCGCACAAAAGCGATGCGGGCATGGTCGAGCTCGATGTATCCAGCGCGGCCAACTTGCGGAGCGCGGTCCAACTCATGCTGAATCAGGCCCGGAAGCGCTTTCCGCAGGCGCGCCTTGACGGCGTGCTGGTGCAGCGCATGCAGCGTGGCCTAGCAGAGGTGATCATCGGCTACCGGCGGGACCCGGAGGTGGGGCCTATAGTGTTGCTTGGGATGGGCGGCATCATGGCCGAACTGAAGCGGAGTTATTGCCTGCGGCTTGCGCCTGTCAGTCTGAACACCGCTATGGAGATGATCGAGGAAGTTCCGGAACTTGCGATCCTGCGCGGTTTTCGGAATCTGCCGCGAGGGGATTGCACCGCGCTCGCGCGCGCCATCCGCGCCATGTCGCTACTGGCTTGTGTGACAAGTCGCGTGGTCAGCGAAGCGGAAATCAATCCGCTGATCGTCAGGGAAGAGGGTAAGGGCGTAGTGGCAGTCGATGGGCTGGTCGTCTTTGAGTGAATGCACAGAAAAGAGCGCGACATATGGACACAGCGAACGCAAGCGTTGACAAACTGAGCAGAGGAGCGAGCCGCAGGCTTGCCGATCACGTTGCCAGCACGCGTTACGAGTCGCTGCCGCCGGAGGTGATCCACGCATTCAAGCGCGCGCTGCTCGATTACCTGACCTGTGCTGTGGCTGGGTCGCGCCAGGACGAGTCCCGAACGCTGCTCGACTACTTCAGTGAGTGGGACAAGTCGGGAGAGGCGGCGGTTGTCGGCAGCAAGGCGCGGCTCGCGTGTCCCAACGCCGCGTTCGTCAATGGCACGAGCACGCACAGTCTCGACTTCGACGATGGACTCACTCGAGGCTCGGTGCACCCGGCAGGCGCCGTATTTCCCTCGCTGCTCGCGATCGCCGAGAAAATCGGGGCGTCACCGCAGGAATTGATCACCGCCGGCATTGCAGCCTACGACGTGACGCTGCGTATCGCATCTGCCATGCATCCCGCCTCGCAGCGCCGGGGCTTCCACAACACGCCGACTGCGGGGGTGTTTGGCGCTGCCGCGGGAGCATCGCTGCTCTTTAAGCTGGATGCGGATGCCACACTCAATGCGCTGGGCCTCGCCGGAAGCTTCGCCGGGGGACTGCGTGAATACGTCGAAGAGGGCGCGCAGGTCAAACGCATCCACCCTGGAAAAGCGGCGCGCGACGGCATCACCTGCGCCGAGTTTGCGCGGCGCGGGCTTACGGGGCCGCACAAAGTGCTGGAGGGCCGTAATGGCTTATTCCAGGTGACCGCCGACGGCGTGGTGGACTGGGACTGCCTGTTGGGTGGCCTGGGCGAGCGCTTCGAAATCACCAATGTCTATTTCAAGCCTTATCCCGCCTGCCGGCATTTCCATGCAGCCCTCGATGCGGTGCGGGAATTGCGCAATCGTGAAGGCGTCAGACTCGACGATATCGCCAAGGTGGATGTCGGCATGTACGAGGTCGGCGTCCGCGGTCATGATCATCGGCACGCTTACAACCTGCTCGATGCGCAGATGAGCGCTCCGGTGAGCACGGCGCTTGCGCTGGTCTACGGCGATGTGACGGCGACCACCTACGACCGGGCCAATCTGGAGCGCGCGGAGGTGCGGCGCCTGATCGACGCGACGAACGTCTACATCGACCCCGAATGCGACCGGATTTACCCGGGGCGCCGGGGCGGGGTGGCGCGGCTCACGCTCAAAAACGGCACTACGCTCGAGAAGCGCGTGCTCGATCCCAAGGGAGAGGGCGAGAACCAGATGACCGACGAGGACCTCGCGCACAAGTTTCGCTCCAACTGCGAACCCATCATCGGCAAAGCCCGTTGCGACGAGCTGCTCGACACCGTCTGGCGGCTGGAGCAGGCGCAGGATCTTCAAGCGTTCTTCAGGTGGTAGGAGCACCCCGCATTGTGGACAGCGGCGGCGGCGCGCCTGTTTCTCCGGGCGCGACGATCGGCTAAAATAGCGCTTTCCCGCATTCATCCCCGCACGATATCCCACGCAAGGAGAGTGAATGAAAGTCCTGGTAACCGTTAAACGCGTGATCGACCCGTACGTGAAGGTGCGCGTCAAGTCCGACGGCAGCGGCGTCGAAACCGCCAACGTCAAGATGACAATGAACCCGTTCTGCGAGATTGCGGTCGAGCAGGCAATCCGCATGAAGGAAGCCGGCGTGGTGTCCGAGATCGTGGCGGTTTCCATCGGCGCCCAACAGTGCCAGGAGACGCTGCGCACGGCGCTGGCGATGGGCGCCGACCGCGGCATTCTGGTCGAGACCGGTGCGGAAATGCAGCCGCTCGCGGTCGCCAAGGTGCTGAAGGCCATTGTGGCGAAGGAGCAGCCGAAACTGGTCATCGTGGGCAAGCAGGCGATCGACGACGATTCCAATCAGACAGGCCAGATGCTGGCGGCGCTGCTCGGCTGGCCGCAGGCGGCTTTTGCCTCGGGCATCGTCATCAACGGCGAGTCCGCCGATGTGACGCGCGAGATCGATGGCGGGCTGGAAAAGCTTACAGTGAAGCTGCCGGCGGTGGTGACAGCCGATCTGCGGCTTAACGAGCCGCGTTACGTCACGCTGCCCAACATCATGAAGGCGAAAAAGAAGCCGATGGAAACCGTGAAGCCCGAGGCGCTCGGCGTCGATGTCGCGCCACGGCTCAAAACCCTTAAGATGCAGGAGCCGGCGCGGCGCGGGGCGGGCGTCAAGGTGGCGGATGTGAAAGAGCTGGTGGCAAAGCTGAAGAACGAAGCGAGGGTGATATAAGAGCGGTGACTCGCGACTAGGATCCATCTCAAAAATGGCTGTGCGCCACGACCGCCTTTGTCGTTCCCGTGAAAACGGGAACCCATGTGACAGTTCACGCAAGACGACGCGCGGTATGGATTCCCGATTTCTCGGGAATGACACGGTTTTTGAGATGGCTTCTAGTACTATAACTAATTAATTACGAAACATAATGGCGACGCAGCTTTCGATCCGCATCCTGGCGAGTAAACGTCCACTCGATGCCGCGTCGTT
>MERI01000100.1 GCA_001772005.1 Betaproteobacteria bacterium RIFCSPLOWO2_12_FULL_62_58 | reverse complement strand
ATCTTGAAGAAGCTGCGGCAAAACATCGGCGCCGGCCGCCAGCCAGTGCGCATTGCGGCGATGTCCGGCGAGTGCGGCAAGCGCACCGGCGGCAGCGAGGTTTTGCAGATCACGCTTGTTCAGATCGGCCCGCCGCGCAAGGTCGTCTATATTCTCAAATGGTTTTTGCCTGCGTGCCGCGACGATGCGTTCCGCGCTGACTTGCGATAGCCCCTTCACCATCAAAAAGCCGAGGCGGACGGTGGGGGCAGAAACGCGTGACTGATGAGGCGTGACTGATAAGGCGTGACGGGTGAGGGGTGAGGGGTGACGGGTGAGGGTGAGGAATGACGGGTCGTTTGTGACTCGTGGCTCGATGGTGCATTCCCAGTCGCTCGCGGTGACATCCACCGGGCGCACCTCGACACCGTGACGGCGCGCGTCCTGCACGAGTTCCGAAGGGGAATAGAAGCCGAGCGGCTGGCTGTTCAGCATGGCGGCGAGAAAAGCGGCGGGCTCATAGTGCTTGAGCCAGGAGGAGACGTAGGCGAGCAGGGCGAAGCTGGCGGAATGCGACTCGGGAAATCCGTACTCGCCGAAGCCGCAGACCTGCCGATAGATTTGCTCGGCGAACTGCTGCGAATAGCCGCGTTCCTGCATGCCGCTGATGAGACGCTGGTGAAAGTGTTCCAGTCCGCCTTTGCGCCGCCACGCCGCCATTGAGCGTCTTAGCTGATCCGCCTCGCCCGGCGTGAATCCGGCTGCGACCATGGCGAGTTGCATCACCTGCTCCTGGAAAATCGGCACGCCCAGGGTTCGCTCCAGCACCTGTCTGACGGTGTCGGAAGGATAGGTCACGGGCTCCAAACCCTGCCGGCGCCGGAGATAGGGATGCACCATCCCGCCCTGGATCGGTCCGGGCCGCACGATCGCAACCTCGATGACGAGATCGTAAAACTCCCAGGGCTTCAGTCGCGGCAGCATCGACATCTGGGCGCGCGATTCGATCTGGAATACGCCCATGGTGTCGGCGCGCCGGATCATCTCGTAGACCGCCGGGTCGTCGCCGCGATCGAGTATCTTCTGCATGGTGAGCGATCCGCCGTGGTGGCGGTTGACGAGGTCGAGTGCGCGGCGTATCGCCGACAGCATGCCGAGCGCGAGCACGTCGACTTTGAGTAACCCCAGCGCTTCGAGATCGTCCTTGTCCCACTGGATTACGCTGCGTTCCGGCATCGCTGCGTTCTCGATCGGCACCAGGCGGGACAGCGGCCCGCGCGAGATCACGAAGCCGCCGACATGCTGCGACAGATGGCGCGGACAACCGACGAGATCGTTCACCAGCACGATCAAGCGCCGGATCACGGGACTGTCGATGTCGACACCGGCCTGTCGCAGGCGCTCCGGAAGCACTTGCCTGCCGTTCCACCACGTCATCGACTTGGCGAGCCGGTCGACCTGCGCCAGCTCCAGTCCGAGCGCCTTGCCGACATCGCGCAGGGCGCTGCGCGGACGGTAGGTGATCACGGTCGCCGCCAGGGCGGCGCGGGCGCGGCCGTATTTACCGTAGATATACTGGATCACTTCCTCGCGCCGCTGGTGTTCGAAATCGACGTCGATATCGGGCGGCTCGTCGCGCTCGCGCGAGATGAAGCGCTCGAACAGCACGTTCATGCGCGAAGGATCGACTTCGGTAATGCCCAGGCAGTAGCACACCGCGGAATTCGCCGCCGAGCCGCGCCCCTGGCAGAGAATGTTCCGGGAGCGGGCGAATTGCACGATATCGTGGACGGTGAGGAAGAAGTGCTCGTAGCGGAGTCCCGCGATGAGCTTGAGCTCATGCTCGATGAGGTTGCGCACGTAATCCGGCGCACCCCGGGGAAAGCGCCGGATGAGGCCGCGCTCGGTGAGTTCTCGCAGATGGCTCGCCGGCGTGTGGCCCTCGGGAACGATCTCGTCAGGGTAGTCGTAGCGCAGGCTGTCGAGCGAGAAATTGCAGCGTTCGGCGATGCGGAGGGTTTCGGCGAGCAGTTTCGTCGGATAAATCCGCGCCAGCCGCAACCGCGGGCGCAAGTGACGTTCGGCGTTGGGATGAAGCGCGTGACCGGCTTCGCGCACCGGGATGCCGAGACGGATGGCGGTCAGCGCATCCTGCAGCGTCTTGCGCGAGCGCACGTGCATGTGCACGTCGCCGGCGGCGGTGAGTGGCAGACCGGTGCTTTGGGCAAGTTCGCGCAACTCAGCGAGCCGGGCCTGGTCGTTGGGACCCCACAGCAGTTCGGCGGCGATCCAGGCACGGTGCGGGAAGCGCTCGGCGACGAAACACGCATGCTCGAAGTTGGGGCATTCATCCGGAACAAGCAGCGCGAGGCAGCCGTCGAGATTTTGCCCGAGATCGGCACGCGCAAGGCGATAGCTTCCTTTGGAAGCATTCATCCGGCCGCGGGTGATGAGTGCCGAGAGATGACCATAGCTTTCGCGGTCGGTGGCAAGCAGGACGAGCTTCAATCCATCGTCGAGCCGGATTTCGGTTCCAACGATGAGTTTCAGCCCGTACTGCTTGACCGCGACATGAGCCCGAACTACGCCGGCAAAGGAACACTCGTCGGTGATGGCGAGCGCGGCATAGCCGAGTTCATGCGCGCGCTCGACCAGTTCCTCAGGAGCCGAGGCGCCGCGCAGGAAGGTGAAATTGCTGAGACAGTGCAGTTCCGCGTAGGCGGGAAGCGGAGACATAAAAGTGCAGAGTGCGGAATGCAGGGTGCAGAATTTCGTTGTTAACTCTGCACTCATCACTCATCGCTTATCACTCATCCAAAGATGCCGTGCAGGTACCAGCCGCCGGAGGCACCGCGCTCGCGGTAAACCCACAACACGGATTGCACAGGATTGCGGGCGACAAAGTAGTCGCGGGCAACATCGTTTCCATCCCACCAACCCGCCTCGATGCGCTCGGGGCCGGCGAGCAGCGACAGCGGCCCATCGTAATGCGGTATGGCAGCGACTTCCCTGAGCGGTTGGGGCGAAACGAGCAGCCAGAGTGGGCGCGAGGGCGGCGCCTGCAGCTCCTTGAGTGCGGCGTCGTTACCCGGCTCGCAGACGCGCCAGGCGTGTTCCGGGCGGTGGTCGGGAAAAGCAGCCAGCCCGCAGACGGCCTCGTCACCAAGGCGAGCGCGCAGGCGCTCGACGAACCGGGCAGAGCTTTCGGCGTGATGACGGGCATCCGGCAGAAATGACAGATTGTGCGAGGCGAGCGGCTGGAGCTGCTCAGCGGCGAGCGTGATGGCGGTTACCGCGCAGGGTAGCTCGATACGCGCCAGGCGCTCGCGCAGCACATCGGTCAGGTGTTGGTGATCGCGGCTTGCCGCCACCAGCTTCATGACGACCTGCGTGTCTGCGTGATCTTCGTGCGCCAGCGTGAAGCGCAGGCTTTGCACGCCATTGCCGGTCGCGGCGAGCCATCCACACAGCTCGGCGAGCAGGCGACGCGCGGCGAACAACAAGGCTTCCACCTGGTCGACTGGTGCCGGCAACGGCAACGATGCCGAAAAACCCGGCGGCGGGACAAAAGGCGATCGGGGATCGGGCAGTCTGCCCACCGCCCGGTCGATGTCATCGAGCAGGCGCTGGCCCGCGCGGCGCGCCAGCCCGTCGCGCGGCAGCCTCAGACATTCGCCGACGCTATGTACGCCAAAATTCCCCAGCATCGCTGTGATTTCTGGAGAATGATCGAGCAGGGAGACCGGAAGCTTCTCCAGTTCGTGATGCAGCGCATCGTGGTGTTGTATCCGGACTGACAAGCCGGCGCGAGCGAAGAGTTGCGCCGCGAGCGGTGTGGGCGCACAGGCCACAAAAGCGCCATAACCGAGTTCTGCAAGGCCCTGCTCAAGGCGTTGGCGCAACCGGCCTAGGCCCCCGAACAGCTTCAGCGATCCCGCTACTTCGAGCAGCACGTCCGCCGGTCCGGAAATGCTCACCATCGGCGTGAACTGGAACGCCCACGCGGCTACACGCTCGAGCGCGGCACGCTCGGCAGTCTCATCGCGCATGACGATTTTGAGATCGGAGGCAAGCGCCCACGCGGCGGCAACCGCCATGCCGCAGCGTACGCCGCGAGCGTGCGCTTTCCGGTCGCAGGCGACGAGAGGGGCGCCGCTGCCGGATGACGAAGCAATCGCCAAGGGCCCTGATCCACGCACGCCACGCGTGAACGTTTCGAGCGGAAGATGACGGAAATGCAGTGCCAGCCACAGCATGAATAGTCACGCGTTTTTTACGGATCGGTGCGCGGCTTGGAGGAAGCGGGCCTGCAAAGGTGCGGACTGATGCAACGTGGCTGGCTGTCCGCCGGTTACGCCGTGCAGATCGAGCGCGACAGGCGCCGGAATGCCGCCACCACGCCGTTTCAGGATACGCACGATAACCCGGCCGTTCGCCTTGCTGACATGAAGACGCAACGCGACGGATGAGAAGGGAGGAGTGCGGGCTGTGTGAAACAGCATGGCGAGCGCGCCGCTGCGCTCGGCAGCAAGTTGAAGGCGGCGCAGGGCCCGCTCCTGAACGCGGTTCAGCCAGAGCGCTACCGCTCCGCAGCTGCCCGACCGCAATGCCTGCTCGCCCGCCCACAACTGCGCTTCAACGGTTTCCGGCCGGATCAGCATCAGGCGCGACAAGCGGACGCCGTGACCGAGGAGCGCGGGCGCGTAGGGAATATGGGGTGGCGCGATCATCACCAGCCAGCGTTCGGCCTGGGTGAGGCGCGCGGCGGCCGGCATCACGATCTGCAGTTCGCCGATGCCGGGGCGCTCGGCATAAATCTCGGTCAATGCCTCCGCCGGCCAGCCTGCCCCCGGCAGCAGCATGTCGAGTTCGGCAAATCCGGTCGGCACGCTCGGCACCGCCACCCGCGCGCAGTCGTTGCCGCGCCAGATAGCGGAATGATTGAGAACGGCATCGAGCGAGGGTGCAGCCATGGGTAGGAACCATTCAAACCAGGGTACTCAACTGCAGATAAACGCCGATTAACGCCGATAACTCATAACGCTTTGCCATTGCGGATCACGCCGACCGCGACGCCTTCGATCGTGAGCGGCTCGCGACGCGTATCGATGGTGATGGTGCTGAATTCGGCGTTTTCCGGGATTAACTCGACGATGTGGCGCCGGCGGCGGATGCGCTTGACGGTGACTTCATCGCCGATGCGCGCCACCACGATCTGTCCCGATCGGAATTCCTGCGTGCGGTGCACCGCCAGCAGGTCGCCGTCGAATATGCCCGCGTCACGCATGCTCGCTCCCTTGACTCTCAGCAAGTAGTCGGCGCGCGGCTTGAACAGCAGCGGATCGATCCGGTAGTGGTCTTCGATATGCGGGGTGGCCAGGATAGGGCTGCCTGCGGCGACCCGGCCGATCACCGGAATTCCCGGCGCTTGTTTCAGGCGAATGCCGCGCGAGGCGCCGGGTGCCATTTCAATCGCGCCTTTGCGCACCAACGCCCGCAGGTGTTCTTCCGCGGCATTGGGCGAGCGAAAGCCCATGGCGCGACAGATTTCAGCGCGCGTCGGCGGAAACCCCGATGTTTCGGTGTGGGCGCGGATGAGTCCCAGGATTTCCGCCTGGCGGGAGGTCAGTTCGTCCATGATTGCCTGAATACTGTAATTATATACAGTATTCAGACCGGTGCAAGCGCAATGCCCCGGCGCTCCGTGCAAGGCCGGCGCGCGCGCCGTCGCCGGCGCCCAGGCGAAAATACCTTGAGCCGCAAGGACCTTCGCCGCGTTCGGTCAGCGGCAGGGCGATAATGCTATTGGATTCCGGCATGATTTTTGTTATACTTCAAGGCTCTGTATTACAAGAAGATGGGCGGTCCGCCCATTTTTTGTTTATGGCGCTGATTCGAGATGGATTTGCAGGCATTGCTGGAAACGACGTTGTCCGGACTCGGGTATGAATTGGTGGATCTTGAGAGATCCGGCAAGGGCCGGTTATTGCGCGTATTTATCGACAAGGCTGGCGGTGTCAACGTCGATGATTGCGCGGCGGTCAGCCACCATCTGAGCCGGGTATTGACGGTGGAGAACATCGCTTACGACCGGCTCGAGGTGTCTTCACCGGGCCTGGACAGGTTGCTGAAGAAGGAAAGGGATTTTGTGCGTTTTACCGGGCAGAAGGCGCGCGTCAAGCTGCGCGTTCCGGTCGACGGACAAAGGAATTTTGTGGGTGTGTTGCGGGAAACGCGCGCCGGCAAGGTGCAGCTCGAGACCGACGGTAGGTTGTTGTTGCTCGATCTGGACAATCTGGAAAAGGCGCGCCTCGTTCCCGGCTTTTAGCAGCAGGAGATCGAGATGAGCCGAGAAATTTTGCTACTCGTAGACGCCTTGGCGCGCGAGAAGAACGTCGAAAAGGAAATCGTGTTCGGCGCGCTGGAGCTCGCCTTGGCTTCCGCCACCAAGAAACGTTTTCAAGAAGACATCGACGTGCGCGCGTCGGTAGACCGCACAACGGGCGAGTTTTCGTTTTTCCGCCGCTGGCAGGTGGTGGCGGACCAGGAAATCGAGATCCCTTCGCGCCAGTACAAGCTGCACGAAGCGCAGGAGCTGAATCCCGACATTCAACTGGGCGAGTATATCGAGGAACCGCTGGGGGGGTTGGAAGTCGGCCGCATCGGCGCGCAGACCGCGAAGCAGGTCATACTGCAGAAGATCCGCGACGCGGAGCGCGAGCAGATTCTGAACGATTTCCTGATGCGCAAGGAGCACCTGGTTACCGGTGTGATCAAGCGCATGGAGCGGGGCAGCGCGATCATCGAATCAGGACGTCTCGAAGCGATGCTGCCGCGTGACCAGATGATCCCCAAGGAGAACCTGCGCATCGGGGATCGGGTGCGCGCCTGTCTGTGGAAAATCGACCGCGCCAGCCGGGGCCCGCAGCTGATGCTGTCGCGCACGGCACCGGAGTTCCTGGTCAAGCTGTTCGAGCTCGAGGTGCCTGAGCTCGAAGACGGATTGCTCGAGATCAAGGCCGCAGCGCGCGATCCCGGCTCGCGCGCCAAGATCGCCGTGAAATCGAACGATCAGCGCATCGATCCGATCGGCACCTGCGTCGGCATGCGGGGTTCGCGCGTGCAGGCCGTGACTTCCGAGCTTGCCGGCGAGCGCGTCGACATCATCTTGTGGAATCCGGACCCCGCCCAGTTCGTGATCAATGCGCTGGCGCCGGCCGAGGTGAGCAGTATCGTCGTCGACGAGGAAAAGCACAGCATGGACATCGTGGTCGACGAGGAGAATCTGGCGCAGGCCATCGGGCGCAGCGGCCAGAACGTGAGGCTTGCGGGCGAGCTCACCGGCTGGGAGCTCAACATCATGACGGTCGAGGAGTCGAAGAAGAAGACCGAAGAAGAATCGTCCCGCATCCGTGCGACGTTCATGGAGAAGCTCGACGTCGATCAGGAAGTCGCCGATATTCTGGTGCAGGAAGGCTTTTCGACGCTTGAAGAGGTTGCCTATGTGCCCCTCAACGAAATGATCGAGATCGAGGCGTTCGATGAAGCCACGGTCAACGAGCTCAGAAGCCGCGCGCGCAACGCGCTGCTCACTCAGGCCATCGCGAGCGAAGAACAGGTCGGGCACGACATCGAGGATCTGATGAAGGTCGAAGGCATGGACAACGATACGGCGCGCCTGCTGGCCGCGAAGGGCGTCGGCACGCAGGAGGAGCTTGCCGATTGCGCGACCGATGATCTGGTGGAAGCGGGTTTCGATGCCGAGCGGGCCAAGGAATTGATCATGGCTGCGCGCGCCCCGTGGTTTGCCGAAACTAACGCATAAGCGGGAATCAATGGCGCAGATCAAGGTCACGCAATTTGCCACGGAGCTGGGGTTACCCCCGGCGTTGCTCATTGAGCAGCTGCAGGCGGCCGGCGTCAGGAAGGCGCTGGCTGATGACACGCCGCTCACCGAAAAGGACAAAACCCAGCTGCTGGATTATCTGCGCCAGGCACACGGCGGCAAGGAAGCCAAGCAGAAGATTACGCTGACGCGCAAGCAGACCACCGAAATAAAGAAATCGGACGGCACCGGCAAGTCGCGCACCATCCAGGTGGAGGTGCGCAAGAAGCGCGTGCTGGTGAAGCGCGATGCGGTGGAACCGGAGGCTGCCGAGGTCGCGCCCAAGCCCGTCCTTGATGCGGAGGAGATCGCGCTGCGCGAGGCGGAAGCGAAGAAGCAAGCGGAACTCATCGCGCGTCAGAGCGAAGATGCGCAAAAGAAACAGCAGCGCCGCAAGAAGACGCAAGAGGCCGCTGCGGCGGAAGCGCTGGCCGAAAGCGCGGCGGCGAAGGCGCCGGAGGCGGCGAAACCGGCGGCAGAACCCACGGCGGTATCAGCTCATGTCGAGGGGACGCTGCACAAGCCCGAAGTCAAGCCTGAGGAAAAGGCGGGAAAAACCGAGAAGAAAGGCGCCAAGAAGCAGGTCAAGCAGGTCGTGTGGAAGGACGATACGGTCAGGAAGCGCAGCATCAAGGTGCGCGGCGATGTGACCGGCGGCTTGGGCTGGCGCGAGCGCAAGGCGCGTCACGCCGCTCACAAGGAAGAAGGCGAACAGCCGCAGGCCTTTTCGACGCCCACCGAGCCGATCGTGCGTGAAGTCATGGTGCCGGAAACCATCACGGTCGGCGACCTCGCGCACAAAATGTCGGTCAAGGCGGCCGAGGTGATCAAGATCTTGATGAAGCTGGGTTCGATGGCAACGATCAACCAGGTGATCGACCAGGACACGGCGATGATTTTGGTCGAGGAAATGGGGCACGTCGCCAAACGCGCCAAGCTCGACGATCCCGACGCGTATCTCGCCGAAGAGCAGCCGGCGTCGACCGAGATCAAGCTCGAGCCGCGCGCGCCGGTGGTGACCGTCATGGGCCACGTCGACCACGGCAAGACCTCGTTGCTCGATCATATTCGCCGCACGCGCGTGGCGAGCGGCGAAGCCGGCGGCATTACCCAGCATATCGGCGCGTATCACGTCGAGACACCGAAGGGCATGGTTACCTTTCTTGACACGCCTGGCCATGAGGCATTCACTGCGATGCGCGCGCGCGGCGCCAAGGTGACGGATATCGTGATTCTGGTCGTGGCCGCGGACGACGGCGTGATGCCGCAGACGATCGAGGCGATCCATCACGCGAAAGCGGCCAAGGTGCCGATGGTGGTGGCGCTCAACAAAATCGACAAGCCGGAAGCCAATCCCGACCGCGTCAAGCAGGATCTTGCCGCGCAGGAGGTGGTGCCGGAAGAATGGGGTGGCGACACCATGTTCGTCGAGGTTTCCGCCAAGACCGGCAAAGGCATCGACGCGCTGCTGGACAGTGTAATTCTGCAGGCCGAAGTACTGGAACTCAAGGCGTCGAAGGATGTACCGGCGAAGGGTATCGTGATCGAGTCCCGGCTCGATAAGGGCCGCGGCCCGGTGGCGGCGGTGCTGGTACAGTCAGGCACACTCAAGCGCGGCGACGTGCTGCTTGCGGGAGCGGTGTTCGGCCGTGTGCGCGCGCTGCTCGATGAGGCGGGGCACGCCATCGAGCAGGCCGGACCGTCGATCCCGGTGGAGATACTCGGTCTGTCAGACATCCCGGCGGCGGGGGCTGACGTACTGGTGCTGGGCGATGAGCGCAAGGCACGCGAAATCGCGCTGTTCCGGCAGGGAAAATTCCGCGACGTAAAGCTCGCCAGGCAGCAGTCGGCCAAGCTCGAAAACATGTTCGAGCACATGGGCGAGGGCGGAAAGCAAACACTGGTGCTCATCATCAAGGCCGATGTGCAGGGGTCATACGAAGGCCTGTCCCACGCGCTCGCCAAGCTCTCGACAGACGAAGTCAAGGTCAATATCGTGCACGCAGCGGTGGGTGGAATCACCGAATCCGATGTCAATCTGGCACTGGCATCGAAAGCGGTGATCATCGGCTTCAACACCCGGGCCGATGCGGCCGCGCGCAAACTCGCTGAAAACAGCGGCGTCGATATCCGCTACTACAACATCATCTACGATGCGGTGGATGAGGTGAAAGCCGCGCTGTCCGGCATGTTGGCGCCGGAGCAGAAGGAGAACGCGATCGGCCTGGTTGAAATCAGGAAAACCTACAAGATTTCAAGGGTCGGTACCGTGGCCGGCTGCATGGTGCTGGAAGGCGTCGTGAAACGCGGGGCGCGCGTGCGCCTGCTGCGCGACAATGTCGTCATTCATGACGGTGAACTCGACTCGCTCAAGCGCTTCAAGGACGATGTCCGTGAAGTCAAGGCGGGCTTCGAATGCGGCCTTTCGCTCAAGAACTACAACGAAATCAAGGATGGCGATCAGCTCGAGGTTTACGAAGTCGTCGAAGTGGCCAGAACCCTGTGAGGCGAGAGGCGAGAGGAGAGAGGAGTAAGAGCGTGTCTTTTCCGCCTTCATTTTGATGCCCACCTGTCCTCATGCCGAAAGAATTTCCCCGCAGCCGCCGCATCGGCGAGCAGATCCAGCGCGAGCTGTCCGACATCATCCGGCTCGACCTCAAGGATCCGCGCGTCGGCATGATCACGATCACCGACGTTGAGGTGAGCCAGGACCACGCGCACGCCAGGATTTTCTTCACGCTGCTGGGCGACGCCGCGAGAATCAAGGAAAGCGGTGAGGCGCTGCAGCACGCCGCCGGCTTCCTGCGCAGCCAGCTCGCGCATCGCATCAAGCTGCGCACCGTACCGCAGTTGCAGTTCAAATATGACGTTTCGGTCGAGCGCGGCATGCGTCTGTCACGCCTGATCGATGCCGCGGTTGCGACCGATTCCGAGCATTCTGGGGATAAGTGACGCATCGCACCGTGCAACCTGTGGTGGCGGCGGCGCAGCCGCGAAAACGCCGCATGAGCGGCGTGCTGCTGCTCGACAAACCGGCCGGCATCACTTCACAATCCGCGGTATCGAAAGCAAAGCGCCTGTTCGCTGCGACCAAAGCGGGGCACACCGGCACGCTCGATCCGCTGGCAACCGGACTGTTACCGATATGTTTCGGCGAAGCCACCAAATTTTCCCATCTGTTGTTGGATGCCGACAAAACCTATGCGGCAACCGTGAGACTGGGCGTTACCACCACTACCGGAGACATGGAGGGGACCGTGACGGCCACTGCGCCAGCCGCGTTTGACCGCCCCGTGCTGGAAGCCGTGCTGAAGCGCTTCGCCGGGGAGATACTCCAGACGCCGCCGATGTACAGCGCGGTCAAGCACGCCGGGAAACCGCTCTACAAGTATGCCCGTGCGGGGCTGAAGCTTGCCCGTGCGCCAAGGCGGGTGTGCATACGCCGAATCGAATTCGCCGACTTCACGCGTGGCGAAATGCGTATCCTGGTGACGTGCAGCAAGGGCACGTACATTCGCGTACTGGCTGAAGACATTGGCCGCGAACTCGGCTGCGGCGCCTGTCTCGCTGCGCTCCGGCGCACGGCGGTCGGGGGATTCAACATCAATGCGACAGTGAAGCTGGACGCGCTGTGTGACATGGCGCCGGACCGGCGGGACGCGTACCTGCTGCCCGTCGATTCGCTGGTGGCCACGCTGCCGCGCGTCGACCTCGACGCAGGGCAGGCGCAGAAATTCGCAAGCGGCCGGACGGTTCAAAGTCCGTGCACGCTTGGTTCGGGGCTGGTCAGGATTTACGGCCCGGGCCGGGAATACCTGGGGATTGCTGCAATCGAAATACCGGGCACCATCGTTCCGCGTCGCCTCATGGCAACGGCGATCGGGACAGTGTGATATCCGGAATGGGTTTCCGGGCATCAAGGGCGATAAATATTGCTTGAGAAAACGCGAGGTTAGATAGTAAAATGGCGGGATTTTCAGTCGGAGAAGCAAAGATGGCGGTAACTACTACCCAGAAGGCCCAGCTCGTCACGGAATATCAGCGGGCCAAGGGCGATACGGGATCACCGGAAGTGCAGATCGCGTTGCTGACCGCGCGCATCACCGATCTCACCGAGCACTTCAAGACCCATGTCAAAGATCATCATTCCCGCCGCGGCTTGTTGCGGATGGTGAGCCGTCGCCGCAAGCTGCTGGATTATTTGAAAAAAAGCAATGCCGAGCAGTACAAGGCATTGATCGACCGCTTGGGACTGCGCAAATAATTGCCCGTCATGGCGGCGGCTATAAGCTGCGAAAGAGGCGTCCCGATGTGCGGCATTACGCGCCGACCCGTTTGCGGCACCTTGATTGCATGAATTGCAAGACCGCAACCGAGCGGTCTTTTTTGTTTTCACGTAAAGGATAACACTTTGAATCATATCAAGAAAACGCTGATGTGGGGGCGCCATAGGCTAATGCTCGAAACCGGAGAAATCGCGCGTCAGGCGACGGGCGCGGTGATGGTCAATATGGAAGATACAGTCGTCCTGGTGACGGTGGTGGGCGATAAGCATGCCGAATCGGGGAAGGATTTCCTGCCGCTGACCGTGGACTACCAGGAACGCACTTATGCCGCCGGCAAGATTCCGGGCGGTTTCTTCAAGCGCGAAGGCCGTCCTTCGGAAAAAGAGGTTCTCACTTCGCGGCTCATCGACCGACCGATCCGGCCGCTGTTTCCTGACGGTTTCTACAACGAAGTGCAGGTGGTCGCAACGGTGATGTCGTCGAACAACGAAGTGGACTCCGACATCCTGGCGATGATCGGCGCTTCGGCGGCGCTGGCGATTTCCGGCATTCCGTTCAACGGCCCGATTGGCGCTGCGCGCGTCGGTTACATCGACGGCCAATACGTGCTCAATCCGACCGCCACCGAACTCAGGTCTTCGCAGCTCAACCTGGTCGTCGCGGGCACACGGCAGGCGGTGCTGATGGTCGAATCCGAGGCTCAGGAATTGGCCGAAGACGTGATGCTCGGCGCGGTGGTGTATGGCCACGAACAAATGCAGGCGGTGATCAACGTCATCAACGAAATGGTTGACGAGGCGGGCGCACCGATGTGGGACTGGGCGCCCAAAGCGAAAGACGAGGCGCTGGTCGCGCGGATCGCAGAGCTCGCCGAAAACGACTTGAACGCGGCGTTCCAGATCAAGCAGAAGCAAGCCCGTTCCGAGGCGATCGACAACATCTGGAAGCGCGTGTTCACCGAGGTCGGTGTTGGCGCGGAAGGCGGTCCGGACGCCAACGCAGTCAAGGAAAGCTGCTTCGCGCTGGAATCGAAAATCGTGCGCGGCCAGGTCCTGAACGGCGAGCCGCGCATCGACGGCCGTGACACGCGCACGGTGCGGCCGATATCCATACGCTCCGGAGTGTTGCCGCGCGCCCACGGTTCAGCCCTGTTCACGCGCGGCGAAACCCAGGCGCTCGTCGCGGCAACGCTGGGCACGTCGCGCGACGAGCAGATCATCGACGCGCTGCAGGGCGAATACAAAGAGCGCTTCATGCTCCACTACAACATGCCGCCGTATGCCACCGGCGAAACGGGACGCGTCGGCTCGCCAAAGCGCCGCGAGATCGGGCACGGTCGGCTTGCGAAGCGGGCGTTGCTGGCAGTGCTGCCGACGCCGGAGGAATTCGCCTATTCACTGCGCGTGGTATCGGAAATCACCGAGTCGAACGGCTCGAGCTCGATGGCCTCGGTGTGCGGCGGCTGTCTCGCGCTGATGGACGCGGGCGTGCCGCTCAAGGCACATGTGGCGGGCATCGCGATGGGGTTGATCAAGGAGGGCAACCGCTTCGCGGTGCTGTCCGACATTCTCGGGGACGAGGATCACCTGGGCGACATGGACTTCAAGGTTGCGGGAACCGAGAAAGGCGTAACCGCGCTGCAGATGGACATCAAGATCACCGGCATTACCAAGGAGATCATGCACGCCGCGCTGGTCCAGGCGCGCGAAGGGCGCATGCACATCCTGGAGAAAATGAAGCTCGCGATCGAGAGCCCGCGCACCGAGATTTCTGCTTATGCACCGCGCATGATCACCATGAAGATCAAGCCAGAGAAGATCCGCGACGTGATCGGCAAGGGCGGCGCCGTGATTCGCGCGCTCACCGAGGAGACCGGCACCACCATCGATATCGAGGACGACGGCACCGTGACCATCGCGTGCGTGTCTTCGGAAGGCGGAGAAATCGCGAGGAAGCGCATCGAGGAGCTCACCGCGGACGTCGAAGTCGGCCGCATCTACGAAGGCAGGGTGTTGAAGCTGCTCGACTTCGGAGCGATCGTGAGCGTGCTGCCGGGCAGAGACGGGCTGTTGCATATCTCTCAGATCGCCAACGAGCGCGTCAACAGCGTCGCGGACCACTTGAAGGAGGGGCAGTCGGTGCGCGTGAAGGTGCTCGAGGCGGACGACAAGGGCAGGCTGCGCCTGTCGATGAAGGCGGCGGCTGCCGAGCTTAAGACCGTCCAGACCGTGCAGTAGCAGCGACACCGGCGCGGAAAATCCAAGGGGCAGCTTCAGGCTGCCCCTTGTCTTTTTCCGAATTAGAAATGCGTGAGGCGTGAGCCTTACGCCTCACGTTATTTTGCGACCTGGCGTTCCCGCAGTTCGTCAAGCGTCTTGCAATCGATACACAGCGTAGCGGTCGGTCGCGCTTCGAGGCGCTTCAGGCCGATTTCAACGCCGCAGGACTCGCAATATCCGTATTCCCCGCCGTCGATGCGAGCGATCGTTTCATCGATTTTCTTGATGAGCTTTCTTTCGCGGTCGCGGCTCCTGAGCTCCAGCGACATATCTGATTCCTGGCTCGCACGGTCGTTGGGGTCGGCGAAGATGGTCGCTTCGTCCTGCATCGTATGGACGGTGCGGTCGATGTCCTGCGAGAGATCGCGTTTCATTTCGTCCAGCATCTTGCGGAAGTGCGCGAGCTGCCGTTGATTCATGTATTCCTCTTTCCCCTTGGGTTTGTACGGGGGGAAAGCCTTGTGGAGTTCCGCTGGCATTTGGCCTTAATCCATTAAAAAAATGGCTTTAATATCAGAAATCCACCGGGATCGCAAGTATACGCTTGGTCGTTCACATGTCGGCTTCAGTTGATTGACCGTTGTCAGGGTGGGGAGTATATTACGCGCCTTTAGTTTTGCTGTAACCTGCCCGTTGCTCGAAAGTGCCCGTAGCTCAAGCGGATAGAGCACCGGCCTTCTAAGCCGGGGGTTGTGGGTTCGAGTCCCGCCGGGCGCGCCAATCTTAGGCGTGCCGCAGAGATTCACCGATGGTGGCTGTAGCTCAGCTGGTAGAGTCCCGGATTGTGATTCCGGTTGTCGCGGGTTCGAATCCCGTCAGCCACCCCAGTTTTTCCCTTGACGTGCGAACCGGTCAGATGAGGACGCGGGTGATGGCGCGCGCGACGTAGTCGATGTTGCGCGAATTGAGCGCCGCTACGCAGACGCGGCCGCTGTCAATCGCGTAGACCGAGTGCTCCTCGCGCAACCGGCGCACCTGATCTTGCGACAGACCGGAGTAGGAAAACATTCCCCGCTGGCGCATGACGAAGCTGAAGTCGAAATCCGAGCGGATGTCGCGGATTTTTTCGACCAGTTGACGGCGCATGATTTTGATTCGATCGCGCATCTGTTCGAGTTCCTGTTCCCAGAGCGCCCGCAATTCCGGCGTCGTCAGCACCATGGCGGCGGTGTGCCCGCCGTGGGTGGGCGGGTTGGAATAGTTGGTGCGGATCACGCGTTTGAGGTGGCTCAGAATCCGGGCTGCCTCACCCGGGTTTTCCGTGACGATCGAGAGCGCGCCCACGCGCTCCCCATAAAGCGACAGCGACTTCGAGAACGAGCTCGAGACGAAGACGGCCGGGCAGGCCGTGGCGAAGCGGCGCACTGCCGCGGCGTCGGCGTCCAGCCCTTCGGCGAAACCCTGATATGCGAGATCGAGGAATGGCACCAGTCCGCGCGCCTTTACCACCTCGATTACGTGTTCCCATTGTTCGGCCGACAGGTCGACCCCCGTCGGATTGTGGCAACACGCGTGCAGGACGGCGATCGACCCCCCGGGAAGTTTCCGCAGGGCACCGATCATGCGGTCAAAATCGACGCCATGAGTGGGCGCATCGTAATAGGGGTAAACGTTGACCGTGAATCCGGCGTATTCGAAGAGCGCGCGATGATTCTCCCAGCTCGGGTCGCTGATCCAGATTGCGGCATGCGGGTCGATCCGTCGCAGGAAGTCCGCTCCCACCTTGAGGCCGCCGGTTCCACCCAGCGTCTGCACCGTCACGATCCGCCCCTGGCGCCGGGGCTCGCTTTCCGCGCCGAACAGCAGGCCCTGCACCGCCCGGTCATACGCCGGCAGGCCGTCGATCGGCAGGTAATTCCGGGGCAATGGGCTCTCTGCCAGTTTTTGCTCGGCGCGGCGCACCGATTCGAGTACCGGCACTTTGCCGTTGTCGTCACAATACACGCCGACGCCGAGGTTTACCTTATTGGGGCTGGCGTCGGCATTGAAGGCTTCCGTGACGCCCAGGATGGGATCCTTTGGCGCCATTTCAACGGCTGCGAGCAAGGATGCGTTCATTGATGTCAGTTGCGGATGAGGGGGTGGCTGAAAAAGAAACGGGATAACCGGTTTCCGCTGCAAAAGCCACATTGTACCTGCTCGTTCGGCTCTGGTGTGACCGGATATTCGGCGGGGCGTGCTTTGACCGGATCACACCGGCCATTCATGGTTCGACGATCTCCAGGCAGCCGCCGCCGGAGTAAAAGCTGGCAACGGCCGGGGGCGCTGTGGGACAATTTATGGTTTGGCTAAATTACCCACTCCCAAGATGGCTAGCCCATTGTTGAAGACCGAGCCCGCAGCGCATCCCGCCGTGGCGCCGATCACCTTTCCCGGCAGCCCATACCTGCTGTACCAGACGTTCGAGCCCGCCGGCGATCAGCCGGAGGCGATCGACAAGCTGGTGGCGGGCGTACGCGAGGGCCTGGCGTATCAGACGCTGCTCGGCGTCACGGGCTCGGGCAAGACCTATACCATGGCCCACGTCATCGCGCGGCTGGGCTGCCCGGCGCTCGTCATGGCGCCCAACAAGACGCTCGCCGCCCAACTGTATTCCGAGATGCGGGAATTCTTCCCGGACAACGCAATCGAGTACTTCGTTTCCTATTACGACTACTACCAGCCCGAAGCCTACGTCCCGTCCAAGGATCTCTATATCGAAAAGGACTCGAGCATCAACGAGCACATCGAGCAGATGCGCCTGTCGGCCACCAAGTCGTTGCTCGAGCGCAAGGACGTGATCATCGTGGCGACGGTGTCGGCGATCTACGGCATCGGCGACCCCGTCGACTATCACGGCATGATCCTGCACCTGCGCGAAAAGGAAAAACTCGCGCAGCGCGACGCCATCAAGCGTCTGACCGAAATGCAGTACGAGCGCAATGAATTCGAGTTCCGGCGCGGCGTGTTCCGCGTGCGCGGCGACGTGCTCGACATCTTTCCGGCCGAGAACTCGGAAACCGCGGTGCGTGTGACGCTGTTTGACGACGAATTAGAAAGCATCCACGTCTTCGATCCGCTGACCGGCCATGTGCTCCAGCGGGTGGGCCGCTTCACCGTGTATCCGTCGAGCCATTACGTGACTCCGCGCGCGACCACTCTGCGTGCGATCGAGGCGATCAAGGAGGAACTCCGGGAGCGCATCGAGTGGTTCCACAGCCAGGGCAAGCTGGTCGAGGCGCAGCGCATCGAGCAACGCACGCGCTTCGATCTCGAGATGCTTAACGAAATGGGTTTCTGCAAGGGCATCGAGAATTACTCGCGCCATTTATCGGGCCGCCCGCCCGGCGAGCCGCCGCCGACGCTGATCGACTACTTGCCGCACGACGCGCTGATGATCATCGACGAGAGCCATGTGACGATCCCGCAACTGGGCGGCATGTATCGCGGCGACCGCGCGCGCAAGGAAAATCTTGTCGACTACGGATTCCGCCTGCCGTCCGCGCTCGATAACCGGCCGCTGCGGTTCGATGAGTTCGAGAAGGTCGTGCGGCGCACCATCTTCGTTTCCGCCACTCCTGCGGAGTACGAGCGCCAGCACCAGGGACAGGTGGTGGAACAGGTGGTGCGGCCGACCGGGCTGGTCGACCCGCGCCTGGAAGTGCGCCCGGCATCGACCCAGGTCGACGATCTGCTGTCGGAAATCAACGCGCGCGCCGGAAGCGGGGAGCGCGTTCTGGTCACCACGCTTACCAAGCGCATGGCAGAGGACCTGACTGATTACCTTTCTGAGCACGGCGTCAAGGTGCGCTATCTGCATTCGGATATTGAGACCGTCGAACGTGTCGAGATCATCCGCGATCTGCGGCTCGGCGAGTTCGATGCACTGGTCGGCATCAACCTTCTGCGCGAAGGGCTCGACATCCCCGAGGTGTCGCTGGTGGCGATTCTCGATGCCGACAAAGAGGGATTCCTGCGGTCGGAACGCTCCTTGATCCAGACCATCGGCCGCGCCGCGCGCCACATCAATGGCGCCGCGATTCTTTACGCCGATGTCGTCACCGATTCGATGCGGCGCGCGATCGGCGAAACCGAGCGGCGGCGCAATAAGCAGGTGGCCTACAACGCGGCGCACGGCATCACGCCTACAGGCATCAGCAAGCGTATCAAGGACATCATCGACGGCGTTTACGATCACGAAACCGCACGCCAGGAGCTCAAAGCGGCGCAGAATCAGGCGAAGTACGAGGCGATGGGCGCAAAGGATCTCACGCGCGAACTCAAGCGCCTCGAGAAGGAAATGCTGGAAGCGGCGAAAAACCTGGAATTCGAACGCGCCGCGGAATTGCGCGACCAGCTCAAGGAACTGAAGGAACGTCTCTTCATAGCCGCGGCGTGACCACGCAAGCAAAAGTGCTGTTTGTCTGCATGGGCAACATCTGTCGCTCGCCGACGGCCGAAGCGGTCTTTAAGCGCCGCGTCGCAAAAGTCCGCTTGCAGGACCGAATTTTCAGTGATTCGGCGGGCACTCATGACTATCACATCGGCGAGCCACCGGACGAGCGGGCGCAGCAGGCCGCCCGGCACCCAGGATGCTCGCGAAGTGCCGGATCCGTACTACGGCGGGCCGCAGAGCTTCGAACTTGCGCTCGAATTGATCGAGAATGCGGCGCAGGGTTTGCCGCGCCACATCCGCGCTCAGTTAACGGACTAACCCGTCGTCGTCGACAACGGCTCGCCGCCGCCGGCGTTTTGGACGACCACCACGGGATCGACTGCGACCTCATTCTTACGCGTTTCCACCTGAACCAACGGTTCGGCGCTTAAAGGAGGCAGCGGCGGGCGCTCACGCTTCACCCGTGGTTCCGGTGGTTCTTCCCGTGTTCCGGTCAGCGCAATCCTGGCTTTCTCGGAATGGGTCTCGACCTGGATCAAATCCGACGACCAGTCGAGCTGCAAAGGGGCCGGCGCCGCCTTACTGCGGGTAACGGGCTGCGCAAAGTCGGGGGGCGAGATTTCTTCGCATACCCGTTCATCCGCAATGGGCGCGGGCTGGATGGCGGAAGCAACCGGCGCGAGAGTTTCCGGCTCGACGCTTGCTACCGTCGATACCATCGGCTCGGCTGGGGCCGGGGCGGCACGAATGACGTCCGCTACGGCGGACGCAGCCGACGGTTGTGCCGTGACGCTTTCAGGTGCGAATGCAATGCTGCTCGCAACGGCAGCGGCTGCAGCCGGCAACACCGGTTTGTCGCCGGCGGTTTCCGTTACCGGTGTGCTCGGGGCGGAACGTTGCGGTGCGCCCGCAGCTTCGTCCCGATGCTCATGGCGGTCGCGTCGTCCGCGCCGACGGCGACCCCGGCCCTCGCCGTGCTCGCGCGGGACTTGCTGCTGCGCAGCTTCTGGCGGTCCCGCTTTGCGCGGAGCCTCGGCCGAGGCCTCATCGCGTGGCGGTCGCTGTCTTTGCGGCTGAGCACCGTCTTGGCGCCGCGAGTCCGGACGGCGTCCTTCATTGCGTTCCTCACTGCCGCGCCGGCGTAGGTGTTCGCGTTCATGGCGGTTTTCGCCTTGCTGGGGCGGCGCGCCATCGGGGCGCGGCCTCTGAGCGCCCGCCTGCGCGCGCTCGCGTCGCCTTCCATCGCGCGGACGCCCGCCGTCGCGTTGCCCGCTATCGCCGCGGCCGCGATGAGGCATCTGCGGGGCGGCGCGCACGGGTTCGGCCACCGCGATTTCAGCGGGCTTGCGCTTGAACCAGCTCACGATCTTGGCGATGATCGAAACCTGCGCCGTCGGCACAGGACCCGGCGCAGGAGCGGGAGCTTCCACCTTGGTCACTACCGGGGCCGGTTGTTGCGGAGTGATGCCTTTCACTGCGGCTTCCTGGCGCGGCGCGGCGGTTTCCTGTCCCGCAGCCGGCTGCTTTTCCTCTTCGGCTGGCATCTCGACCAGGTTGTAACTCGGCGGCAACGGCTCGCTCTGGTTGAGATCGTCATGGCGCATGCGCGTGACCGTATAGTTCGGCGTTTCCAGGTGCATGTTCGGAATCAGCGTGACCGACACGCGGTGGCGCGCCTCGACCAACTGCAAGTCGACGCGCTTCTCGTTGAGCAAGAAGGTCGCGACGTCGACCGGCACCTGGGCGTGGATCGCCGCGGTGTTCTCCTTCATCGCTTCTTCCTGGATGATGCGCAGGATATGCAGCGCGGTCGATTCGGTGCCACGGATATGACCGGTGCCGTGGCAGCGCGGGCAGGGGCTATGACTGGTTTCGCCGAGCGAAGGCCGCAACCGCTGGCGCGAAAGCTCCATGAGCCCGAAGCGCGAGATCTTGCCCGTCTGCACGCGCGCGCGATCGTACTTGAGCGCATCGCGAAAACGGTCCTCGACTTCCCGCTGGTTGCGCCCCGACTCCATATCGATGAAATCGATCACGATGAGCCCGCCGAGATCGCGCAGCCGCAACTGGCGTGCGATCTCGTCGGCTGCCTCGAGATTGGTGCGAAACGCCGTTTCCTCGATGTCGGAACCGCGTGTGGAGCGCGCCGAATTGACATCGATCGATACCAGCGCCTCGGTATGATCGATCACCACTGCGCCGCCCGCAGGCAGGTTGACCGCCCGCGAGTAGGCGGACTCGATCTGGTGCTCGATCTGGAAGCGCGAGAACAGCGGCACATCGTCCTTGTAGAGCTTGACGCGGTTGACGTTGTCGGGCATGACATGACTCATGAACTGCCGCGCCTGCTCGTAGATGCTCTCGGTGTCGATCAGGATTTCACCGATATCCTGGTGGAAATAGTCGCGGATCGCCCGGATCACCAAGCTCGATTCCTGGTAGATCAGGAAGGCGCCGCTTTGCTGTTGAGCGGCGCTTTCGATGGCGTGCCACAACTGCAACAAATATTTCAGGTCCCAGTTTAGTTCTTCGACGGTGCGGCCGATGCCTGCGGTGCGCGCGATCACGCTCATGCCCTGCGGGACCTCGAGCTGGGCGATCGTGTCACGCAGATCGCTGCGGTCCTCGCCCTCGACGCGGCGCGACACGCCGCCACCACGGGGGTTGTTGGGCATCAGCACCAGATAGCGTCCGGCGAGGCTGATGAAAGTCGTCAGCGCCGCGCCCTTGCTGCCGCGCTCGTCCTTGTCGACTTGGACGATGACTTCCTGGCCTTCCTTGAGCGCGTCCTGGATGCGGGCGCGGGCGACATCGATGCCAGGCTTGAAGAAGCTGCGGCTGACTTCCTTGAAGGGCAGGAAACCGTGGCGTTCGCTGCCGTATTCGACGAAGGCGGCCTCGAGGCTGGGCTCGATGCGGGTGATAACACCCTTGTAGATGTTGCTCTTGCGCTGTTCTTTGCTGGAAGATTCGATGTCGAGGTCGATCAGTTTCTGACCATCGACGATCGCGACGCGCAGTTCTTCCGCCTGCGTCGCGTTAAACAACATGCGTTTCATTTGTATCTTCTCCCGCGCTCGGACACGGGATGGGCAACACTGCTCACGCCTGCGGTAGCGCAGGCGAGTTCGAAGCTATTCAGTCACGTGGTACAAGCATGATGTAAAGGGTGACCAGAAAATCCGACTCTTGCAGTCTGCCGTTCTGAATCCGCGCCGCGCGCGAATCCGAAAATTTTCTAAAGTGCCTTGAGCGCGTATATCGTCTAGTATCGCTACTTCGTGTGGTGAGCGATATTAACCAGTTCAGTCCGGCCGCATTCGCATCGTGCGGCGCGTCGATTCTGTTGCGATGCAACTCGACCGCGCGCGGCGAACTGCCAACCCGGCTCTCAGATCCTGCGACTCCGGGCCTGCATTGAAAACTCGTTGCACGAGCTGCCGTGAGCGCGGTGGGATCGGGCATCCGTCGCGCGAATTTTGTCGCGCGCCGTTGACACCAGCCGGTATTTCATCGAATAGTATAAGCAAATGAAAGGGTTAAGTAAAGCTGCCGCAACCTGGCACGAAGTGGGCGAGGACAGCGCCGGGCAGCGCGTCGACAACTACCTGACCCGATTGCTTAAAGGGGTGCCCAAGAGCCATATCTACCGTATTTTGCGCAGCGGCGAGGTGCGGGTGAACAGCGGCCGGGTCGGCCCCGATTACCGGCTGCAGCCCGGCGATCGGCTGCGGATTCCGCCGATCCGGGTGGCGCTGCGGCACAAGCAGCCGGCCGGGCCCGTCGCGGGCCGCTTTGAGGAACATATCCTGTACGAAGACGAAGCGCTGCTCGCCCTCAACAAACCGGCCGGTCTGGCGGTGCACGGCGGCAGCGGCGTGAGCTTCGGCGTGGTCGAGCAACTGCGCCACGCGCGCCCGCAGGAGAAATTTCTGGAGCTCGTGCATCGCCTCGATCGCGATACCTCCGGCGTGCTGCTCCTCGCGAAAAAACGCTCCGCATTGACCGCGCTGCACGAGCAGTTGCGCTCCGGTCGCGTCCAAAAATACTACCTGGCGCTGGTTCACGGCCGGTGGCGCAATCCAAAACAAAGCGTCAAGCTGTCGCTCAACAAATACGTGCTCGCATCAGGGGAGCGCCGCGTCAGCGTCGCCCAAGATGGGTTGGCTTCGCACACCGTTTTTACGCTGAAACAGGCTTGGCCTGAATTCAGCCTGCTGGAAGCGGAACTCAAGACCGGCCGCACCCATCAGATCCGCGTGCACCTCGCGCATCTCGGCTTTCCGATCGCGGGGGACGACAAGTATGGCGATTACGCGCTCAACAAGCAGCTCGTCAAACAGGGACTGAAGCGCATGTTCCTGCACGCCTGCATGCTCGTCGTAACGCATCCGCTGACCGGGAATTCCATCATCTTCGAGGCGCCGTTGCCCGCCGAGCTGCAATCGTTCATCAAGCGCCTCGATGCCGAAACGTTTTAACCTGCTGGTGTTCGACTGGGACGGCACGCTGATGGACTCGGCGGCGGTGATCGCGGCGTCGTTGCAGGCGGCGTGCGGCGATCTCGGGTTGCGCATTCCGTCCGACGAGAAAGCGCGATTCATCATCGGCCTCGGCTTGGACGATGCGATGGCGCATATCTTGCCGGAACTCGATCCGGCCCACTATCCGCGCGTGGCCGAACGCTACCGTCACCACTTCCTGCTGCGCGACAGCGAGACCGCCCTGTTTCCCGGTGCGGCCGACACCGTGAAGGAACTGCATGCCGCCGGCTTCACGCTTGCGGTCGCCACGGGCAAAGGCCGGCGCGGTCTCGATCGCGCGCTCGAGGCAACTGGCATGGGCCCTTATTTCCACGCCACGCGTTGCGCCGACGAGGGCTACTCGAAACCGCACCCGGGCATGCTGCAAGAACTGATGGCCATGCTCGGCGTGGCATGTGAGAGGACACTGATGATCGGCGACACCACGCACGACATGGCGATGGCGCAGAACGCGCGCGTTGCCAGGCTGGGCGTCGCTTACGGCGCGCATCCCAGGCACGGGCTGCTGGCTTTTGAACCGGTGGCGTGCGTCGAAGGGTTTGCCGAGCTGCGCGCGTGGCTGCTTGCCGAGGCATGATCCGCCGCCATGTGAACGCAGCGAATCATTCCACGTTATACTTACTTAGAGCGCGTGACAAAATGCAAGGTGTAAACCATGGCTGATCAGGAACCGGTCAATTCCGGAGAAAACTGGGAACGCAAGATTCTCGAAAAGGTCGCGCTCGCGGCAATCCAGGAGCAGAAGCGCGCGCGGCACTGGGGTATTTTCTTCAAGCTGCTGCTGTTCGTTTATCTGTTTGCCTTGCTGTTCGTCGGCATGGGCTGGTGGGTCAAGAAGGACGGGCTGCCCGGCAAGCACACCGCGCTGGTCGAAGTGCGCGGCGTGATCGGGCCGGAGGGCATGGCCAGCGCCGACAACGTTACGACAGGATTGCAGGAAGCGTTCAAGGACAAGCGCACGCAGGGCGTCATCGTGCGCATCAACAGCCCCGGCGGCAGCCCGGTGCAGGCCGGGCACATCAATGACGAGATTCGCCGGCTGCGTGCGAAATACCCTAACATCCCGGTGTATGCGGTGGTCGAAGACATCTGCGCTTCGGGCGGCTATTACGTGGCGGTCGCGGCCGACAGGATCTATGTCAACAAATCGAGCATCATCGGTTCGATCGGGGTGCTGATGGACGGCTTCGGCTTCACCGGCGCGATGGAAAAACTGGGCATCGAGCGGCGGCTCCTGGCGGCGGGCGAAAACAAGGGTTTCCTCGATCCGTTTTCCCCGATCCAGGAGTCCCAGAAGGAGTACGCCGAGAGGATGCTCAACGAGATCCACCAGCAGTTCATCGGCGTCGTGCGGCAGGGCCGCGGCAAGCGGTTGAAGGAAACGCCGGAGATGTTTTCAGGCTTGCTGTGGATCGGCCCGAAAAGCATCGAGCTCGGCCTGGCCGATGCGCTTGGCGGGGTCGATTACGTGGCGCGCGAAGTCATCAAGGCGGAGGACATCGTGGACTTCACGCCGCGGGAGAACATCGCGGAGCGCGTGGCGCGCAGGTTCGGCGCCGCCATGGCCGAGACGCTGGTGCGCCTGGGCGCTGTCAGCAGCCTCACCATGCGTTGACGTAGTGTAGCCGCCCCTCAGTTCACGTTGCGATAAAGCAAGAACACCGTCGGCCGCCGGTTGATGTCCGGCGGTTTTCTTTTCCAGGCCGCGATTGTCTGGGTGTGGATCGATTCCGTTGACAACGTGAGTTCGGTCGCAAGACACAGCAGGGTGTCGCCGCGACAGGTTTCGAGCACGGCCTGCAGCGACGACTGGTTGCGGTACGGCGCCTCGATGAATATCTGCGTGCTGTCTGCGCGCTGCGCATCGCGCTCGAGTTCCAGCAGTTTCTCGCGTCGCTGCGCCTTGTCCACTGGGAGGTAGCCGCGGAAGGCAAAACGCTGGCCGTTCATGCCCGAAGCCATTAACGCCAGTAGTACCGCCGACGGGCCGACCAAGGGCACTACTCGTATGCCGTGAGCGTGCGCGAGACGAACCAGCGCCGCGCCGGGATCGGCGACTGCGGGGCAGCCGGCTTCCGAGAGCAACCCGCAGTCCCGGCCCGCGAGGAGCGGCGCCAGCAGCGCCGGCAGTTGCGCATCGGGCGTGTGCTCGTCGAGCGTTCGGAGTTCGATGCTTTGCAGAGGGTGCGGGTAACCGGCTGCCTTGAGAAACTTCCGCGCGGTCTTCGGGTTCTCGACGATGAAACTGGTGAGCCTTTGAAGCACGCGCAGCGTGGAGCCCGCCAGCACCGCGATGGCGTCATCGCCGCCGAGGGTGGTTGGGATAAGATAAAGCGTGCCTCGCTTGTCCATCTCCACTCGTTCACTCATTCACCGCGATGATCGGCGGTTTTTGGGTCAGGGTATTCTTGAGATCGCATCTAGTGTGGTGAGTCATTATTTCGATACAGAATTCCTCAAGCCGCTCGCATTGAGAAAGTGTAGGTCAGGTTGCCGCATCGGTGGCTACCTGACGCTCAGCGGATGTCGGGGAACGCTGCGCGTACCCCAACTACGCCCAAGATTGTGCAACGAATTAACGACTCGGGACACTAGATTACCTCGACACCTTCATTTCTGAGCATCGAGACAAGTTGCATGAGAGGCAAGCCGATCAACGCGGTGGGATCATCGCTAACGACGCGTTCGACCAGCGCGATGCCGAGTCCTTCGATCTTGGCGCTGCCGGCGCAGTCGTAGGGGCGTTCACTCGCGAGGTAGCGCTCAATCTGCGCATCGCTGATGTCGCGGAAGACCACCGTGGTTGGCACGTTCGCAACCTGAACTCTGTCCGAAGCGCAGTTATACAGACAGAGCGCGGTGTGGAATACGACGCTCTTGCCGCGCATCGCCTGCAACTGCCGGACGGCCATGGCGTGGCTGCCCGGCTTGCCCAGTTTTTCGCGATTCATCACTGCCACCTGATCCGACCCTATGATCAGCGCGTTCTGGCGAGGCTGCGCGGCGGCGCGCGCCTTCACTTCCGCCAGACGCAGCGCGGTGCGCTCCGCCAGCTCGCCGGGAAGCGGCGTTTCGTCCACGTTCGGCGCGACCGCCTGGAACGGCAGCCGTAGTCGCTCGAGTAAGGATCGCCGGTACGTCGAGGTGGAAGCCAGGATGAGGCGGGGAGGGCTCAATCAGGCAGGTGCAGCGGCTGGAAGCAATAGGGTTGGCAATCTAAGTGCCTGCCGTACATGAGTTTTCTGTCTTTTTGCTTTGACAGGGCGATCTAAAAATACTATCATGCGCCCCTTATGTCTGCACAGACTGTCATAGATAGTCTGGAATTTGCCCGGGCAGAACAGGAGTTGCGAGGCAGCCTGCCGGTTACGAGCTTGGCGCGCCTGCAGGATGGTCTGTTCGACGCGAGTGGCAGCATCGAGTTCGTCATCAAGGGTGGCCGGGACGGCGAGCGGCGGCCGATTCTGGCTCTGGAGGTCAGCGGCTCGCTCCATTTGCAGTGCCAGCGCTGTCTGGGTTTATTGGATTATCTGCTGCGCTTGTTCAACCTGCTGCGGCTGGTGCGGCAAGGTGAGAATGGGGGTGCGGAGGCCGACGATCCTGACGCCCCCGACTGCATCGAGGCAAATTCGGCACTGGACGTGGCGGTCCTGATCGAAGACGAGATCTTGTTAAGCCTGCCGTTTGCACCGCGGCACACGGAAGATGCTTGCCGAAGCGTGTTGAGCACTGTGCAGCGTGAAGCCGGCCGGCCGGCCGCATTCGCCAGGCTGGCGGACCTGAAGAAGATTTGAGACTAAACATCAAGGAGCACTGAAATGGCAGTACAGCAGAACAAGAAGTCGCCGTCGAAGCGCGGCATGCACCGCTCGCACGACTTCCTGACGAATCCGCCGCTGGCGGTCGAGCCGACCACCGGCGAGGTACACCTGCGGCATCACATCAGCCCCAACGGCTACTACCGCGGCAAGAAAGTCATCAGGACGAAGGGCGAGTAATCGCGCTCGCTTGGCCCGAGCGCGTCGATCAACCCGGCGTGCGCGCCTGATAGCAACGACAAGGGACGCGCCAGAGGAGGCTTCCTGATGGAGGTGACCGTTGCCATCGATTGCATGGGCGGCGATCACGGCGCGCACGTCACCGTGCCCGCGGCGCTCCACTATCTCAAGCGCGATCCGCAGACTTCATTCATTCTGGTCGGAAAACAGAACGCGATCGAGGCCGAGCTGCGCCGCGGACACTCCGAAATTGGCGCGCGATTGCAGGTGCGGCACGCGGCCGAGGTGGTCGCAATGGACGAGTCGCCCGCGCTTGCGCTGCGCGGCAAGAAGGACTCCTCGATCCGCGTGGCGGTTGATTTGGTCAAGAACGGTGAGGCGCTCGCCTGCGTCAGCGCCGGCAACACCGGCGCGCTGATGGCGATTTCGCGTTTCGTGCTGAAAACCCTGCCCGGCATCGATCGCCCGGCGATCGCGAGCATACTGCCGGCGCTGAAGGGACACACCTACATGCTCGATCTCGGCGCCAACGTGGATTGCACGGCCGAACACCTGCTGCAGTTCGGGATCATGGGGGCCGAACTGGTGGCCTCGGTGGAACACAAGGAGCGTCCGAGCGTGGGGCTGCTCAACATCGGGGAGGAAGACATCAAAGGCAACGAAGTCGTCAAGCGCGCCGCGGAATTGCTGCGCGCGAGCGGTCTCAATTTTTACGGCAATGTCGAGGGCGACGACATCTACAAGGGCACGACCGACATCGTGGTGTGCGATGGCTTCGTTGGCAACATCGCGCTCAAGACCTCGGAGGGCCTGGCGCAGATGCTCGCGACTTACTTGCGCGAAGAATTCAACCGCAGCCTGCTCGCCAGGCTCCTGGGCGTTATGGCGTCGCCGGTAATCAATGCATTCAAGCGCCGGATCGACCATCGTTGCTACAACGGCGCAACGCTGCTGGGGCTGCGTGGCATCGTGATCAAGAGCCATGGGGCGGCGGACGTTTTTGCATTCGGATTTGCGATCCAGCGCGCGATCGAGGAGGCGCGCTCCGGCGTGCTCGCGCACATCACGGAACGCATGTCATTAATTCAGCAGAGCGCGGCGTGACGATCTACTCCCGCATCGTGGGCACCGGCAGCTACTTGCCGAGCAAAATCCTCACCAACCAGGACCTCGAGCGCATGGTGGATACCACCGACGAGTGGGTTTTCACGCGCACCGGAATTCGCCAGCGCCATGTCGCTGCGGACACCGAAAACTCGAGCGATCTCGCGCTTGCGGCCAGCCGCAAGGCAATCGAGGCGGCCGGCATCCGCCCGCAGGACATCGGTCTCATCGTGGTCGCGACCACTACGCCGGACATGGTGTTCCCGAGCACCGCGTGCATGCTGCAGGCGAAGCTCGGCACGAAAGGCTGCCCGGCGTTCGATATTCAGGCAGTATGCAGCGGCTTCGTCTATGGACTCGGCGCCGCCGACAAATTCGTGCGTTCTGGACAATACGGATACGCGCTGGTGGTGGCGGCGGAAGTCTATTCGCGCATTCTCGACTGGAATGATCGCTCGACCTGCGTGCTTTTCGGCGACGGCGCCGGCGCGGTGGTGCTGAAGCAGGACAAAGCCCCGGGAATCATGTCCTGCCATCTGCACGCCGACGGCAGCTATGCCGACGTCCTGTCGGTGCCGGGGACGGTGAGCGGCGGCAAGATAAGCGGCAGGCCGCTGTTGCAAATGGATGGCAGCACGGTGTTCAAGTTTGCGGTGAAAGCGCTCGGTGAAGTGGCCGAGGAAGCGCTCGCCGCCAATCATCTGCAGACGTCCGATATCGATTGGCTGATTCCGCATCAGGCGAACATTCGCATCATACAGGCAACGGCGAAGAAACTCGGGCTGAGCATGGAAAAAGTCGTGACCACCGTCGAGCGCCACGCCAATACCTCGGCGGCGTCGATCCCGCTCGCGCTCGATGAAGCGGTGCGCGACGGCCGCATCCGCGCCGGCCAGCACGTGTTGCTCGAAGGCGTGGGCGGCGGTTTCACCTGGGGCTCGGTGCTGATCAAATGGTAAGCGCGAAAGCATGAAATTCGCATTGGTTTTTCCGGGGCAGGGGTCGCAGGCGGTTGGCATGATGCAGCCGTTCGCCGACACCGAGGTGGTGCGCGAAACTTTTGCCGAAGCTTCCGACGCGTTGGCCCAGGATTTGTGGCAGCTCGTTGCCAATGGCCCGGCGGAAGAATTGAACGCGACGGTCAATACTCAACCGGTGATGCTCACCGCCGGTTACGCCGTCTACCGCGCCTGGCGCGAAGCGGGCGGCGCCGAGCCGGCCCTGGTCGCCGGGCACAGCCTGGGCGAGTACACGGCGCTGGTTGCCGCCGGCGTAATGGCCTTCCGGGAGGCGGTGCCGCTGGTGCGCTTCCGGGCGCAGGCGATGCAAGAGGCGGTGCCGATGGGAGCCGGCGCAATGGCGGCGATCCTTGGGCTCGATGACGACACCGTGCGCGCAGCATGTAATGAGGCGTCGCAGGGGCAAGTGGTAGAGCCGGTAAACTTCAACGCGCCGAGCCAGGTCGTGATCGCCGGCCACAAGACGGCAGTCGAGCGCGGCGCCGAAGCGGCGAAGGCCAGAGGCGCGAAGCGCGCGGTGATGCTGCCGGTCAGCGCGCCGTTTCATTCGTCGTTACTCAAGCCCGCGGCAGACCGGCTTGCAGAACGCATGAAGGGAATCGCTTTCAACGCGCCCCGGATTCCGGTGGTCAACAACGTTGACGCGGCGATGACGAGCGATCCGGCGCAAATCAAGGACGCGCTCGCGCGTCAGGCGTGCAATCCGGTACGATGGGTCGAGGTGATTCGCTGCATGGCGGCGGCGGGCATCACGCATGTCGCGGAATGCGGGCCCGGCAAAGTGCTGGCCGGCCTCACCAAGCGCATCGATGGCGACCTGCAGGGATGCGCCATCACCGATCCGCGGTCGCTGCAACAGACATTGCAGGCGCTGCAGTGAACGTATTGGACGGTAAGACCGCGCTTGTCACCGGCGCCTCACGCGGCATCGGAAGAGCAATCGCATTGGAGCTCGGGCGGCAAGGCGCGGTTGTGATCGGCACCGCCACCACCGAGGGCGGGGCGGCAGGCATCAGGCAGACCCTGTCCGAGGCCGGCGTCAAGGGCACCGGCCTGGTCATGAACGTGAACGACGCGGCGCAGGTCGAAGCCACGCTTGACATCATCCAGCGGCAGTTCGGCGACACCGCCATCCTGGTCAACAACGCCGGCACTACGCGCGACAACCTGCTGCTGCGCATGAAAGACGAGGAATGGGACGACATCATGTCGACCAATCTCAAGTCCGTATTCCGGCTGTCCAAACTGGTGCTGCGCCCGATGATGAAAGCGCGCTTCGGCCGCATCATTAACATTACTTCGGTGGTGGGATCGACAGGCAACGCTGGGCAGACCAACTATGCGGCGGCCAAAGCCGGCATCGCCGGTTTTTCCAGATCGCTCGCACGCGAAGTCGGCAGCCGCAACATCACGGTAAACTGCGTCGCGCCCGGCTTCATCGACACCGACATGACGCGCGCATTGAACGAAGAACAGCGCAATGCGCTCATTGGGCAGATTCCGCTTGGGCGGCTGGGCGCAGCACAGGAGGTGGCGGCAGCGGTCGCGTTCCTGGCCTCCCCCGGCGCGTCGTATGTCACCGGCAGCACGCTGCACGTTAACGGCGGCATGTACATGGATTGAGAACAGTACACCATCCAATGCCGCCGTTCCCTCACCCCCGGCGCCCGCGGAGGGCGGACCAGGTTCCGTCGGCCTTGGACGATGGATGCGACCCCGCAGCGGGATGCAACGCGCCGGATTCCCCGCGTGCTTATGCGCGCCTTTACGGTCGCATCCCCACAAGTGGGGCCCCTGCTTCTCGCTCCGGCGCGCTCTCCCGAAAACGGGCGAGGGGAGATTCGAGATCGCTTGCGCATGATCGCGCGCGATGGAGCAGGACGGGCGGCATGTACATGGACTGAGGATTATCATTGAATCTTAAATGTTTTTTGAGCACCAATTCTGGTAAAATAGCCATTCGATTCCGACCATAACTTCCCTGTAAAACAGGGATGCCGACCGATCGACACTGACTCATCACGCACAAGAGGAAAGGGGACGTTAATGGAAAACATCGAGCAGCGCGTCAAGAAGATTGTCGCCGAGCAGTTGGGGGTAAACGAAGCCGACGTCAAGAACGAGTCGTCGTTTGTAAACGACCTCGGCGCAGATTCGCTCGATACCGTCGAACTGGTGATGGCGCTGGAGGAGGAGTTCGAGACCGAAATCCCTGACGAGGAAGCGGAGAAGATCACCACCGTGCAACAGGCCATCGACTATATCAAGGGCCATCTCAAGTCCTGACGTCATTCCTTCCGGAGCCAATTTGGCAAGACGCAGAGTTGTTGTTACCGGCCTCGGAATCGTTTCCCCGGTCGGGATCGGGGTGCCGCAGGCCTGGTCCGGCATCGTTGCCGGCAACTCCGGAATCACCCGCATCACCCGCTTCGATCCCTCCGCCTTCAGTTCGCAGATTGCCGGCGAAGTAAAAGGCTTCGAGGTCACTCAGTATCTGTCGGCCAAGGAAGCGCGCCGCATGGATACCTTCATTCATTACGGCATGGCAGCGGCGATCGAGGCGATCAAGGATGCGGGAATCGAGGCGAAGCCGGAGAACGCCGAACGCATCGGCGTCAACATCGGCTCCGGCATCGGCGGGTTGCCGCTGATCGAGGATACTCACACCGAGTATCAGAAAAGCGGCCCGCGAAAAATTTCGCCATTCTTTGTGCCCGGGACCATCATCAACATGGTGTCGGGCAATGTCTCGATCATGTACGGCTTCAAGGGACCGAACCTCGCGATGGTGACCGCGTGCACCACCGGCACTCACTGTATCGGCGATTCAGGCCGCCTGATCGAGTACGGTGATGCCGATGTGATGGTCGCCGGCGGCGCCGAGGCGACGGTGTCGCCGCTCGGCGTCGGCGGATTTTGCGCGGCGCGCGCGCTCTCCGGACGCAACGACGACCCTGCGACCGCCAGCCGCCCGTGGGACAAGGACCGCGATGGATTCGTGCTGGGCGAGGGCGCCGGGGTGCTGGTGCTTGAAGAGTACGGGCACGCCAAGGCGCGTGGAGCGAAAATCTACTGCGAGCTCGCAGGTTACGGCATGAGCGCCGACGCCCATCACATGACCGCGCCGTGCGAAGACGGCGACGGGGCGGTGCGTTGCATGGTCAACGCTCTCAGGAACGCCGGAGCCAACCGCGAAGAAGTCGACTACATCAACGCTCACGGCACTTCGACGCCGCTCGGAGACATCGCCGAAACGGTCGCCGTCAAGCGCTGCTTTGGCGACCATGCCGGGAAAATCGCGGTGAGTTCGACCAAATCGATGACCGGGCACCTGCTCGGCGCGGCCGGTGGCGTGGAAGCGATATTCACCGCGCTGGCGGTGCGCGACCAGGTGGCGCCGCCGACCATCAATATTTTCACCCAAGATCCGCAATGCGACCTGGACTACGTGCCGAACGCGGCGCGGCAGATGAAAATCAACGTCGCGGTGTCGAATTCGTTCGGCTTCGGCGGCACCAACGGCAGCCTGGTATTCCGCAAGTTCTAAGAGCCTCTGGGTCGCCGCAAGCGGCGCCGCCGGCGCGATAAAGACATTCCGGCATCCTGTCCCCGAGTGCAATGATTCTGGTCAACGGCGCAGTGAGCGACACTCTGGGTGCGGCCGATCGCGGCCTGGCCTATGGCGACGGGGTGTTCCGCACCTTGGCAATCCGCGGCGGACGGCCCCAATCGTGGACGCGCCACTATCACAAGCTCGCGTGGGATTGCGACGCGGTTTCCATTCCCTGTCCGGCCGAGGAGGTATTGCGCGACGAACTCGCCCGGCTGGCGGCACACGAACCGGGCTGCGCAGCCAAGATCATCGTCACGCGCGGGGCCGGACAGCGCGGATACGCTCCGCCTTCTGAGGTGCAACCGACACGTATCGTGATGTCGTCCGCCCTGCCGCGGCATCCCGCCGAATTCGTCCAGTCCGGCGTCAAAGTGCATCTGTGCTCGCTGCGCCTGGGTTTCCAGCCGGCGCTTGCCGGCGTGAAGCACCTGAACCGGCTGGAAAACGTGCTGGCGCGCGCGGAATGGAGTGATCCGGACATTGCTGAAGGTCTGCTGTTCGATGGTGAAGGCAACGTCATCGGCGGCACCATGAGCAATTTGTTCATTGTCGAACGCGACGGGTTAGCCACTCCCGATCTCAGCCGGTGCGGGGTCGCCGGCGTCACGCGCGACCGCGTCATCGAAGCCGCGGCCAGCCATCGCATCACCTGCCGCGTGGAGCAATTCGGCCTCGGCCGCGTGCTGCAGGCGCAGGAGGTGCTGCTGGTGAACAGCCTGATCGGCGCCTGGCAGGTGCGGGCGTTGGGTGACAAGGCGTGGGCGCGGGGAACACTGGTGGCGAGCGTGAGACAATGGCTCGATGAAGAAATCGATTAAACGCCGGCTGCGTCAGTTCGCGCTGCTGCTGTTTGCGTGCGCCGTGCTGGCCTTCGGCTGGCTTGCCTATTATGCCTACAGCGACCTCAAGCCGGCGCAGACGCCGCAGCAGTTCAGTCTCAAGGCGGGCAGCAGCCTGAAGAGCGCGGCGCAGCAGATGGTCGAGGTCGGCATGCTCGAGGAACCTGCGCTGTTCGTCATCTTGGCGCGCCTGTTGGGCAAGGCCGCCAGCATCAAGGCCGGGAATTACGAAGTCGACCGGCCGATCACGCCGCTCGATCTGCTGCGAAAAATCACCGAAGGCGACTATACCCAGGATGTCATCACCTTCGTCGAGGGCTGGACCTTCAGGCAGATGCGCAAGGCCCTCGACGAGCATCCCGCCGTAAGGCACGATACGCAAGGTTTGAGCGACGCCGACATCCTGCGGCGTCTCGTTTTCGGCGAGCCGTCGCCGGAAGGGTGGTTTTTTCCGGACACCTATCATTTCAGCAGAGGCGGGAGCGATCTTGCGATCCTGCGCCGCGCGCACCGGCTGATGCGCGTGAACCTGATGGAGCAATGGGAACGGCGCGCGGCGAATCTGCCGCTCGCAACACCCTATGAGGCCCTGATTCTCGCTTCGATCGTCGAGAAGGAGACCGGCCGGGCGGCCGAGCGGCCTCTGGTCGCCGCGGTTTTCGTCAACCGGTTGCGCGTCGGCATGAAGTTGCAGACCGACCCGACGGTCATCTACGGCTTGGGGGAAATTTTCGACGGCAACCTGCGTAAACGCGATCTCGTCGCCGACACGCCATACAACACCTACATGCGTGAAGGCCTGCCGCCCACGCCGATTGCCATGCCCGGACTCGCGTCGCTCGGTGCGGCACTCAACCCCCCGAAGAGCGATGCGCTGTACTTCGTTGCGCGGGGCGATGGAACATCGCATTTCTCGCGCTCGCTGGATGAACACGATCGCGCGGTGACAAAATATCAGAAATCGGGACGGCGCTGATGCGCGGCAAGTTCATCACGCTCGAAGGCATAGACGGCGCGGGCAAGAGCACGCATCTCGCGTGGCTGGCGGAGTGGCTGCAAGGCCGCGGCGTCGCGGTCAAAGTCACGCGCGAACCGGGCGGCACGGACTTGGGAGAAAAGCTGCGACGGCTGCTGCTCGACCGCGGGCAGCGGCTGCATCCCGAAACCGAAGCGCTATTGCTGTTCGCGGCGCGGCGCGAACATCTCGATAAGGTGATCCTCCCAGCCCTGACCGCCGGCACTTGGGTGCTCTGCGATCGCTTTACCGATGCCACTTTCGCCTACCAGGCGGGCGGCAGCGGTATCGCCTGGGACAAGATCGAGGCGCTCCAACAATGGGTTCAGCAGGGGATGCAGCCTGATATGACGATACTCTTCGACGTCGCACCCGAAATCGGCCTGGCTCGCAGTGGCGGAATAAAGAGCCCGGACCGATTCGAGCAGGAGGAAGAGGGGTTTTATCAGCGGGTTCGGCAAGCCTACCTGCGGCGCGCGCGTGAACATCCGGCAAGAATCCATGTCATCGACGCGGGCGCAAGCATCGCCGTAATCCGGCAAGAGCTCGAAAAACGATTTTTGACCATCTGTGGTACCGATTCCGTTACGGGCGGCTCCAAATGAATGTATTACCTTGGCACAAGATTGAACTTGAGCGGCTGATTGGCGACAAAGGCCGATTGCCGCATGCGCTGCTGATGCACGGCCGCCAAGGCATAGGAAAGCTGTTATTTGCGCGTGCCCTGGCCCAATCCCTGTTGTGCGAGAACCCGGCGAGTTCGGGTTTGGCGTGCGGTCGATGCGCCGCCTGCGGCTGGTTCGATTCCGCCAATCATCCGGATTTCCGGCTGATCGAGCCGGCGAGCCTGACGGAACCCACCGAAGACGAGGATGGCAGGGAGAAAAAGGCGAGTCTGCAGATCATCATCGAGCAGATCAGGGAACTCGCCGATTTCATCAATATTTCCAGCCACCGTGGCGGACCGAAGGTCGTCCTGATCCATCCCGCGGAAGCGCTCAACCCCCACGCCGCCAACGCGTTGCTCAAGAGCCTGGAAGAGCCGCCTGCCGGCGTGCATTTCCTGATGGTGGCGCATCGCGCCCATTACTTGCTGCCGACGATCAAGAGCCGCTGTCAACTGGTGGCGCTCGCGGGTCCCGAACCGGGGCCGGCGATTGAGTGGTTGCGCGCGCAAGGCGTCCCGGATCCGGCGCTGGCCCTTGCCCAGACCGGTAACTCACCGCTGCTCGCGCGGCAGCTTGCCGGGCAGGACTATTGGCAGCAGCGCGATTTCCTTCTGCAGCGAATCGCCGAGCGGACGTTCGATCCGTTGCTGGTCGCGGAGCAAATCCGTGATTACCCGGTCCAACATGTCGTGAACTGGCTGCAGAAGTGGACTTTCGATTTGATTTTCCAGAAATCCCTGGGCAGGGTCCGCTACAACCCCGATTACGCGACGCAGATCACCGCGCTTTCCGCGCGGGTCGAACCGTTGAGTGCGCTGCGTTTGCACCGCGAAACCGTCAGGCTGCAGCGGGTGATCAACCATCCGCTGAACCCGCGCCTCTTTCTCGAACAGCTCCTGCTCGATTACGCCGGGCTGCTCGAGACCGGCGGCGGTCGCGTCAGCCAGGCGACTTAAAATGCTGGTTGATTCGCACTGCCATCTCGATTTTCCGGAGCTGGCATCCAACCTCGACAGCGTCATGGCCCTGATGCGCGAGAACGGGGTCGCTCAAGCGTTATGCGTCAGCGTCATCCTCGAAGATTTTCCACGGGTGCGCGCGCTTGCCGAGCGCTACCCGCACATCTACGGTTCGGTCGGCGTGCACCCCGATTACGAGAACGTTGCGGAAGTGACCGCCGCGGAACTGGTCAAGCTTGCGCAGCATCCCAGGATCGTCGCCATCGGCGAGACCGGTCTCGACTACTATCGCGTGAAAGGCGACCTGGATTGGCAGCGCAAACGTTTTCGCCGGCACATTCACGCCGCGCGGGAGTGCGGTAAACCGCTGATCATCCATACCCGGGAAGCGGCAGCCGACACGGTACGGATCATGCGCGAGGAGGGCGCGGACAAAACCGGTGGGGTCATGCACTGTTTTACTGAATCGTGGGAGACGGCAGAAGCGGCGATGGACCTGGGCTTTTACATCTCTTTTTCGGGCATCGTCACGTTCAAGAACGCCCGGGCGCTAAAGGAAATCGCGAGGAAGGTGCCCTTGGAACGAATGCTGATCGAAACCGATGCGCCGTATCTCGCCCCGGTGCCGCATCGTGGAAAGATCAACCAACCTGGATTGGTGAAGCATGTGGCCGAGGAGATCGCCCGATTGCGCGAAATTCCGTTGGCCCAAGTTGCCGCGAAAACGTCTGAGAACTTTTACCGTTTATTCAAGGTGAAACACGATGATGCTCATGAATAACATCAAGTTAAGTCTGGCGGGGATCATGGTGCTATTCGCGGTATGGGCGCTGGCCGGCGCGTACGAGGACATGATTCACGCGATCAAAATCGACGACGAGAAGACCGTGGCAGAGCTGCTCAAGCGAGGGGTCGATGTCGATAGCGTCAGCCCGGAGGGCGAGTCGCTGCTCATGCTTGCGGTCAAGGAGGGAAAACCCAGCATGGTCAAGGCCTTGCTGGCGGCACGGCCCAAAGTCAATGCCCGGAACGCCTATGGGGAGACGGCCTTGATGCTGGCGGCCTTGCGAGGACAGGCCGAATTCGTGCGCCTGCTGCTGGACCGAGGGGCTGCGGTCAATCATCCGGGCTGGACGCCGCTGATGTATTCCGCCGCGAACAACCGCATCGACATCGCGCGCGTCCTGATCGGGCGCGGGGCCGAAGTAAACGCGACGGCGGACAACGGCACGACGGCCTTGATGATGGCAGCACGGGAAGGCCATGTGGCGATGGTCCTTCTGCTGCTCGAACACGGGGCCGACGTGAACCACAAGACCCAATTCGGCTACTCGGCGCTGGAGGTAGCGCGCGACCGTGGCATGCGGGAGGTGGCGGACATCCTGATCAAGGCTGGCGCCGAGCAATAGCCGCAATCGGCCGGAATCCGGTGGCGGCGGCAAAAGCGGGTCCGGCCGGGTTTCTCGTTTGCTAGTACAACGAATCATTGATTTCGAAACGTCGTTCGCATCTACAGAGATGTTGCAAAATTAAGGTGTCGCGATACTAGACGCCGCGAGCGACTTCTATTGGCAACCGAATACCAGTTTGCCCAGGAACTCACCGAAGCCGGCAATGAAGGTGCCGGCGCAAAGCAGCAGAATGGACAGCCGGTCCGTGGGCTGCGTTTCGATGGTGACTTGTTTGCCTGCGAGAACGTTCCAGCGTTCGATCACGATTCCGAGAATGACGCCCATGGAACTGATGCGGGACACCCAATCCCACTCGCAATGCGACCATGCGTAACGGCCTGAGATTACGAGAACAATGATCAGGGTGTAAAGGACGATGAGATGCCGTTTCATCAGGTTATTATACCGTCGGCATGGCGAAGGCCGGAGAGTATCTGAATAGTCGCCAGACTGAAGGGCGGTTCCTGCCTGATAATGGTTCGTATAATGTCCTGATATGTCAACGTCTTAGCGTTCGCGGTCGGAATTTCTAACCCTGCCGACAAGAAAACGCCACAAATCAGGGGCGCGATGAGGGCTCGATGCCCTACACGTCGAAAAAAATCGCGCCAAAACGCGCGTTTTTCCTTGTCCGGTTCTGTCTCCGCTCGGACTTCCGCAATCAAGGCGAGGGGGTCAAGGCTTAGTTCCAGGGCAATCCGCGTTAGGGCGTAGTCGTCCGGGGTGTGGTGTCCCTTGCGGTAGTCGCAAAGGCTTTGACGGCTTAAGCCTAAAAGCTTTGCGACTTGGTTGTCCGAGTTGATCTTGCGCTCGCGCTTCAAGCGGTCCAGCAGTTCCGGAAACTTCGCCATGGTGTGATCTCCTTGAGCAAGTCTAACTCACAAAGTGCTTGACAGGTGTCCGAAAGCTCGGACATTATTCGGCTGTCCGATGAATCGGACATAACCAATCTCAAAGGAAAAGCCATGATTAGGATCGAGATCAAGACGAAGGATGTGCAGGAAGAGACGATTCGCCCGAGTGGAAAGCCGGGCGCAAAGCAGTTCACGCCGTTCACCAAGCGGTTCCAAGGCGGCTATGTTCAGCTGGCACAGCCGAACGGCCAGCCGGAGCCTTACCCCACGAAGTGCAATGTCAACTTGGAGGCCGAGCAACCGGCGTATGAGCCTGGGGTGTATTCGCTTGGTGACGACTCGTTCTACGTTGACCGGAACCACAATCTCGTCTTGGGGCGGCTTCGCCTCTCGAAGTTCGGGCAAGCGAAAGCGGCTTAACCTGCACGGCGTCAGGGGGCGGCGTGCTTGATTGGTTGACACTGCGCTTGCCAGTCGAGCACGTGCCCCCGGCCACCTTAGCAGTTCTTCGAGACCGGGCGGGTCGCGTGACTAAGACGGATGCGGATGGACAAATCGAGTGGTGCATTGCTGCTCGTGATTCCGTGCGCTCTGATTCTCATCAGGTCCAGGTTCACGTTGGAGCGCATAAGGTGGAGTTATCAGGATCGCCGGCGCGGGTCCATGGCGAGAACAACGTTTTCGGGAGTGGTGACGCGGTGGTGTGCTGGTCTGCAATGGTGCGGTTTGTCTCGCGACAAGTCGGACCCTTGCCGATCAACGCGGCGTTGTGGGAGTTATCGCGGGTGGATGTGACGCACAATTACGCGCTTAAAGATGCGGCGGAAGTGCGACAGGCGCTTGCGTATCTGCGTCACGTCGAGGGCGGGCGGTTGCAGGTGCGCACGTCGAGTGAGTCGGTTTACTGGTCGCCTCAGTCGCGGATGCGCTCGGCTAAGGCGTATCACAAGGGGCCGCATCTGCGCTATCAGTTGGACAAGGGGAAGGCGGCGGCGGCTGAGTGGCAGTTGGAAGCTGCTGATAGGTTACTGCGTCTTGAGGTTGCACTGCGGGGGGAATGGTGGCGGCGTGAGCGTCGGCGGTGGTGGGAGATGACAGAGGGAGATTACGACCAAGAACACGAGAATTTTTTTAGTCAAGTCGTTGGAAAGGTGGAGGTGCCTTGTATGGACATGATGAGCGAAGTCGAGCGGGTGGCGAAAACGAAAGGGCAGGGGCGGGCTGCGTATCGGACCTGGTTGTTGATCAAGCAGTGTGGGGCTGAGCAGGCGCGGTCGATGATGCCGCGTAGCACTTGGCACTTGCACAAAAAAATCCTGTTCGCGGCGGGGTTGACCTTCGCGGACTTTCACGCGGGCAACGTGGTGCCGTTGCGTCGTCGGACTATCGTTCTTGATCAGCCGGTGCGCTCGTGGGATGAGTTGAGGGCGGCATGATGGATCGCACAGCGGCGGCGCGGATGCGGCGGTATCGGGTGCGGGTGTCGTTCCGGGCGATGGTCAAGCGGGCGTTTGCGGCGGGGGTTCCAATGGCTGAGCTGGTTGAGATCGTCGAGTCAACGCCACAGCTGCGGGGTGATCGGCATTTGATCGACACGCAAACGGCGGAGTTGTTCGAGCGTAACGTCGATCTGCGTTACGGTGAGTGCGGGAGGGCGTCTTGATCAAGTCTCGTGGGTCGGTTGTGTGGCATGAGGATTTGAGGGCGGCGGCGATTGCTGCGTTTATGGCTGCCGTGTTGTTGTATCCCTGGGATGCTCGGGCGCAGTCGACATGCTGCACTGTTGAAGAATGGGAGTTGATCGGCATCACTGCGGAAAAAATCGCGTATGCGTTCGGGTGGGGATTCGGCGCGGTGGTGTTCTGCTGGTTTTTCGGTTTCGGTATCGGCGTTGCTGTGAACGCAATCCGGAAGTTGTAGCGGGTGAAGTGCCTACGGTGCGCGGGGCGTTGTGTCGCGCATCAGAGAGGGAGACTTAAGCCATGGATGCAATTCTGGCGGCGGTGGACTTCACGGGCGTGACTACTTGGGTCGGCCTTGCGGGCATTGCGATTATCGCTATCGCGATGGCCTTCAAGGGCGTCGACCTGGGCAAGCGCGGCGTGCGCAAGGCCTAAGAGGGTAATCATGACGGGTGCGCTGGTGGCGGTGTTTTACGGGCTGGTGGCGATGCTCGGCGGCATGGGTGCATTCGTCATGATCCTTTCAATTGGTCGGGTGTCAGGGGGGCGCTGATGCCTGAATGTCCGGAGTGTGGGGAGTGGTTCGAGCGCGAGGATGACGAGATTGACGTTACGTCTGACCACGAGGTCGAGGGCATTTGTCCGGATTGCATGATCGAGGATCAAGACGCGGAGGATCTGGAATGAAGGGGTTGCGGCGGTTCACGTATTTGACGCTAGGCTTGTCCCTAGCGTTTTTCTTGGTGGGGGCGTCGTTGGCGGCGGACGTGCCGGCTACGTTTTGGGGCCAGACCAACGGCACGTATTACACCGGGAGCACGGCGGGCAACATTACGACCTATTCTCTGGGTCCTGCTGGTTTCACGCCGAAGGCGAACTCAACGGACTCGGGTCTGACGTGGAGCAAGCCGTCGATCAATACCGGGTCTGCGACGTTCTCGGCGGCCTCGGGCGGTGGGGTCAATGCGGCGCAAAGCTTGCAGATGTCGGCGCGGGGCGCGGCGGCCACGGTCACGCAGACAATTAAGTTTCCCGTTTCGACGATTGCTTCGCAGGTGGCGGGTATCGCCAAGCGCACGATACCGGGGATTGCCGTCACGGTCGCGGTGGGCCTCTTGGCGAATTATGGGCTGTCGTATGTCAACGATCAGTGGCTCAAGGTGACGCCACCGGTGACGCAGCCGGGCGGCGGACGCTGTTTCGACATGACCGCGAGTTCGTGGAATCCTGCGTATACGGGCTGCGACGAAGCTTACGCGATCAAGAAAAAACGGGGTGACGCGATTGGCGCTTCTGTTGCGAACATGTGCGAGCCGATTAATATTATTCGGAACTCAATTCAAGTGGAGGGCGGCACGGGTTATGCGCCTAACGGTTGTCCTCAGAATCAAACAATTGGGGTGCAGTATACGCAAGTGTGCTCGGTTGGTTACACCTTGACGGATGGTGTTTGCGTTTCTTCGGGAGGATCCGTTCCTGCAACTGACACGGATATTGATACGGCTGCGAGTCAGCTTGCTGGCGATCCTGCGGGGGCACCTGGTGCCGTTCAGCAGTTGAGTCAGTATCCGTGGACTCTTCCGGGCGATACGCCGATGACGTTGCAGACTCCTTCGCCGGTTCAGACTCCATCGACGACTCAGCAGAGCACGGGGCCTACCGGTACGACGACGACTAACAGTTATCAAACGATCACGTTTAACAAGGCGGGGGACACCATCAGCAATAGCAATTTGACGACGACCGTGAACAACGTGACGACGACAACGACGAACGATGATCCTGCGACGACGACGACGACGACGGATGATCAGGGCGCGGATTCGTATACGGACACGGCCTTTCCGGCGATTCCTACGCTCTACACTCAGAAGTATCCTAACGGGGTTCAGGGCGTTTGGAACGAGAACAAGGATGCGCTGGTGCAATCGGCGTTCATTCAGTCGATCAATTCGCTGGTTCCGACGTTCGGCGGCGGGAGCTGTCCGGATTTTGGTCTGACGTTTAACATTGCGCCGTGGGCTAACTTCGGTTCTCAGAGCTTTGGTGTTCCGTGTTGGATTTATGACGCCATTGGATTGATTCTGTTGGTAACGGCGGCGTTTACCGCGCGTGCAATCATTTTCGGGGGGTGACGTATGGGTCTCGGCGTTCTCTTAACAGCTATTCTGGCGAAGATTGCGGCCTTCGCCGCGTGGTTTGTCCTTTTGGTGGTTGCGATGTATGCGGCGTGGTGGTTGCTCGGGACCGATCTTGGGGTGTGGTTTTTCGAGCAGCTTCTTAAGCTCGTTATCTCGATCATGAACACGATTTCTTTTGACTTTTCGGCGTTCAATCCGGGGCAATACATCAGTGCTTTGCCGGCGGATGTGGTCAACATGCTTGGGTTGATTCGCGTCGGGGAAGCGTTGGCGATTATCGTTGCAGCGATCGTCGTTCGTGTCACGTTGCAGCTGATTCCGTTTACGCGGCTTGGATCATGATTAACTTATTGTCGGGCGGTCCGGGTGGGGGAAAATCGTATGAGGCTGTCGTTTTTCATGTACTTGTCGCTGTTCAGGAGGGCCGCAAGGTTGTTACGAATCTGGCTCTTGAAGTGGATCAGATCGCGCTGATTGAACCGCGGGCGCGTGACCTTATTGAGCTTCGTGAGCGGACTTTAGCGGTGCGGCCGGATTTTGTGTCATATGGTGAGCGATGGAATGATCAGGCGTTCTCTCACGTCGAGGACTATCGTGATTCGTGGCGCGATGCGGACGGTCGCGGTCCGCTTTACGTGATTGACGAAGCGCATATGTCGCTTCCTCGGATTGGCACGCCTCGTGTGGTCAATGAATGGTATGGGATGCATCGGCATGAGGGGGTCGATGTGCTGTTGATTACGCAGTCGCACCGGAAGATCGCGCGTGATGTGACGGACCTGGTGCAGTGTCATTACCGTGTCAGGAAGAAAACGATGTGGGGTCAACCTGACCGCTACATTCGGAAAGTGCAGGATGGGGTCCGTGGTGCTGATATGGCGGAAACCGAGCGTCGGTATGAAGCGCGGTTCTTCAAGCTTTACCGGTCGCACTCTAAAAGCCTGGTCTCGGTGGTAGAGGCCGATGCAAAGGACGTGATGCCGTCGTTCAGGAAGTGGTATCGCTTCTCGGCGGTGTTGCTGGTGCTGGCGGCGCTCGGGGCGGTCGCGCGTCTTGCGACTTCGAGCGGGGATGCGAAGCTGGCGCGGCCTCAGCGGGCGGCGGCGGAGGGGCCCCGCGTTAGCGGGGAGGGGCCGCCTAAGCCGCCGGTGGTTGTGGTGGATGTGAAAAAGGCGCCTCTCGATGGGATGGGCGTTCATGTTTCCGGCGCGCTGCGCTCGGCGAGGGGGTTCGATTATGTGTTCGTCATTTCTCAGGGGGGGATTGCGGAGTTCACGCAGAGCCGTGCCGATCTCGAGCTCGCCGGGTATGAGGTTCGGTGGGTGAATGATTGTATTGCGGAATTGCGGCATGAGTTCGCGAAGCCTTTTTTTGTGCGCTGTGATGCGCCGACGGTTCGCATCGTTTCGGCGAAAGCAGAAGCTGCGGTGTCGTCGGCCTCGGGGTCGCCGGCGGTTGAAGTGCGTCAAGCTCGGAGTTCTTCGACTTCGGGTCGTTGAGGTTTTTTCTGCTGGTCGGGTTTTTCGGGTGGGTCTCGTTCTAAATTCCTTGCTAGGATCGTCCAGGCTGCGTCGGTGGGGTTGGGGTGGGGGGTGGGTATCTCCTTTTTTCGGCGCGTGGCGGTGGCGCGGGTTTGGTGCATTCCTCGTTGTCAGCCAGTCGTTATTGAGCCACTTCCTCCTGAGAGTTGTTTATCGGAGTCGCGTTGTGTCCGGGCTGCGGGGTTACGGTGCTTGCGGATAATCGAGCGTGGATCTGTGCGTAACGGCGCGGCGTTACGGTGGGGGGTGGTGGGCTAAGTGGCAACGCTAGTAACACTGCCACTTAGTCCAATAGGTTGGACTGGTAGACTAAGGCGGCGGCGGACCCAGGCTAAGCCGATTCGTATAATGTATATTATGTCAAATAAGGAGCATAATCCATGGCTGCGGATGAAGACAGAACGAAGGTAACCATCCTGACCGGGATGTATCGCATCAAGGGCTACATTCATCTTTTCCCCAACTCCCGGGTGACGGACTACATGAACGAGTCCAAGGACTTTATCGCGGTGACGAGCGCGGAGGTCTGGGAAGTGGAAGGCCGCCAGGTTCTTACGACCCCGTTCATCAACGTGAGCCGGGGCCACATTCAGATTGTGACGCCGGAACAATGAACCCCCGGCAGCTTATTGCGAGATCACCAAGGGTTTATACTGCGAACCGGTTACACCATCAACGCACGAGGGAACATGTACAAGTCTGTCGAAAAAGTAATCTCGGAGTACGTATTTGCTGTCGGTAACTTTCAATTCAGGATCAAGGGCCGTATCACCGAAAAACTCGGGGGCGGCTTGAACACCCAGCAGCCCTTCACATGGTCGGTGAGCCATTATTACAAGCTGAACAAGGATGCTCCTGGACCCACCTTTCCGGCCAAGACCGAATGCGCGACCAAGGATGAAGCGGAGCGGCTGCTTTACACCTACATGAGAGGCTTTACCGACATCGCGGAACCCAACAACTTTTACTAGGGTTCGTGCCCCGCTGCCGGCGGAAACCGCTCCCTGCCCTTCCGCACCGGGAGCGGCGAAGGATCTTCCCCCACTACGCCGCGGTCTTATCGCGGCGCGGCCGCTGTGCGCCTAACCGCCCCAGCGCAGCCGGACGCGCAGCCGCCTGAAATCTTCCGCGTCGACGCAGTCCGGCAGGATGACGACATGGCGCGCGAAAAACTTTCCCTCGGTTCCGATATTCAGGATCGTCAGATAGGGCGAAACGAAGCTTGAGCCCAGCAGACGGCCTTCGCGCCATTCGCCGCGGCGCGTCTGAAACGACAGCGCGCCGTCATCGCTGATTTCAAGACCCACGACCGCCCTGCTGCTCCGAAGCAGCGCGCTACCGTAGAGATAAACCCCGCAGCTTGCGCCGATGATCGGAACGAGGACGATTTTCAGCCAGATCGGAAATTCAACAATCAGGACGGCGCCGGCAGCCGCTGCATGCGCGGCGCACAACACCAACGCCAACCGGCGCGAGGGTTTAATCGAGATCTTCAGCATGGCTGGCGCGCTTGCGCGGCCGGTGGCTTGACCGGATTCTCAACGCACGCGCCCCGCCTCGTGCATCACTCCTGGCATCGGCGGGAAACAACTCGGGCATGCCGATCAACGCACAGAAAGCCCGAGTCAAAACTACCGCATGCCTCCCATCATGCCGACCGCGCCCATTCCCAGAATGCTGGCATTGATCATCCCGATCACGATGCCGATGACTATGGCGACCAGCACGACCACTACCGTGTAGCCGACGGCCTTCGGCTCGGGCACCTTCATCATCACCGGCGCCCCCAGGTAGAAGAGGTACAGCGAATAGAGACTCCCGAGCAAGGAGAGCAGCCAGCCGAGGATGGGCACGATGGTAAAAATGCCGGCGACCCAGGCGGCGGTCATCGCGTAGGCGGTGAGCTTGAGGGCCTGGTTGAGGTTCTTCTGCCCGTCGAAGCTGGTGGCGAGCGCATCGGCTATAAAGGCGACCACGAACACCATCACCAGGCCCAGCACGTATTGCGAAATGGCGGCGCCCACGACGAAACCCAGTCCGATGCGCCCGGCGAAGAAGCTCACGATGAACGCCGTGCCGATGAAGCTCGCCACGGCGGGAATGAGCGCCAGAATGCAGATGTAGCCGGTGTAGAGCGTCTTGGGGTCGGTCTGCTCCGGCTCAATTACGGCCCATTCGGTCTTCGGCTGCAGCAGGATGTTCTTCACGCGATCCACGAGGTTCATTTTTGTTCCTCCCTAGGTTGATGAAGACAACGCCAGCAGAACAGCATGGCAGACTCGCCAGCCCTTTGCGCCAGTTCGGCGATGCTCACTTTACCACTTGGGGCTGTCTTGACCCAAATTGCAATGGATTATTGAGCTTCGTACCCCCCGAATGGTGGCCTGGATTTGACCTTTCCCTGCCCCGGCGGACTCGCTGTTTGGACTGAGCGCGGAAAAGACCGGGCAGCCCGGTCGCGTCTTTCGGTATTGTCTTGGAAGCGCATCCGGCTTAAGCTTAAGAACGTAACGAGGCGGGCAATATCATGCGCGCAAGAGTTACAAGATTCGATTGCGAAAAGTCGCCTGACAAGCAACTAACCCACATAGGAGAGCAGAATGAGGAGTTTTTTGACAACAACGAAAGTGTCCTTTTGGCCACTGCTGGTTTCGATTTCCATGGTGTTGGTGGCGGGCTGCGCAATCGAAGGCCTACGGTATGATACTGATACGAATGTCAGCCTGGCCGGCGCCCAGGAGGTGCCCGCCGTGACTACGTCAGCGCGGGGAAGCGGCGCCATCATGGTCGGTAGCGACAAGTCCGTCAGCGGCCGGGTAGCCACCTACGGCATTGTAAGCATGGTGGCCCATATTCATGTGGGCGCGCCGGGCGTGAACGGCCCGATTATCATCCCTTTGACCAGGATCGTCGATGACGTATGGTCCGTGCCGGCAGGCGCGAAATTGACCGATGCACAGTATGAGAGCTACAAGGCCGGCAATCTCTACGTCAACGTCCATACCGCCGCCCACAAAGGCGGAGAGATTCGCGGTCAATTGAAACCGTAATCTCGGCTGGGAAGCCAGGCTCCGCTATCCTCTCGTTCCTCTGACACCGAAGAGGCCGGCTTACGCAGCCGGCCTTTTCATTTTTTCCGGAGGGAGAAAGACTCAAACTTTCCGCCGTCAAGTTTCGGTGTCGAACGGCTCCGTGTAGCGATCGAGGCGACCCGCCACGGCTTTCAACGGCACCCAATGTTAAGATGGCGCTGATGGAAGACCCGCATCTCGCCCTACGCTTTGCGGTCGCGATCGGCCTCGGCATGCTGCTCGGCCTCGAGCGCGAGCGCACCAAGGGTGAAGAGGGAGGATTGGGAGTGCGCACCTTCGCTCTCATCGCGCTCGCGGGCGCCATCGCGGGCTACCTCGACGAAAGCCTCGGGCTGAGCGGATTCGCGCTCGGCCTGTTTGCCGCGGTGGCGGTGCTTATCGTGACCCTCTACGTGGTGACCGCGCTGCACGGCGACACCGGTATCACAACCGAGTCCTCGGCTCTGCTCTGCTTCATGCTCGGCCTGCTGTGCGCGCGCGGACAGGTTCAATTCGCCGCCTGGGTGGCGGTGGCGATGGCGTTGTTGCTCGCGCTCAAAGAATGGCTGCACCGGCTTGCGCGCCGCATCGAGACCTCGGACGTCGAGGCGACCCTAAAATTCGCCATCGTCACGCTCATCATCCTGCCGCTGGTTCCCGACCAGAACTATGGCCCGGAACCACTCAACGTGCTGAATCCGTACAAGATCTGGTTGATGGTGGTGCTGATCTCGGGGCTCAACTTCGCCAGCTATGTGCTGGTCAAGACCGTTGGCGCAGAGCATGGCATCGGCATCGCCGGACTGCTTGGCGGTCTGGTCTCGAGCACGGCGGTGACGCTCGGCTTCTCGCAGCGCAGCAGACAACCGGGCGAAGACGCGTCGGCGCTCGCCCTGGGCATCCTGCTCGCGTGGACCGTGATGTTCTTCCGCGTCGTCATCATGGCGTGGCTGATCAACGGGCCCCTCGGATTGCGTCTCGCCTTCGCGATGGCGTTACTGTGCGTGGTCAGCCTCGGCGCCTGCTACTGGTTGTGGCGCCGGCGGCAGTTGGCGGAACGCGTGCAGGTGGAGGCCGGGCACAACCCGTTCGAGCTGGACCAGGCGATCAAGTTCGGACTGCTTTTCGGGGTCGTCACCTTCATTGCCAAGGCGGCGCAGGTCTATCTCGGCGATGCGGGGCTTTACCTGGCCGCAGGCATTGCCGGCCTGACCGACGTCGATGCCATTACGCTCGCGATGGCCGATCTCGCCCGGAGCGACGAACAGAACATAATCCTCGCGGCACGCGCCATTGTCATCGCTGCCCTCGCCAACACGCTGGTCAAGAGCGGCATGGCCGTCAGCCTTGGCTCGCGGGAACTACGGCGCCTCACCCTTCCGACCGCCGGGGTGCTGTTCGTGGCCGGGATCGCGGCAGCGGTCTTGATTTAATTGAGGCTGCGTTTTACCGAAACACCGACAAAATTCGCAAGCGGGCAGCGGCGCCCGGAGCATGTAAATGCTCATGCTGTCTCCCCAGGTTTACTTGCTATCCATCACCCACACGCCTGTCCAGTCCTCCGGCGGCGGGTCCTGTAGCAACTGCGCGCAGCGCTCGACGTAAAGGCTCGCCGCCGCGTCCGCGGGATTGATCGCGAGCACCCTTGCAAACAGCTCGTTCGCCGCCGCAAACTCGCGCTGCCGGTATTTCTTCAGCGCGTCCCGCCAGTACCCCGTCGCCTCGGACAACTGCGGGTAGGACTGGTCGGAGTGGTATTCGAGGACTTCGTAAATCGCAACCGGCTGCGTCTTGCCCTTCACGATGATCCTGTCCAGTTCGCGCGCCCGGTAGGTGCCGCGCAGCTTCTTCCAGGTGAACTCGCTCACCAGGATGTGCGCGCCGTACTGCTTGCACGCCGACTCCAGGCGCGAGGCGAGGTTCACGCCGTCGCCGATCATGGTGTAGTCCATGCGCTTGCGCGAACCGATGTTGCCGGACACGATGGTGTCGGTGCTCAGCCCGATGCCGATGTCCACCGGCGGCCTGCCTTCGGCCAGGCGCCGTTCGTTCCACCGCCCGAGTTCCCCCATCATCGCGATCGCTGCGCGCACCGCGCGGTCCACGTCGTCCGCGTGCGCCACCGGGACCCCGAACCCCGCCATGAGCGCGTCGCCGATGAACTTGTCGAGCATGCCGCCTTCGCGCTGGACGCACTCGACCATCAGCGTGAAGTAGTCGTTGAGCAGGCCCACGGTGCCCTGCGGCCCGAGCTGCTCGCTGATCGTGGTGAAGCTGCGGATGTCGGAAAAGAGCACCGTCGCCTCGGTGCTTTGCCCGCCCAGCGCCTCCGCGCCGCTCGCCAGCAGCTGGTCGGCAACGCCGGGGTCCATGTAGCGGGACATGGTGGACTTCAGGCGCTTTTCGGTGCTGATGTCCTCGATCAGCAGCATCGAGCCGATGCGCTTGCGCTCGGTATTGACCAGCGGCAGCGCCGTGAAGTTGGTCGAGATGCGGCCGCCGTAGACCGCCATTTCCATGTCCATCGTGACTTCGGCCTTGCCGGTCTCCTCGACGCGCTTGAGCTTGTCCAGCACCCACGCATTGTCGCCGGCAAAAAACTCGGACGCCATGCGGTTCACGACGCGGTCGCCGCGCATGCGCAGGATCCGCAGGCCCGGCATGTTGCAGGTCACGATCCGGCCCGCCTCGTCGAGCGTCAGGACGCCGTTCGACATCGACTCGAGCATGGCGTCGCTGTAGTTCTTCATGTTCTGCACGTCGGCGAAGAGTTTCGCATTCTCCAGCGCGATCGAGATTTGCGCGGTGAAGGCGCGCAGGCGGGATTCGTCCTCCGCGGTGAACGGCCCGCCATGCTTGTTCAGCACCTGCGTCACGCCGATGGTCTTGCCGTGCTTGTTGACGATCGGCACGCACAGGATCGAGCGCGTGAAGAAGCCGGTGCGGGTGTCGAAGTTCGGATTGAAGCGCAAGTCCGCGTAGGCGTGCGGGATATTGATCGACTTTCCGCTCGTGAACACCGCGCCGGCGATCCCCAGATGGTTCGGCAGCCGGATCTGGTTCGACTCCAGGCCCTCGCCGACCTCCGACCACAGCTCGTTGGTCTTCTCGTCGTTGAGAAACAGCGTCGAGCGCTCGGCGTTGAGCATCCGCGTGGCCTCGCTCATGACGTGCTTGAGGAGCAGTCCGAGCTTGATCTCGGCGCTAACTTCCGAGACCACGCGCACGAACTCCCGCTCCTGCTCGCGGATCTCTTTCATCCGCTCGATGAGCCGGGCGGTCCCCAGGGCGAGCGTCCCCTGCGCGACCATGGCTTGGAGCACCTCGAGGTCGCGCCGCGTGAAATTGCCCTTTCGCTTGTTCAGTGCTTCCAGCACGCCCGCGATTTCGCCGTTGGCAACCTTGATCGGCACGCAGGCGATGGTGCGCGTGGTGAATCCGGATTGCTCGTCGATCGCGCGATTGAAACGGGAATCGCTGTAGGCATCGTGCACGATGACCGCCTCGCCGGTGGTGAACACATGGCCGGCGATGCCGGTGTTGTTGAGCAGCCGGATCTCTCGCTTGATGCGTCCCTGCGCCACCCGCGCGTAGAGTTCCCCGCTCGCCGGATCGTTCAGAAACAGCGATCCGCGCTCCGCATCCATCTCGTTTGCGGTCATCTCGACCAGCGTATGCAGCACGTCGTCGAGCGAGTCGCACTGCGCCATCCGCCGGCTGACCTTCAGCAGCAGCTCGGCCAGCCTCAGCCTGCGGCCCTCGTTGCCCTTGCGCTTCGATTCGCCGGCCCGGCCGCGGAACTCGACGGGCTCCGCCTGCGGAAGCGTCTTGTCCGGGTTGCCGTGTTCCGCACTCACTCCGCACCCCGCGATTCTGCGGCGCCCGCCTGCAGCCGCGCGCGCAACTCGCGCACGGTCGACTGAAGCTGCGCGATCTCGGCCCGGTGCTGCGCTTGAGCTGCGGCGACGGTCTCCTCGTGCGCGATGCGGGCTCGCTCGAGCTCATCGCGCAGCGCCGCGCCGGTCGCCCGCAGCTGCGCAATTTCCTCCTTCGCATGCGCCACAGCCTGGTGCACGCGCGGCTCCGCTTCCAGGCGCGCCTGTTCGAGAGCGCCGTGCAACGCGGCGACCGTCGCCTTGAGCTGTCGGATCTCGCCCTGGCCGGCGAATTCGGCATCGCGCACCGCCTCCTCGCGCAGCGCGCGTTCGCGTTCGAGCTCCACGCGAAGCGCCGCAACCGCGCTCCGCAGCTGCGCGATCTCGGCATGAACGTTCGACATCGCGTGCACGCCGGCGAGCTCGGAGCGCTCACCCGCATGTTCGAGTTCCGCCCGCAGCGCCGCGATCGCCCTTTTCAGTTCGCGATTCTCGGCCGTTGCCGCAAGTGCGGGGTCCGCTTCGCTGATCATCTGTCCGCGTCAACAGCCTGTCACCAGGGCGCGCGCGCAGCATTCGCGCTCAGCCCCGACCGGTTTTGTCACCAGAATCGACACGTTCTAAAAATCCCGTCGCGGTTTACTTCGAGACCTTCAAATTCGCCCAGTCGAACTCTTTGCCGCTCTCGATCAGCATGGAGGGAGTGGCCAGATACTCTTTGTCTCGAACCCGAATCTGAAACCGCTCCGCCGCCGTGTAACGGCCCGCAGCAAGGAGCAGTGCGAGCTGGCCGTTTTCATCCGGCTGCTTGGAAAGCAGGATCGCCTCTTCCGCTTTCGGCGCTGTACGGCTTGCGGCGCCTTGCCCGGCGGGCCACACCTTCACCGGAAACGCGAATTTGCCAACCACTTCGATGCCGACACGGCGTTGGCCGAAATCGTCCTGCGTGATGCGCCGAACGATCCCCACGCGGCATGTCGACGCGGCTTCGGTACGAAGCCCGACCACCGCACCAACTTGCAGCCAGTCGGTTTTCACGTCTGGCACGATGGCCCCATAACCGCTGTCGCTGACATCATAGACGATCCAGCTCTCGGCACCTCCCGGATCGGCATGTTCGATCGCGCTGGCACTCTGGACCGCGTGAAGCCAGCCTAACGTCTGGAGAAAGCCCGGTACGATCGTCACGCGCGTGGCAAGCGCTCGGCGCGCTATGCCGCGCGCGGGAGGGACAGTCGACCAGCACTCCTCCAGATGCGCGAGCACCGATAGAACGGTCTCGTTGTCGAAGTCGCCGCCGAGGTACACGTCAACGGGAAGGGTTCCCTTTTCCTTGATTTCCTGTGCCAACGTGCGCAAGGCTTGCGCCGCTTCGCCGGCACCGAAGAAACGCGTCATTGGCCCGCGGCTTATGCTCTTGTACGCCCGCGCCGGTGGTTTGTGCATCGACAGATCGAAGAAGAAGGGGAACCCAACGGCGGGCTCGGGCCGGATAACGAACGCGCTGCCGTAGTGGGCCACAATGCGCTCCGCCACATGGAGTTTTTCGGCAAGCAGGCCGTCGGGGCCCGATACGACAAACATCATCGCCTTGAGGAACTCCTCCTGCGCGGAAGACCGGCCATGTTGACCGGGATAGATTGGCGCGCGCTTTGCCGCAAAGCCTTCGTTTTCCGCGAATAGATAGACTTTCGCGAGCTCGCGCCAGACGCGGTCTCCGACCACCTCATAGCGTTGGAGGATCCATTTGATCTGCACCGTCAGCGCGCGAAGCGCCCTTCCAGCAACCAGGGGAAGTTCCTCGTCTATCGCTTCCGACCGCGGTTGAACGCCCTGAACGTCTTCGATGCACCGGACATACGCTGTGCCGAGATATTTCGTAAACCCGAAGCATGTGCTCCAGAACCGGCTTTCCTGGGACTTCTGTAGCCGCTGGGCGGCGACGTATTCGCGCGCAAGTGTCTGATGCGGATTCTTCCCGGCCTGGTCAAGAAGGTCGATCAGGGCCAGCCGGTGCAGCAGTCCGAAACCTTCAGTGTTATTGATCGATTCGAGACAGGAATTGATGCTATCGAGCGCGCTCAGCGGATCGCTGTCAGGGAGTCTGACGATCAGGTCGCGCGCCTTCTGCAGGTTGGTGCTCAGGGATCGATCATCGGTCAGCCAATTCGGCATGGACGACACCCATCGCTGATTCGGTTGCCCGAAATCGCGTTTTCAAGGATAAGTCATAACTATACGCTTCAATGCGTATTCCCGCGCCTCAACTGACGATAATTCATTGATATAACAGGCTGACCCGAATCAGAGTGGTCAGCGAAAAGACCTTATTCAAATTTGCCTGCCGCCCGGTGAGCACCCGGCTCAACGTCCACAACGCCGAAGGCCTGGACCTCGTTGAACCTCGGGAACTCGCGTGAGAGCAACCGGACTTCAGGGATAATCAGCGCTCTCGTGCCGCTTCGTGGGCGACCTTCTGCACAGGTGACAGCAGATATTCGAGAACGCTGCGGGTGCCGAGGTGGATTTCGGCGTTGACGAGCATGCCGGGAACGAGTGGCAAACTGCGGCCCTGACTTTCCAGGTAGTTGCTGCTCAGGCTGATCATCGCGCGGTACGCCGCGTCCTGAGGAGGCTTGGCCCCACTGCCGGGGTCGTTGGATTTTTCCTGCGCGTCGGCGCTGATTTGCTGCACGACGCCATCCAGCATGCCGTATTTCTGGAACGGATACGCGGCAAGTTTGACGCGCGTCTTCTGGTTCGTCTGCACGAAGCCCGCGTCAGCATTGCCGACCCAGACTTCCGCAACCAGCGGTTCATTTTGCGGCACGAGAGTCAGCAGTATCGTGCCGGGCGCGACCACCGTGCCTGGCGTGTGCGTGGCCAGATCTTTCACCACACCCGCCTGCGGCGCCTTCAATTCGAGCAACCCGGAGCGGTGCTGATGCTTGTCCAGCTCCTGCTCCAAGCGGTGGCGCTGACCTGCAGTCTCGATCCGTTCGTTCTGCAGTTGCTGCCGGTAATTGGAGGTGATTTGCGCGATGCGTTTTTCCGATTGCGCAATGCTGGCTTTGAGGCTTGCGACGTTGTAACCCTGTGCACGCAAATCCTGCTCATTCTCGATGTGGAGGCGTCGGCGCTCCATCGCCATGAGCTTGCCAGCGAATCCTTCCTTGGCGAGCTTGTCCCAGCCCTCGGCTTGATCACGATAAATGGGTACCGTTTTCTTAAGCTTGCCTTCGACTTCCATCGCAACCTGTAGATCGTGCCGTGCCTTGGCGAGGACCGCTTTCTCAGTGTCCAGCGAGTCCAGGTAGGCTTGCCGGCGCGCCTTGTGCTGCGCGTCGACTTGGAAAAAAAGCGCGGCGGATTCGCTCGGTTGCCGTTTCATGGGCAAGCCCGAAAGCTCGGCGTCGATGCGCCGCAGTTGCAGCTCTTTGAGCTTGAGTTCGTTGTCCACTACGCTGCGGTCCGCATCCGACAACCGCGCGTCCATGCGGATGAGCACCTGCCCTTCTTGCACGGTCTCGCCGTCCTTCACCAGGATCTCGCGCACGATGCCCCTGCCGCACCCAACTCATCACCGCGGTAAAGAGGACGAACACCGCAAGCGCGATGCCGATGACGGTGAGCGTATTGGTGGTGTGATGGACGATGACCTTGTCGATCACAACCTGGGTGAACACCGGCGTGGCCAATGCCATCACCTGGATCGCGAGCGAGGCGAGCAGCACGTCGCGCCATACCGGCTTGTGCTTGAGCAGCTCGGGGACGAACCAGCGGAACCCGAATCCGGCTTGTCCGCTCAGTGCTGCATCTTCCCCTTCCAAGCCGGGCGCCGCCGGCGCGCACAGCAGGACTTTGCCGGAAAACTCTTTGGAAAAATTCTCCAGCGTTGCAGTGATCGGCGTTTGCCCGCTGCTCTCGAAGTATGAAATCTGGTGCGCGTTGCATTTGACGACGATCGCCAGGCGATGCGCAACCGGATGGTCATCCTGAGATTGTTGAGTTCCGGTGGTGGCAGCACTCGAAGAACTTGATGCTGGCGTCAGAACGGCAACGAATGGGGTGGGCAATTGCGGCAGCTCGGTCACGCAAGCGTCGCGCAAGCCGGTGTTCAAGCCGAGCGCTTTTGCGGCCTGCTGCAAGGAGAACAGATTGTGAGGAGGCGGAAACTGCTGCAGCACCAGATTGGGGGCAAAAGGAATGCGGTGAAGCTGGCAAATGCCCTGCAGCCCCCAGATATAATTCTCCGCCGACAACAGCAGTTCGTTAGCCAGAGAAGGCCCCTTTCCTTCCTGACAAGAAGACCGCATGTTGCGGCGCGCGTCTTCTTCAGTGCTTATTGAGTGAGGCAGTTCGCGGATTATGCCTCAAGAAAAATTATCCACAGGAACTATTATCGGCATTAAATCAATGGATTACAGCACAAAAAATCTAACAAAACGATAGATTTTTTTCGATGATAGTGATATTGAGTTTCTTTTTTCCAAGAGTTTCTTCAAGTTGCGCGTGTTTGTTACTATGTCAGGTAACGAACCGTGGCTCGAGAAACGACATTAAATAGCCTGGATCAGTTTGGGCTGATCGCCTTTGCCGGTGAAGACGCGCAAGCGTTCCTGCACGCTCAGCTTACGAGCGACGTTTCCAGCCTCGCGGCGAACAGCAGCCAATACAGCGGCTATTGCACGCCCAAGGGCCGCCTGCTGGCGAGCTTGCTGTTATGGCGCACGGAGGAAGGATTCTACTTGCAGCTCCCCTCCCCGCTGCGCGAGCCGATCCAGAAACAGGTGTCGAAGTACATCCTGCGCTCGAAAGTCAAAGCTCGCGATGCCAGCGGTGAATTTGTTGGTCTGGGCGTTGCAGGCGAAAGCGCTGAAGCGGGCTTGAAGCAATTGTTCGGAAACGTCCCGCGTGCGCCGCATGACGTTGCGCGTCATGACGACATCACGATCATCCGCCTGCCGGTCGGCCGCTTCGAGATCGTCGCGCCGCATGAAAAAGCCGCCGCGGTCCGCGACGCGCTGGCCGCGGATGCGCAAGCGGCAGGCCCGGAATACTGGGACTGGCTCGACATCCGCGCCGGCATTCCGGTCATCACGCCCGCGACCCAGGAAGAATTCGTGCCGCAGATGGTGAACCTCGATCTGATTGGAGGCGTGAGCTTCACGAAGGGCTGCTATCCGGGGCAGGAGATTGTCGCGCGCATGCATTATCGTGGCAGGCTGAAGCAGCGCATGTATCTGGCTCACATTGCATCCGACGCTGCGCCGCAGCCCGGCGACAAGCTCTACAGCGCGGACCTGGGCGAGCAGTCGAGCGGAATGATCGTCAACGCCGCACCCGCGCCCGAGAGCGGCTACGATGCGCTGGCGGCGATCCAGATGAGCAGCGTCGAAGCCGGCGGGGTGCGCTGGAAAGCGCTCGACGGCCCGGCGCTGGAGTTCCTGCCGCTGCCGTACAAGTTCTGATTGAGCGACAACGTTCGTTCGTTCACGCCGATGTCCCTACCCCCACCCTGGCCCTCCCCCGCCCGAGCGGGGGAGGGAATTATAGTTTTCCTCGCTTCGCAACAGGGGAGGCGCTATGTTTTTCTCTCCCCGCAACCGGGAAGAGGGCGGCATTAGCCATTCAAAAAGTTCTCAATAGGTCTGCGGCTTCCCTCCCCGCACGGCGAAAGCATAAAATAGGGAATTCGCTGCGAATTGCCCATGCCCTGCTCCTACTACATCTATTACCGCGTCGCACCCGACAAGGTGGAGGATTGCGGGCCGAAAATCCGGGAGCTGCTGGCGGCGGTCGAGAAAAAGACGGGCATCACCGGCCGGTTGCTCAGGAAACGCGGCGAACCGCTGCTGTGGATGGAGGTCTACGAGCACGTAAGGGACGAAGCGCAGTTCGAGTGGGAAGTCGCCGATATCGCGGATCAGCTCAAGGTGAAGGAATGCCTGGAGGCCGACACGACGCGCCATGTCGAGTGCTTCGAAACGAATGCGTGAACAGTAAATCGGACAAACGAAATAGGAAATCGAATCCGACCGACCCTCACGTAACGTTTCCCTGAAGGGGAACGCGGCGGTTTGGTTTATCCCGTTCACTATTCACCGTTCACCGTTCACTGGTTTATGTGCCTGATCCTGTTTGCCCATCAAGCGCACCGGAACTATCCGCTGATCCTCGCCGCGAACCGCGACGAAGCTTATGCGCGTCCGGCGGCGCCGGCCGCATTCTGGGACGATCACCCGCAGATTTACGGCGGGCGCGATCTCGAAAAAGGCGGCACCTGGCTCGGGCTGACACGCTGCGGCCGGATGGCTGCGGTGACCAACTACCGCAACCGCAATGCCGGCAGGACCGCCCCGCTCTCCCGCGGCGCCCTGGTCAGCGGTTTTCTGACGAGCGACAGCGATACCGAAACTTATCTCGAGCGGGTGAAGGCACAGGGCGGGCAGTACAACGGTTTCATTCTGATCGCGGGCGATCTCGAGGCGTTGTATTGGCTTTCGAACCGCGGCCCGGGCGTCGCGAGGATTCCCCCGGGCGTGCACGGCTTGAGCAACCACCTGCTCAATACGCCGTGGCCCAAGATCAAGCGCAGCAAGCAGGCGATGGAAGCGCTGCTACTGAGCATTGAAGAAATGCCTGACAATGCTCATCCCTCATCCCCGACCCTTCTCCCGGGAGGAGAAGGGAGATTCGCGGCACAAATGGATTGTCATCCATTTATGCAAAACTCAATAAGCGCGGGAGAGGCCGAGCTTGCCGCAAAGCTGTTCGAGCTCTTGTCCGACCGCAGCGAGGCGCCTGATGACGAGCTTCCCGACACCGGGGTGGGTTTGCAGCGCGAGCGGGAGCTCTCGCCCATTTTCATCAACGGCGATCGCTACGGCACTCGCGCTTCGACGGTGATGCTGGTGGACAAGGACGGCGACGTGCTCTACATCGAACGCGGTTTCGGGGCCGGCGGAAAGCCGCTCGGCGAGGTCGCCACCCGTTTCCGGCTGGAAAACCTCACTTCTTCCACGATGCCAGGCGATCAGGCAGCGGTTCGAGCTTGATCGTCATTGCCCGGTGAGGAATTCCCGCCTCCATGAATTCCTTGCCGGTGGCCTTGAATCCGTGCCTGGCGTAGAAGCCCGCGGCATGCGTCTGGGCGTGCAGCCGCACGGATTTGAGTCCTTCCTTTCGCGCCAGATCGAGCAACATCTTGAGTATGGCGCTGCCCACGCCCTTGCCCCGCCACGCTTTGAGCACCGCCATGCGGCCGACATGACCGTCC
>MERI01000099.1 GCA_001772005.1 Betaproteobacteria bacterium RIFCSPLOWO2_12_FULL_62_58 | reverse complement strand
CGCGTATGCACCGCACGCGGACAGTGACCGCCGCGCCGCGGCTGGCGATTTCGGTGTTTTCGAGCCTGGCGGCATCTTCCGAAGCCGTGAAGTCGATATTTTGCGATTCCAGGAACGACCGCACGACTTCTCCCCGGATCGCGAAGTTGACGTTCTGCGGCAAGTCGCCCATGCGCTCGGCTACCTTCAGCGCGTTCAGTTTGGAGACCACGACCCCGATGACGTTGCCGGCCTGGTCGAGAACGGGGCCGCCGCTGGCGCCGCGCTGGATGGGAACGGAGATCTGCATCTGGGCGGTGTTGCCTCTGACGCCCACTGTCGAGCTGACATGGCCGAAGCCGACGGTCGGGCGCGTCCCCAGCACCCCGACGAGCGGGTAACCGACAACGGTCACCGCCTCGCCCAGTCTGGGCGCCGCTTCCTTGCGCACCGGCGCCGCCGACGGGAAGCGTTCTTCAACCGTCAGCAACGCCAGATCCTTGGCGGCGTCCGCGGCCTGCAGCGAGGCCTTCAGTATCCGGGTGGCGTTGTCGATGACCTGGTAGGCATCGCATTCCCGGACCACATGCTGGTTGGTCAGGATGTGGCCGTCGCGGCTGACCACGATGCCCGAACCGCTCGAGCTTCTCTGGACGGGCGGTTTCTTTGGCGCAGCCTGTCCCGCTTCGGCTTTCTTCTGGTTTCCCGCATCCGGGGGCGAGGCGTTGCCTTGCGCGCTTCCCATCCCGCCTAGGCCTTTTTCGGCAAGGCGGTCACAGGCCAGCTTCACGGCTTCAGCGACCTCGGAACCCGGTTCCGGCGCGGCCAGCTCAGACCTCTTCAAGCTCGCGCGAACGTCGGCCTGGATCAGCTTCCGGTCTTCGCCGTAGTACTGGGTAGCCACCAGCGCGGCCGTCCCGTTGCTGCAATTCGCGAAGTACTGCAGCCGTGTGCTGTAGTAGTCCTTGCCCGACGAGTGCGACTGTGCGCTTGCATAAGCGCGGCGCAGGGTGAAGCGCCCCAGTCCTTGCTGCTGCGTGGTGACCGAGTCGAGATCAATCGTCGCACGGTATTCCGCAGGAGACGGCAAGGGTCTCCAGTCGACCGCCCAAACCACGGTCGCCAAGGACATCATCGAGAACAGCAGAACAATGCGCATCTTCGGTCCGGATCCCCGTGGTGGATGACGCCCACCGCTATTCTAAAGACAATCAGGCTGCCTGGCGCGTTCAATAAAGAAATGACCTGACCGGCTTTTTTTTGCTATGGTAGCGAAGTCGGAACGGCCGCACGGCTTGCGCATGAATACCAGCGAACTCAAATCCGGTCTCAAGGGCGCCACGGAAATCATCGTTGGCACGCGCGATACCGCGCCGCACATCGGCAGCGGAAAGATCAGGGTGCTCGCCACGCCGGTCCTCGTGAGTCTGATGGAAGAGGCGGCGCTCAATGCGGTCGAGCGCCTGTTGCCTGAAGGTCACCAGACCGTGGGCATTCGGCTCGATATCAGCCACACCGCGGCAACGCCGGTCGGCATGCGGGTCATCGCGCGCGCCGAATTGATCAAGGTCGACGGCCGGCAGCTCACTTTTCGCGTGTCGGCGGAAGACGAAAAAGAGCTGATCGGCGAGGGCATGCACGAGCGCATCATCGTCAACGTCGCGCGCTTCGACAAGCGAACCCAGGATAAAGCCGGGAAGTCGTGAGGGCGGGAGGGCGTGAGTGGTGCGCCAGGGCCGAGCCGGCAACGCGCCGCTTTCCTGAGAAGACTCCGGCTCAACGCTTCTCGCGTGAATGGTCCCGTTGGAATTCGGAGCGCTCGACGATCTCGTATTCGCCTTCGAGCGTTTCCTGCGCGCGGGCGCGCCGCAGCTTGCGCGAGATCCACCACCAGCGCACGATGACGGCCGCGGCGATAAGCGCGCCCGCAACCAGTGCGACGGTCAGGAAAAAGAACCCCAGCACCACCAGGAACACGGAAGCGAGAAAGACGAGGAGCCGCTCCAGCCAATTGAGAGGCATACCGGTCATGGGGATAAATCAGTGAAACGTGAAATGTGAAATGTGAAATGTGAAACGTTCCCTCTTCCCGTGACCGGGCAAACGGGTAGGGGGTCTCACGTATTCACCCGTTCACTCCTTCACTCAGTAATCGGGATTGAAGCTCTTGATGATCACGCCGCCGGATTTTTCGTCGGGCTGGAGTGTGAGCAGCTTGCGCGCCTCGGCTTCATCGAGGAGCTTGCCGAACGATCGAAAGCCGTAGTACGACTCGTTGAAGCCCGGCTTGCGGCGCTTCAACGCCTGCTTGACCATCGAGCCCCAGATCTTCTCCTCGGCGCCGCGCTCGGCGAACAGCGCTTCCACCGTTTCCAGCACGAGATCCAGCGCCTCCTGTTTCTTGTCGCTGTCCTGGGGCGGGGTCCTGGCGGCCTGGCCGGAGACGGGGGGCGCGGCTTTTTTCTTGCCCTGCTTCTTGGCCTTTTCGCGCACCAGGTCGTCGTAGTAGATGAATTCGTCGCAGTTGGCGATCAGAAGATCGGAGGACGACTGCTTGACGCCGACGCCGATCACGCCCTTGTTGTTCTCGCGCAGCTTGCTCACCAGGGGCGAGAAGTCCGAGTCGCCGCTGATGATGACGAAAGTATCGACGTGGGCCTTGGTGTAGCAGAGATCGAGCGCGTCCACCACCATGCGGATGTCGGCGGAATTCTTGCCGGACATGCGCACGTGGGGAATTTCGATCAACTCGAACGCGGCCTCGTGCATCGCGGCCTTGAACTCCTTGTAGCGCTCCCAGTCGCAGTACGCCTTCTTGACGACGATGTTGCCCTTGAGGAGCAGACGTTCCAGCACCTTGCCGACGTCGAACTTCGCGTACTTGGCGTCGCGCACGCCGAGCGCGACGTTTTCGAAGTCGCAGAACAGCGCCATGTTCTTGGTGTCCTGCTGTGTAGCCATATTCGGATTCCGTGGTCGGTCTTACCGGAGATTGTGACGTTTTGCAGGCAACTTGTCGAATGCATCGAGCCTTCCGGAGGCCGGCCGGTGCGCCCAGCGCGTGGTTTCGGGCGGGCGCTCGCTGCCCTGGGCGCGACTCAGTGTGGCAGGCCCCGGCTTTGCCCGGGGGCATTTGACTTCGTTCTCGGGGGATCGATCGTCGGGTTCCAGGCCGGCCTTTCGGTTGCCGGCAATTTGGTGGATGATTCCATCCAAGCGGGAATCTTTTTCGACATTCGGAGTTTTTGCCGTCCATGAACGATGACCTGTTTGAGAAGCTGCGCGCGCAAATGCTTGCGGAGATTGTGGCCGAAGCCGCGCTTACCGTGACGCATACCGGCCGGGCCGCTCTTGACGAGCGGGTGATGCGGGTGGTCGGCATGGTGCCGCGGCACGAATTCGTGCCGGTTGAACTGCAGCCCTACGCCTATCTTAACCGGCCGCTGCCGATCGGCTACGACAAGACCATCTCGCAGCCGTTCGTCGTGGCGCTGATGACCGATCTGCTGGAACTTGACGACCAAGACATCGTCCTGGAAATCGGCGCGGGCGCCGGCTATCAGGCCGCGATTCTGGCGGAACTCGCGCGCCAGGTTCACAGCGTCGACATCATCGAGGAACTCGCGCAGGGCGCTGAAACGCGCCTGCGCCGCCTGGGATATGACAACGTCGAGGTGCACGTAACCAACGGCTATTACGGTTGGTCGAGGCACGCGCCCTACGACAAGATCATGGTGACGGCGGCGTGCGAACTGATTCCACCGCCGCTGCTCGGTCAGCTCAAGCCCGGCGGCCGGATGGTGATTCCTACCGGGATTCCGGAGAAGCAGGCGTTGACCCTGGTCGAAAAATCGACGGGCGGGAAGCTGACGACACGCGATATTCTGCCGGTGCGCTTTTCGGAGCTGGAGGAACCGGGCGGCCCCACCGGGCTCGCCTCCTGACCCGGCCGGCGTCTTGTTTGTGCATGCCACTCCCCGCTATCATCCGAGGTTATGGCGCGGCAGGTAAAAACCATGGCGGTGGTGTTCGCGGACATCTGCGACAGCACCGGTCTCTATAACAAGCTCGGCGACGCCGCCGGGCGCAATGTTGTCAATGCCTGCCTGTCGGCGATCGCCGGCGTGCTGCCGCGCTACGACGGCCGGGTCGTCAAGACCATCGGCGATGAAGTGATGTGCGTATTCCCGAGTACCGATCTCGCGGTGCTGGCGTCGAGCGAAATGCAATCGCTCATCGCCTCGAGCAGGCCCGGCAGCTACCCGGTGATGCTCCATATCGGGCTGCATTACGGGCCGGTGCTGGTCGAGGATGGGGATGTTTTCGGCGACGCCGTCAATGTCGCGGCTTATCTGACGGCGGTGGCGACGCCCGAGCAGATCCTGACCAGCGAGACGACCGAGAAGTGCCTGTCGTCAGCGCTCAAATCATGCGTGCGGCCGGTGTTTCGCGCCATGCTCAAAGGCAGCGCGCAGGAATCGACGGTGTACCAGGTGCTGTGGCGCACCGATAACCTGCATATCACCGACGTCAACCTCCATTCGAAGCGGTTGATTCCAAGCGACACCGGGAGCCTGCTGGTGTCGTTCAACGACAAGCGCGTGCGTATCGACCAGTGGCGCAGCAGCGTCACCATTGGCCGCTCCCCGGATTGCGATCTGGTGGTGACTGACAAATTCGCCTCGCGCAAGCACCTGACCATCAAGCTGATGCGCACGAACTTCTATCTTATCGATCACAGCATCAACGGCACCTTCGTCTCGCTCGAGAGCGGGGATGAGGTGCACGTGCTGCGCAGCGAGCTGCTGCTTGAGACCGCGGGGCGGATTTCGCTCGGCCGCAGCCGCCAGGAGCATTCGAAAGAAATCATCCAGTTTACGCGCGATCGCCGTTCGATGTATCGCGTCTAAAGGCGAGAGGCGAGAGGCGAGGGGGGAGAGGCGTGAGGCGTGAGGCGCGAGGCGGGAGGCGTGAGGCGTGAGGCGGGAGGCGAAAATAAAACTCCCTCCCCCGCTCGGGCGGGGGAGGGCTGGGGTGGGGGTAGGGACAGAAACGTAGGGTAGGCTCCACTATCCTTTGCAATAAAATACGCGCTTCGCTTCCCGCACATCAAGAAATTTCCACCGCTCGCCCGATTCGATTTCCATCATCATGATCTCTAACCGCGTGCCGGCGGGCTGATGGCGTTCTACCTGATCGTGCTCGTGACGGTGCTGACCCAGATCAGCTACAAGGGCAGCAAGGTGCTGATCTCGCTGTACGCGATCGAACTCGGCGCCAACCCATTCACCAACGGCCTGCTGTTCGCGATGTACGCCGTGTTTCCGGCCCTGCTCGCGGTCTATGCCGGAAGGGTTTCCGACCGTTTTGGCTTCCGGGCGCCGATGCTGATCGGCGCATGCGGCCTGGCCGGCGGACTGCTGCTGCCGTTCCTCATGCCGAAACTCGCGACGCTGTTCGTCTCGGCCGGCATGATCGGCATGTTCTATATCTTCTACATCGTGGCGGTGCAGCACCTGGTCGGATCGTCTGCCGAGGGTCAGGCGCGCACCCGGAATTACAGCCATTTCAGCCTCGGCGTCGCCATTACATCGCTGGTGGGTCCGACGACGGCCGGGTTCTCCATCGACTGGTTCGGACACCGCGATACTTACCTGCTGTTCTCGGTGATCCCGCTGGTGCCGATCGCGGTCCTGGTGTTTTTCGCTGCATTGCTGCCCCGGGTCGTCAGGCACGAGCACGCGACCCCCCACCGCGAGCGGCGCGCGATGGACCTGCTCGGCAACGCGCCGTTGCGGCGGCTGCTGATCGTGACCGGCATCGTTGAGACCGGCCAGGAACTGTTCAACTTCTACATGCCGATCTACGGTCGCTCGATCGGGCTTTCGGCCTCGATGATCGGCATCATCATGGGCAGCTTCGGCGCCGCGCTGCTGGTCGCCCGGGGGCTGATGCCGGCGTTGGTGAAGCGTTCGAGCGAGGAGCGGGTGCTGAGTTACTCGATGCTGGTCGCGGCGCTCACCTGCCTGGCGCTGCCTTTCCTCGGCATCGTGCCTTTGCTGATGCTCGCCGCTTTCGTCTACGGCTTGGGGAGCGGTTGTTGCGGTCCGCTGTCGATGATCCTCGCCTACAACCGTGCGCCGCCTGGTCGTTCCGGGGAAGCGATAGGGATGCGGCAGACCGTCAACAAGTTGACCGAAGTGGTGATGCCGGTGTTGTTTGGTTCGGTGGGCGCCGCGCTTGGCGTTGCTCCCGTGTTCTGGGGCACGGCGCTGCTGCTGTCGGGCGGCGCGGCGCTGATGCGCAGAGAGCATGGCTCGTGATTCGTGGTACGCAGCGCCAGTCACCAATCACGAATCACCAGTCATTCTTTTCAATACCCCCTTGAGGGGTACGTTTCGCCAGTCACGGGGTTAGTCGACTTTGGCGCCGGAGACCTTCACGACCTCCGCCCACCTGGTGACTTCCTCGCGCAGCAGTTTCGTAAATTCTTCCGGCGAGTTGCCGACCGGCTCGGCGCCCTGATCGAGCAGGCGCTGCC
>MERI01000098.1 GCA_001772005.1 Betaproteobacteria bacterium RIFCSPLOWO2_12_FULL_62_58 | reverse complement strand
TTCTCGAGGAGCGGAAAATCCATCGAATCGGGAGCACGAACGAGCGGGATGTGGATTTCCGGGTAGTGGCGGCGACCAATTTGGATCTTCCGGCCATGATGGATAAGCAGGTGTTTCGCCGGGACCTCTATCACCGGCTCGCGGAGTTCACGATCTTCCTCCGGCCATTGCGTGAGCGAAAAGAGGACCTTCCGTTTCTGGTTAATCGGTTCATAACCGATGCGAACCGGGAGTTGAGCAAGCAGGTGGGTGGCCTGTCGGACTCTGCCTGGGGACTCATCCAGCGGTATGACTGGCCCGGTAATGCTCGCGAATTGCGCAACCAGTTGCGGCGGGCGGTGTTGTTGTGCGATGACCCCGAGCAGATGATCAAGCCCGAATTGCTCGGGATGCTCGACGGATGCCGCAGCCCATCGGAGTGTCTCGGGCCCGACCAACCGGAGCAGCGTTGCCCCCTAAACGGCGGTCCCCGAGCGTGTCCGCTCTTGACCCCTGTGGCGCTCTTGGCGGCTGGGGGCAGCCTGCCGCTCAAGGAGTTGGTCGGACCGATGACCACTCAAGTGGAGTGTGCGATTCTCTTGCAGGCTTTGGAACTGACCGAAGGCAACAAGGCGCAGGCCGCCCGGCTGCTCCACATTGATTACAAGACGATCCATAGCAAGCTGAAGGCGTATGAGATTTCCTCGAGCCGGTTCAGAGGGATCCATACGAAACTGCTGGACGATGCACGCTGAAATGAGGCATTCCGCCACTCACAGAGGAGGGAACGACATGGTCGGTAAAAAGCACTCGGAGGAATTTGCGGAGGGGAAACATCGCATCGAGGAAATCGGGCGCAGGCTGGGGGCGCTGTTCGGGAAGCCCAAGCCCGAGCCATCCCGCAGCGGCGGATTTTTTGCAGGACTCGGCACCCTGATCGAGCAGTTGGGGAAACTGGCGGAGCAAGCCGAACAGGCGGGGGGCGTGGTGACCAAGACCGGCGAGTTCAACGTGGGCTCGGACAAACGGCTCAAGGGGGTCTACGGTTTCTCGGTCAAGTCCGGTTTGGGTGAGAAAGGGATCAAGGTTGAGCCGTTCGGGAACATTCGAAGAGATGAGAAGGGTGGGCGGGTGGAGGTGCACGAGATCCGAGAGCCGATGGTGGATGTGTTTGACGAACCGGATCACCTGCTGATCGTCGCCGAGGTTCCGGGGATCATGCAAGAAGATGTGCAACTTGAACTTCATGAGGACATCCTGATCCTTGCTGCCAAGAAAGGAGATAAGAAATATAGGAAAGAGGTGCTGCTGCCGGCCAGCTTTTCATCCGACAAGATGAGTTTTTCCTGCCGGAACGGCATCTTGGAGATTCAGCTCAACAAGTAAATTAGTAGGTCGGGTTAGCGCAGCGTAACCCGACACGCGTGTGTAAATAACCGTCGGGTTACGCGGCAAGCCGCTAACCCGACCTACGAAACTGAGAGTTCGGAGTTGAGCGATTATTCAGAGAGAGCATGGAATGGAGAAACCGGCAGACGGTACGTTGCGCCTGAAAGTGACCGAGGGGCTGGGCAAGGATGTGGGACGGGCGCTGGCGAGAATGGATCCGGCCGATATCAAGGCCCTGGGGGCCGAGCTCGGCGACATTGTGGAGATTGCCGGGAAGCGCCGCACAGTCTGCAAGGTGATGCCGGCGTACAAGGACGCTCGCTCGGGGGCCATGGTCCAACTGGATGGGCTCTCGCGGGGCAATGCGGGGGTGGCATTGGACGATGTCGTGTCGGTGCGGAAAGTGGTCGCCCAGCCCGCTCAGCGGATCGTCCTGTCGCCAACCGTCACGGTCCCCTCCGATCGCGATCTCCAGTACATCGGCACCCGGCTGGACGGCCTGCCGGTGGTGGAAGGAGATCGGATACGGGGCACCCTGTTCGGGAGCCGCTACCTGGACTTTCTCGTGCGGGAGACCGCGCCCAAAGGGCCGGTCCTCATCGCGCCGCCGACGCTGCTGACAGTGGGCCCCGTGCGCGCGGAGTCCGAAGAGCATCCGGTCGGGCGACCCACCCTGTCCTACGAGGACATCGGCGGGCTTCGGCGGGAGGTCCAGCGCGTCCGCGAGATCATCGAACTGCCGTTGCGTTATCCAGAGGTGTTCGCCCGGCTCGGCATTGATGCGCCCAAGGGGGTACTGCTCTACGGCCCCCCCGGCTGCGGCAAAACCCTCATTGCGCGGGCGGTCGCGCATGAAACGGACGTGCGCTTCTTCGCGATCAACGGGCCTGAGATCATCGGCAAGTTTTATGGGGAGAGCGAGAGTCACCTGCGCGCCATTTTCGACCAGGCCGCCAAACAGGCCCCGAGCATCATTTTCATTGACGAGATCGATGCGATCGCCCCGAAGAGGGAGGAGCTGGGCGGCGAAAAGCAGGTCGAACGGCGGGTGGTGGCCCAGCTCCTCAGTCTCATGGATGGCCTCAAGTCGCGCGAGCACGTTATCGTCATCGCAGCCACTAATATTCCGAATGCTCTCGATCCGGCGCTGCGCCGTCCGGGGCGGTTCGACCGGGAGATCGTCATCCCGATTCCGGACCGTCACGGCCGCCTCGAGATCCTGGAAATTCATAGCCGCGGCATGCCCTTGGCCAAGGACGTGGATCTGCCCCGGCTGGCCGACATCACGCATGGGTTCGTGGGGGCCGACTTGGAAGCGCTCTGCCGCGAGGCGGCCATGATCTGCGTGCGGCGGATCTTGCCGGAGATTGACTTTGCCCAAGCCACGCTTCCTTACGACTCTCTGATGAAGCTTGAGTTGTGCAAGGAGGATTTCCTGGCAGCGCTGCGCGACGTGGAGCCGTCCGCGCTGCGCGAGGTGTTTGTCGAGGTCCCATCCACCGTCTGGGAGGATGTGGGCGGGCTCGAGCGGGCGAAGCGCCTGCTGCGCGAGGCGTTGGAATGGCCCCTGCAATATGGCGATTTGTTTGACGCGGCCGGGGTGAGGCCACTCAAGGGGATTCTTCTCTCCGGGCCTCCCGGCTGCGGCAAGACGCTGCTCGCCCAGGCGGCGGCCAGCGCGACCCTGGTTAATTTCATCTCGGTCAAGGGGCCTGCCCTGCTGTCGAAGTATGTCGGCGAGTCGGAGCGAGCCGTCCGCGAGGTCTTTCGGAAGGCGAAGCAAGCGGCACCGTGCCTGGCGTTTTTCGACGAGATTGATGCGCTGGTCCCACGACGCGGAGGCGGTGCGTCGGAGGCGCATGTCAGCGAGCGGGTCGTGGGCCAGTTTCTGGCGGAGCTGGACGGGATCGAGAAACTGACCGGGGTGCTGGTCTTGGCCGCCACGAATCGGCTGGACATCGTGGACCCGGCTTTGCTGCGCCCGGGCCGCTTCGACGTGGTGGTGGAGATCCCGCTTCCCGATGAGCAAGAACGCCTGGCGATTCTGCACGTGCAGGTGCGCGGCAAGCCCGTGGCCAAGGAGGTGCGTCTGGAGGCCATCGCGGCCAACACGGACGGCCTGACGGGCGCCGACCTCAGCGCCATCTGTCACCACGCGGCCTTGAACGCCATCCGGGAAAGAGTGGAGGAGGCGAGAGGCGGGAGGGAAGGACATTCGGCCTCTTGCCCCCTGCTCATCCAGCCACGGCATTTTGAGGCGGCGCTGAACGAGATCCGCAAATGACCGATTCGCATGCCGAGGCCTCAGGCCTCGGCATCTACCTCTACTGCCTGGCCCGGCCGGAATGTCTTTCGGTCGTGAAGGGGCCGGCTGAGCAGGACCTGCGCGGCGTGGACGAGCGCTATCCGCTGGCGGCGCTGGAAGAGGATGGGGTGGTGGCGGTGATCGGGGCGGTGGACCCCGGTGAATTTTGCGATCGGAACCTCCAGACGTTGCGCTGGGTGGGGTCCCGGGCCTGTCGGCATGAGGCGGTGGTGGAACGGATCATGGGCGCGTCGCCGGTCCTGCCGGTCAAATTCGGCACGATCTTTCGTTCCCGCACGAGCCTCAAGGAATTCCTGGGCCGGCATCGGGAGGGCATCTCGCGGGTGCTGGATGAGCTTCGCGACAAGGCTGAGTGGAGCGTCAAGGGCTATCTCAACGAAGGGGAAGCCCGGCGGATCGTGACCGCCGCAGACCCCGCGATTCAGTCGCGGGTTGCGGCGCTGTCGCCCTCGCCGGGGGCGCGATACCTGCAGCAGAAGCAACTGGATGCCATGATCGAGGCGGCGCTGCGCGCCTGGGTGGAGCGGGTGACCCATGACCTCCACGAGGTCCTGGCCCTCCATGCCGTGGCCTCAAGCGAATTGCGGCGCCATGCCGGCGCGGTGACCGGACGCCCCGAACGCATGGTCTTCAACTGCAGCTTTCTGGTGACCCCTGCGGCCCTCCCCGATTTTCGCGCCGTTCTCTCAGACCAATTGCACGCCCACAAGGGAACCGGCCTGACCCTCGAATTGCGGGGGCCCTGGCCGCCGTACAATTTTTGCCCCACGCTCTCAGAGGGTGAACCATGAAAAAGTCAGCCGGCGCCGCCGACCGCTCTTCGACGAACAAGGGCACGATGCCTCCGGCTACCGCGCCCTCGGAAGCAGGCTGGTACGAAAAGCTGTACCACATGCTCTTAGGGAGCATCCCGTTTTCCCTCCTTTTAATTGATCGGGCGTTGCGGGTGGTGTCTGCAAATCGGAACTTCCTCGAGAAGGCGCAACGGAGTGAGGGGAACACGATCGGGGCGCTCATCCGCGAGGTCTTCCCCAGCGCGATCCTGGAGTATACGCGCTTGGAGGTCAAAGTCCGCGGCGTCTTCGATACGGGCCTGCCGTTGCGCGGCGCCCAAATGACCTACCGGGCGCCCGGCATTCCCACCCGCATCTATTACTACACCGTGGTTCCGGTGAAGTCGGGGAATGTGGTGGAGCACGCCATGCTCCTGATGGACGATATCACCGAGAAGGTGCAGTTGAGCGAGAAGGCCCGGATGGTCGAACGCCAGCTATCCAGCGTGGTCGAAAGCGCCAACGATCTGATGGTCTCCACCGACGCCGAGGGCCGCATTATCAGTTGGAACGCGGCCGCGGAGCGCATTTCGGGCTATCGGGCCGACGAGGTGCTGGGATGGCTGCTGACCGATCTATGCGAGGCTGCTCAGCGGAATGACATGGCGGCGATCATTCGCCGGCTGGCCGCGGGCGAAGCCGTGAAGTTCCAGGAGCTGAACCTCGCAGCTCGTTCCGGCAGGCTGGTTCCGGTCGATTGGTCCTGTTCCCCGATCCGTGACGATTCCGGCAAGGTGAGCGGCGTAGTCGCGGTCGGACGGGACCTGTCCGAGCGACGGGCGTTCGAGGAGCACCTCTACCAGAGCGAGAAAGTCGCCGCCTTGGGGGTGATGGCCGGGGGCATCGCGCATGAGCTGCGCAATCCGCTGTCCGTCAGTTTCTCCGCCGCGCAGTTTCTCCTGGACCCGTCTCGCGATCGGGCGTTCCAGCAGGAGTGCGTCCGGAAGTGCATCGACGGCATCCAGCGGGCATCGACGATTATCGAGAACCTGCTGCGGTTCGCGCGGCCCGCGCCCACTGATCAACTGGAATCGCTGAACCTCGTCGCCTTGGTGCACGAGGCGGTCAACGTGCTGGCTCCCCAGGCGAAGCTTCAGAAGATCAAGGTGTGTGAAGATTATGCAGACCCATTCTTGCCGATCTCTGGAAACGCGAACCTCCTGCAGCAAGTGGTCATGAATCTGATCCTGAACGCTTGTCAGGCGATGCCCGCCGGCGGCGAGATCAGGATCGTGATCCGGCGCGAGGCTGCCGAGGCGGTGGTGCGCGTGTGCGATACGGGCTACGGGATTCCGCCGTCTCACCTGGGCAAAGTGTTCGACCCCTTCTTCACGACCCAGCCGGTCGGCAAAGGCACCGGGTTGGGGCTGTCCATCTGCTACACGATTGTGAAGCAGCACGGGGGCGTCATTGATGTGGACAGTGTGGAGGGAGAGGGCAGCACGTTTACCGCCCGCCTGCCTCTGGCGGCTGATAGGCGGGTAGCTGAACGCTGATGCCTGAAAGCTTAACCGTGCTGGTCGTGGACGACGAGCCAGATGTGTGCTGGGCGTTGGAGACGCTGTTGCGGGGGGATCGGTTCACGGTGGTGGCGGTGGGGAGCGGGACTGAGGCGCTCCGGTGGCTCAAGGAGTCGGAGCCGGCGTGCCACCTCGTCCTGGTTGATGCCAAGCTGCCGGACATCGAAGGGGTGGATCTCGCCAGGCGGATTCGGACCGAAACATCCTGCGCCGCGCCGTTGATTCTCGTCTCCGGCTATTTCTATAAGGACGATAGCCTGGTGCAGGAGATTCTGCGCACCGGCCTCGTCTCCGCCTTTGTCGCCAAGCCGTTCCGCCATGACGAGCTCCTGAACACGATCCATGCGGTGCTGTCCACAGGATAAGGCTCCGCACATAGGGTGTCCTCTCCCTAGTAGTCATTCCTCCTATTCTGCCATCTTGAACTTCCCTTCAGCAGTAGCCTTCTCCTTACGCATTGTTTTTACTGGAGACTAACTGCTGGGGTCCCAGCGTCGCACGCATGGCACCGTTATTGCCTATCTATTGATCATTTCGAAACCGGATGACAAATCCGGACTCGCTCGACGCTCCCCTCGCCCCTCGGGAGAGGGGTTGGGGGTGAGGGATCGAGCGACGTAACGAAGTTATGTAAAGCTCGATAAGTGTGACGAAGCGCCCAACCCCGTACTTCGTATGCAGGGCAATGACGAGGGGTGAAAAATATTAGGAAAAGCCATGGTGCGCGTGTACGACTTGACGCGAGCGTTGTTCGCGGCGGTGGGTCTGGCGGCGGTGCTCGCCGTCGACATCCCGGTTCCGCGTGAGGCGATACCGCGCCAGATCGTGACCAGTTCCGCGGCGGGCGAGGCTCCGGGAGCCAACTATTCGGCCGGCACGATCGAGGCCAAGCAAGCGCCGAGCGCGGCCGTGGCGCGCGAGCAACGGGCGGTCACCGGGTTCATCGCGAGGCGCTACCGCGTGGCCGACGAGGCGGCCGCACGCTTCGTCGCGACCGCCTACCGGGCGGGCAAGGAGTCTTCCGTGGATCCGCTGCTGATCCTCGCGGTGATCGCGGTCGAGTCCCGCTTCAACCCGGTCGCCGAAAGCGTGCTTGGCGCGAAGGGCCTGATGCAGGTCATGGCGAAGTTCCACATGGAAAAGATCGCCTTGCACGGCGACCAGGACGTTTTGCTCGAACCGGAAGCGAACATCCGGGTCGGCGCGCAGATCCTGCGCGAATACCTACGCCGGTTCGGCGAGACCGAGACCGCGCTGCAGATGTACGCGGGCGCCTTCAACGACGCCAATTTCGTGTACGCGCGCAAGGTCCTGGCCGAGCGCTCGCGCATCGAGCAGACCCTCATCCGCCTGCGGAGGCCTGTTTGCGCCGGTCTTGTACCGTCTTGGCGTTCATCGCGCGCACCGCTCCTGTCCGGGCAGCAGCGTTCGTCGCGTCATGAACTGATTTCGGCGGCGGCGTAATAAGCCCCACTACACTAGCTGGAACGAAAGCAGGCGAAGCAAAAAATGGTAGTCACATACGACATCGGACTAGCCGTTCTGTCGTTCATAATTGCGGTCCTCGCGTCCTTTGTCGCTCTTGATTTGGCCTCGCGCGTCGCAGCGGCGGAAGGAGAAACAGCGGCACGATATTGGCTGAACGGCGGCGCGCTGTCCATGGGAGCAGGCATCTGGTCGATGAACTTCATTGGCATGCTCGCCGTGCAGTTACCGATACCGGTGTCGTACGATGTCCCGATCACGTTGCTGTCGCTGCTGGTCGCGATCGCCGTCGCGGGGTTTGCGCTCCATAGGGTGAGCCGCGAGAGCTTGAGCACACGCGAATTATTGCCTGGTGGCGTGCTGATGGGCATTGGAATTGCGTCGATGCACTATATCGGCATGGCGGCAATGCAGCTGGAGCCCCCGATACGCTACGACCCGCTTCTCCTTGGCCTGTCAATCCTGATTGCCATAGCTACATCGGTGGTTGCCTTGTGGCTCGCTTTTCATCTGCGCGGCGACACGATTCTTACGGCGTTCTGGAAAAAAGGCGGCAGCGCCCTCGTCATGGGCGCCGCCATCTGCGGAATGTTCTATGCCGGCATGGCGGCAACGATCTTTGCGCCGACAAGTGTCTCCACCATGAGTCCACAGGACATCGATAATGTCTGGCTCGGCGGCACAATTGGCGGATTCACTTTCGTTTTCATGGCGACAACCCTGCTTATTTGCGTGATCGACGCCCGGCTCGGCGATCGCTCGACGAAGCTTGCCGAAAAACTGCGTCGGGTGAATATTGATCTGGAAAAGCAACACGCGGAACTGTCCCAGACCAATGTGCTGTTACAGCAACAGATGCAGGAGCGAATGCAGGCGGAAAAAGCCATGCGGGAAAGTGAGGAACGCTACCGCCAGTTGGTAGAGCTGTCGCCCGATAGTATTTACGTCCAAAGCGAAGGCAAAATCGCTTTCGTCAACAGCGCGTGCGTAAAGCTGTTCGGCGCGAACAATGCCGACGAACTCGTCGGGAAGTCCGCAGTTGATCTATTTCATGTGGACTATCACGAGATCGTGAATGAATACAGGCGCCAAATAGGGGAAACACTCGGCCCAACTCCACTATTTGAGGCAAAGGTAGTCAGACTTGATGGCGCCGTCGTCGATGTGGAAGCATCCGGTGGGCCCTTCGTCGTGAAGGAGGGCAAGCTTGGGACTCAAGTGGTGATGCGGGACATCACCCGACGCAAAAAAGCCGACGAAAAAATTCTCTATCTGGCGCAGTACGACGAGCTTACCGGCTTACCGAACCGTAATCTGTTCCGCGACCGATTATCGCACGCCGTCGAGAGGGCCAAGCGCAACGAGCAAATGCTGGCCGTGATGTTTCTCGATCTGGACCGGTTTAAGGAAATCAACGACACCCTGGGGCACCGCACCGGGGACAAAGTGCTGCAGGCGGTGACTGAGCGGCTCAGAAAAACGCTGCGAGGCGTGGATTCCATCGCCCGCCTCGGAGGCGACGAGTTCACCATCGTTTTGGAAGACGTTACCGATGTCGATCAGGTGACTACTGTGGCGGAAAGGATCCAGGAAGCCTTCTTTGACCCAATCATCGTGGAAGACCGAGAGATCTTCCTGACCGCCAGCACCGGAGTCACTCTATATCCACTTAACGCGGTCGATATCGACGAGCTCCTGCAGACCGCGGACGTCGCCATGTACCGCGCGAAAGCCGACGGCAATACATATGAATATTATGCGCCCGAAATGAACGCAAGCGCAGCGAAGCACCTCCACATGGAAGGCTTGCTGCGGCGGGCCTTGGAACGGGACGAATTCTTGCTCCACTACCAGCCGAAAGTTGAAGTGCGAAGCGGTCGAATCATCGGTGCGGAAGCGCTGATCCGCTGGAACTCGAAGGAACTGGGCCTCGTCTCGCCGGGGCAGTTCATCCCGTTGGCCGAGAAAACCGGGCTCATTGTGCCCATCGGTGAGTGGGCGCTGAAAACCGCCTGCGCTCAAAACAAGGCGTGGCAGCGCCAAGGATTTCCGTCCTTGTTAATGTCAGTCAATCTCTCGCCACGCCAGTTCCGGCAGAAAAACCTGGTAGGAATGATTGCCGGGATGCTGCACGAGACGGGACTCGAACCCCGCTTTCTGGACCTGGAGATCACCGAGGGCACGATGATGCACCATCCTGACGAAGCAGTTGCCCTGTTGCAACAGCTGCATCGACTCGGTGTTCAACTTTCGGTTGACGATTTCGGCACGGGTTATTCAAGCCTGGCCTATCTCAAGCGCTTTCCGGTGCAAAGACTCAAGATCGACCAATCATTTGTACGGGACCTCACTACCGACGCAGATGATGCCGGCATCGTAACGGCAGTGATCGCCATGGCGAAAAGTCTCGGTCTCGGTGTGGTTGCTGAAGGGGTGGAGACCGAAGAGCAGCTTGCCTACCTGGCGAACCTCCAATGCGGCGAGTATCAGGGCTATTATTTCAGCAGGCCGCTGCCGGCAGAAGAGTTTGTCCGGTTATCGCGCACCTCGTTTCGGGTGGCGCATGATGTAAACCCGAATCTTCCAGTCCTGCCAAATGAGCCGGCAAATACAACATCGGTACCAATGGACTCGGATTTTGCAGTTCAGAAGAAAATGCATCATCCCGCTTAAGTAACGCAGACCTCCGGATACATTTCAGGAGATTTGCTGCGAGGCCCATCACTGTGAGCGTGACATCACATCCCACCATGAGCGATGCCGCTGCCGCGGAGAAATTCCAGTGGCCCGCTCCTTCACAATTCGAGTTCATCCGGGGCGAGGGGCAGCAGGATTGGGGCGAATGCCTGCTGATTTTCAGCGATGGTGCAAAGGCGACCGGCCACCTCGTCGACTTCCTGCCGGAGCAAGCGTTGCTTAAGTTTCAACCTGGTGGCGCAAGTGCCAGTGTCAGCATTGTATTTTCGGGTTTCGTCAGTCTACATCTGCTAAGACCTCTCCGGCTGGAGCGCCAGAAGCTTCCCATGGAATTCACTGAAGGGGATGTATTCACGCCATCCGAGCATCAGTCGTTCTGCGTACATATGAAGAAGAACGCGGAGAGATTCCAGGGTGAAACAATAGGCTTCGTCAGTCGGAACTATGGACTGTTTCTGTTTTTGCCGGAAGAAGAAGGAGGTGTAGTCCGCTGTTTTCTGCCGGCACAATCGATCGAATCGTTCGATATTGGGTCCCTTATCGGCCAGATGCTGATCGATCATCAGCTCGCTTCAACCGAGGCGGTGCAGGCGGCTCTCGCGAAGCAGCGTGAAATGCGGGCTCAAAAGCTTGGCAATTACCTTACCGAGAATCAGATCGTCTCGTCGGACCAGCTTGTAGCGGCGTTGAAGCGCCAGCAGGCCAAGCCGATCCTGAAGCTGGGTGAATCGTTGGTGGAACTTGGGTTCTTGACTGAATCGGAGCTGGAAGAGGCACTTAAAAACCAAGCCAAGAATCGCAAGATGCCGCTCGGGCAGATCCTGTCGAACATGGGGGTCGTGGATCCCGAGGTAGTCAGATTCGTCTTGGCAAACAAGCTGGGCATCCCGTTTGTCAACTTACAAAAGTTCGCGATTGCTCCCGAGGTGCTCAGCAAGGTTACGGCGCAGATGGCGTACCGCTATCAGATCATGCCGGTGTGCGAGTCGGAAGGCGCACTGGTCGTGGCACTCGAAGATCCAATGAGTATGGGTATTTTGGAAGATCTCCAGTTTAAGATCGGCATGAAGATGGCCCCGGTCATGGCGTCTGCGGAGGATATCCGTTACACGCTCGAGAGCAATTACGGGAGCGTAGCGGAAGTCTTCCCCGAAGGCACCATCGATAGCTCTGATGAGCGCGCGGTTTTACATTCCGCGGCAACTGAAATCGGGATAGACGAACTCACATCCCGTCTGGCTGCGGAAAGCGGCGAACTTGATCTGACCGAAGAGCAGGTCGTTGATACCGACAGCACGCTCGTACGGCTGGTCAACAGAATAATCCTCGACGCCATCCGGCAGAAGGCGTCGGACATCCACATCGAATCCAATCCGGGCCATAAAAGTACGCGCATACGTTTCCGCAAAGACGGAACACTGGTGGACTATCTTGACTTGCCCTCCAGATTCCGTAATGCCCTGATCTCCAGAATCAAGATCATGAGCAGGCTCGATATTACGGAGCGCCGTAAGCCCCAGGACGGCAAGATCGACTTCAGCCAGTTTGGCCCCGCACGAGTGGAGCTGCGTGTCGCAACCATTCCCACGACGAACAGTCTGGAACACGCGGTATTGCGTGTGCTCGCGGCGGCCAAGCCTATTCCCATCGATCAGCTGAGTTTCGACGCGGACGCGCTGGCCGCTGTGAAGCGCTTGATTTCCAGGCCGCACGGACTTTTCCTCGTGTGTGGCCCGACCGGGTCCGGGAAGACTACCACCCTGCATTCGTTACTCGGGTTTATCAATAAGCCCGAGCGCAAGATCTGGACGGCAGAGGATCCGATCGAAATTACACAGCCCGGGCTGTGCCAGGTTCAGGTCAATTCTAAAATCGGCTGGACTTTCGCGGCCGCAATGCGGAGTTTCTTGCGCGCCGATCCCGACGTGATCATGGTCGGTGAGATTCGCGACGCCGAGACGGCAGAGATTGGCATCCAAGCATCATTGACAGGACACCTGGTCCTGTCGACATTGCACACCAACAGCGCAGCGGAAAGCATCGTTCGATTACTCGATCTCGGCATGGATCCGTTTAACTTTGCTGACTCACTTCGCGGCATTCTGGCGCAACGTCTGACCAAGCGACTTTGCCCCTCGTGCAAGACCGCTTATACCCCGACGGCCATGGAACTTGAAGAACTCGTGATGGAATATTGCAATGAGACGTCAATCGATACCAGGAAACAAATGGATACGTGGCTCGGTCATTATGCTGGCCCGAAAGGGAAAATCACCATTTACCGCGCTCGGAGCTGCGAATACTGTAACCATACCGGACTCCGTGGCAGGATAGGCTTATATGAACTGCTTGTCGCCGATCCAGCAGTAAAGCAACTGGTCCAGTCCCGAGCGCCCGTAACGGATGTGCAGAACGCGGCGATGGCGTCAGGCATGCGAACCCTGAAACAGGATGGTATCGACAAAATCCTCCAGGGTCTTACAGATCTCCATCAGGTGCGCGCGGTCTGCACTTGAGAGCGGCTCTCGACCAAGAACCTGCGACGGTGTAGGGGCACGTTCCCAGATTGAATACCGCATTCGCTGAGGGTCGAGAGGGTCTGCCGGCGGCGCGAGCGCGCCGCCAATGCTGAAGATCTCGCTTAAACCCTCGCGCCGGTTCGGCGAGACCGAGACCGCGCTGCAGATGTACGCGGGTGCCTTGGACGACGCCAATTCCCAGTACGCGCGCAAGGTCCTGGCCGAGCGCTCGCGCATCGAGCAGACCCTCATCCGCCTGCGCCGCGCGGCCTGAGCCGCGTTCAATCGGCGCAGGCGGCGCGCAGCCGCTCGACGCCTTCCTCGATGTCGGCAACGAACGCCCGGGTGTAGCCTCGTGCAGGACGCCCTGCGCATCGGTTTCGTCTCCGCATTTGTCACCAAGCCGTTCCGCCATGACGAGCTCCTGAATACGATCCATGCGGTATTGTCCACAGGATAAGGCTCCACACATGTGGTGTCCTCTCCTTAGTAGTGATTCCTCGATTCGGCCATCTTGAACTTTCCTTCAGCAGTAGCTTTCTCCTTAACGCACTGTTTTTACCGGAGACTAACTGCTGGGGTCCCAGCGCCGCATGCATGGCACAGTTGTTGCTAACCCTCAGTGCAACGAAGGGCCCAACCCCGTACTTCGTATGCAGGGCAATGACGAGGGGTGAAAAATATTAGGAGAAGCAAATGGCAAAGGTACAAAAGTCGACGGATTCATCGAGTTTGGCCGAAGTGGTGGACCGGATCCTGGACAAAGGGATCGTTATTGATGCCTGGGTCAAGGTGTCGCTGGTCGGGATCGAGCTGCTGTCGATCGAGGCGCGGGTCGTGATCGCGTCGGTCGAGACCTATCTCAAGTACGCAGAGGCAATCGGACTCACGGCGAGTGCGGCCGCCCCGGCGTAAAGGTCTACGCGATGTTGGTTTCCCCGCCGGGAGGGGCCGGAGTGGTCCCTCCCAGTTCGGGGGAGCAATCACAGGGTTCTAGCAGCCGGAGCGGGACACTGATGGAATCAGTGGCCAGTTCGCGGCAGGAGAGGCTGGCTATCGGTAGCTGATTCTTGAACGCTGGCACACGATGGGGTGCATGCCCAGCCGAAACAAGGAGAAAGGATTCGCTATGAGTAACTTGAGGGATCAAATGGAAGTCCTGGCGCAGGGCATTGCGACCTCAGCGCGCGAGCGCAAGATGGCCGTCGGTTCTAGTAAGGCACAGACCGCCAGCATGCTGCAAGCGTTCGGTCGGGAGCGTGCGGTGATGGCCGAGGCCTTGAAATCCAGTTTTGCTGCCGATCATGTGGGTCGATCAGTCAACGTGTGTACGATGCGGGCCAACACGGGCACGATGTGCGAGGGGTTTCGCCAGAACCATGTCCGCGTGCGGCGCAGTCTCCGCCGGAAGCTCGCTCAGTCAACCGAAGCAGTGGCAACCTTTGTGGCCTCCCTACGCGCCGATTTTGACAAAGGACGCGCTGATTTTGCCAAAACGCATCGCCATATGGCTAAGGCGCAGCGCGCGGGGTTGGCCAAAGATCGCCGCGATCGCTCCCGTGAAGTGGCCGAACTGGTGAACGATTTTCACGTCTCGCGTGGAGAGATGGCGCAGGAGCTGGCTGAAAGTCTGGCGCAGTCTACGCAAGAGATAAGATCCCAAGTGTCCGGCTTGAACAGGTTCAGGGCCTCGCTTGAGAAAATCCGCGAGGACGCTTGGGTCCCCCGGCAGATTCCGAATAGCCTGTTGGCGGCCCAAGCCGGTGGGGCGGTGCGGGTGCCGATTTCAGCCCCTAGCCGCGAGCCGGAGGAGCGTCAAAAAAAGACGGGCAAAAAAAAAGACGATGGTCGCTAAAGCGCTCTGCGCCCTTTGTCAGCAAGCCGGGGAAACCGAAGAAAGTCAGCAAGCCGGGGAAACCGAAGAAAGTCAGCAAGCCGGGGAAACCGAAGAAAGTCAGCAAGCCCGGGAAACCGAGGAAAAAGTAAGGGGTGGGTTGAGGGGGGGTTCGCGCACCAGCCATCGCCCCGACACGACCCGGTTAGTAAAGAGGCGAAATGCGCTGGAGGACGGGATCGCGGGGCGGGGGTGGTAGCCCCGGTCTCAGGTCCGACGCAACGCTGCCCTGGTTGCGAGGGGCGCGCCTATGAAATCTCAAGCGGCCTGGCGTGTCTGGAGTGTCGGGGTAGAGGAGTGGTTTCCTAGCAGCCTGTCGGACTTGACCTCAGTAAATGGGTGCATAGATTGCTGGCAAATCGCTGTCAATAAGGGCCCGAGAGACAGGCTGCTTACGAAAAGGCTCGTTTGTACGAATTCGAGCACACAAAAGTGTTTATCTGGCCGGAAGACAACCGACTTGGCATGGCTACTTGCACTTCATTGTTGCGTGTTTTTCACTTTAGGAGTCTGTCGGCTCAAAGCCCGACAGACTCCTAGGATAAGGAGTAGGTGCGATGATCCAAGCCGAAGAATTGACGGTCCTCGATGAGTCGACGGTCCTCACGTTGGAGAAGAAAGCCGACTTTGTTGAGACTCCTTACATTCAGGGCGTCACCAAGCGGGCGCTCGACTATATCTGCGCCGGGTATCCGATCCATTT
>MERI01000097.1 GCA_001772005.1 Betaproteobacteria bacterium RIFCSPLOWO2_12_FULL_62_58 | reverse complement strand
CTTACAACAAAAATGAATTCCCTCGCCCCACCTACTGGGGGAGAGGGCTAGGGTGAGGGGGCATCACCAACGTCCCTCTCCCCATGGCGGGAGAGGGGAGGGGGAGGGGGCTAGTGATGGGGGGGCAGCATAGAACTCAACATACAAGGAGCAGGCGTCCCGGGATCGACCATCACCGCGATCCGCGAAAAACACTCGCGCGGCATCCCGCCCGAAGATGCGCAGATCATGGAACTCTAAGAGGAGACTGTCCCTTAACTTTTATTGCAATCTTCTGGCCCCGCCCGGTGCGCAATTCCCACAGATCGGAGACCGCGAGGCCGACTGCCGCAAGCGTGGCGCTACTGGTCTCGCCGAGGCGGAACGGCGGTGGCAGTATCGGATCGGCGTCGCTGGTGATCGCGACGGCGCGGGCGCGCTCCTCGGGCCAGCCGGCGATCGGCAAAATCGTGCGCAGAGCATTGTTGGTCATGTTCGTGGCTTCTCCCTCTTCTCTATTGCGCTATGCTACCGCACAAATGGAGGAAGGCATGCTGAAAGTCGATTCACAAATCCAAGCAGAACGGCAAGATGAGCGCCCACCATCGCTAGATGCGATCTAGGGTGGCGCGCCGGGCGGGCCCCTCCTGTGGATTTTATGCTAGCGTATTGATTCACCAGAGCAGATAAGCGCTTCGGTCCCACTGAGGAGGTGTAAATGGCAACGACTTGGCTGCGACCCAACGTGCTAGGTGATCCCAGAGCCGAAGCTGACGCAAAAATGTTGAATGCGGCATTTTTGGAAACGTCTGATTATCGGACACTAATCGAAACGTCCGACCGAATCATCGTGGTGGGCCGACGCGGAACGGGTAAGAGTGCGTTAACGGCATCGCTCGAAAAGTACTGGCGCCATGTTAATTCTGTCCAGGTGGTGAAGCTGGCGCCAGAAGAGCAGCAAATAATGGGGGTGCGGCCCCTGATTCAGTTGTTCGGTAGCAAATTTTCCTGGATTCGGGCTGGCGCAAGGCTAGCATGGCGCTATGCGTTCATGATGGAACTGGTGAACTGCATCTCCCACCGTTACCGTTTCTCAACTACAGAAGAGTCGGATTTTCTCAAGCACCGCGCCGACCTCTGGAATCGGCTTGGAGCATCAGTCTTTGACCGATACAGAAAGCTGCTCAAGGAAAAGATAGACACGGCTCAAGGACCCGAAGAGCGCATTGCCGAATTACCAATTGCATTAGATCTTACAAAAGTAGAGAACAATTTGCTCACCACGTGTGCGGATTCCGGAGAACTGGTCGTATTTCTGATCGACTGCCTGGACGAGGGCTATGAGCCAGACGATACTGGCGTCGGTTTTGTGGACGGATTAGTGCAGGCAGCTATCGACATCAAAACTCACTTTCGCGGCGTTCGCCCCATCGTCTTTCTTCGTGACAACATATTTAGGGCGGTTGAAAAGCTAGACCCTGATTACTCGCGCAATATTGAGGGCCATGTACTAAGACTCCACTGGGACCCTGAGCTTGAAGTCGAACACGTCACTCACCTTATTGAGGTTCTCCTTTCCGGAGGCTCTCCAGATTCTTTAGTTCAGCAGGACTTTCTGATCCTCGACGACGCACGGGCTGTGCTTAGGGCGCTTTACAGTGTCGGTTTCGTTGGGGTTCGCGACCCCGTAACCGGCAAGTTTATTTTTTGTCATGACGGACGTGCTCCGGACCGCGAGTTCAACTAATCTTGCTGAGGGCGGCGTGTGGAAACGTATCTACTCGGACTATGGCTCCCGCCATGTGGTTTTCGAGGTAAAAAACTATCAAGGTCTCACCGCGGCCGATTACCAGCAAGTTCTTTCGTATTTAACTGGCGAGTATGGCCGTATAGCATTTGTGGTCACGCGCGATGAAACCGTAGACTTATATGCTAATAGGGATGTCGAGTGGGTTCGCGATATGTTCATGAACCACAACGTGCTGATCGTAAAACTCACCGGAAAGTATTTTACGAAATTACTATATAAGCTCCGCTATGCAGTCAGGCACGACGATGTGGATGACGCTTTACACAAGCAACTTGATGCCTACACGAGGCTGTATTTAGCGGGGCAAACGAAGCAAGACCAAACTCGTGAGAAACACGGCCGACGAAAACGACGCCGAGAGGAGAAGCGGGCAAGCAAAGCAGCTACGACGTAGTCGCGCGGATCGTCCAATCGGTAGAACCGATTGCAGTGCTCGCTTGAATCGATTAAAGGGACCGGGCTCAAATTACTTCCGGCATCTGTCGCATCCCGTTGCGTGTAGTCAAACTGACGCTGGCCCCTTCAATTTAAAAGCGCGACCTTGAGTATCCATGCAAAATGCAAGCTCTAGGAGGAGATCGATCATGCTTTGGGCCATCTCGCGCGTAGCCGCGCCAAACTTCGCCGAATTGCGTGAGAAGGGGTTGCAACCCCATCTCGACTATCTGCGCAGCCAGAAAAGGATATTGGTATTGTCGGGCGCGACGACGTCCGACGACGGCAAGGAGTTCGTCGGCAGCTTGTTGATCGTCAACGTGGGAAGCCGTGCGGAAGCCCAGGCCTTTGTGGAAGGCGACCCGTTCACGAGGGCCGGCATGTTCAAGAGCGCGACGATCACGCGCATGCGCAAGGGGCAATGGAATCCCGAGGCGGCGGAGGGCACCTGAGACGGATAACGCGGACGGAAGACGAAGAGCGCTATCGCGAAGGGTATCGTATATAGTGGCGACTGATCGGGTACGGAGGAGAAGGCTATGGCGTTCAGAATCCGAAGGGTGGGTCATCTCGTATTGAGGGTCAAAGACGTCAAACGCTCGAGACGTTTCTTTGAGGAGACGCTGGGTTTACCCGTTGTTGCAGAGAACGAGCGAGGGATGGTGTTCTTCAGTACCGATGTCAAAGACAACCATCACATGCTCGCCCTGGTGCCGGGGAAGGAAGGCGCGGCCACGCCTACGCCCGACCACATCGGAATGCAACATGTTTCCTTCGAGCTGGGCAGTTTCGCCGAGCTTCAGGAAGCCTATCGGCGTTTCAAAGAGAACGGCGTGTCTGTCGAGTACACCACGTTTCACGGTATCACAAAGAGCGTCTACTTTTTTGATCCCGACGGAAATCGGCTCGAAGTCTACTGCAACGTTCCGGCGGAGGAATATCGAAAATTGGTGCCGAACCCTTACTCGCGATACGGCGGAATCGAGGATGAACTCGAGGGAAACATTCCGCAGAAGCCGGGGACAGTGGCGCCCTGATTGACGCGGGCATGGCAGGGTACGCACCCGGACCATCCGGCCATCGCATTACACGCGCCTCGGTCGTAGCTCATGAAATTTCGCAAGCTGCCGCCTCTCAACGAACTCGCAGCATTCGAAGCCATCGCGAGACATCGAAGCTTCACCAAGGCTTCCAAAGAACTCTTTCTGACTCCCAGCGCGATAAGTCAACGGCTTCGGCAATTGGAAAAGCATCTCGACGCGCGGCTGTTCGTCCGAACCAGGCGTTCGGTTCAGCTCACAGCAGATGGCGCCCGTTATCTGGAAGCCGTGCGCGATGCGCTTTCGAAGCTCGCGCTCGCTTCCGAAAGCTTCTCCGACACGGAAACCCGGCGACTTCGGCTCGGCATCGTGCCGGCGCTCGCCAGCAACTGGCTGATTTACAGGCTGCGAGCGTTTCATCGCCGGTTTCCGAACATCGATCTCGATATTCAATCGGCAATTGCGATGGCCAGGATCGAGGCCGGCGAGGTCGATGTCGCGATACGCTGGGGAAAAGGAGACTGGCCCGGCCTGGAAAAATTCGAGCTCTTCTCGGATGAACTGCTCGCCGTTTGCAGCAAGACTTACTTGAAGGAAGTGGGAACGTTGCGATGTCCCGCCGACTTGCGTAATGCCGTTCTTCTGAGAAACGCTATCCAGCCGTGGAAGCCCTGGTTCGAAAAGGCAGGGCTCGACTGGCCGGAGCCGGTGCACGGCCCGTCTTTCAACGACAGCACCCTGGCGTTGCAAGCGGCTGCAGACGGCCATGGCGTGGCGCTGGGACGCCGGATGCTGGTTGAGCATTTGATGGAGCAGGGATCTCTGGTGCAACTCTTCGACATCAGTGCGCCGATCGAAGAAGCATTTTTCGTGGTCTACCTGAAAGACTCGCTGCAAAGAGCGGAGGTCGCGGCTTTCATCGACTGGATCAAGTCTGTCGCGGAGGAGGAGCGACGCGCTTCAAAATCCCCTCGAGCGGGCAAACCAGCGCCGTAACCATGGGTTCTACTTGTTATTTGCTTGAACAAGAGTTGTAAGAACATTTCACCACCATCCGCCTGACGACCCGGCTATCATCCCGCCCGTGGTAATTCCCTTTGAGGGTTACCAGCCGGGTTAGTCGCAGTCACCCGGTCCGCAAAGTCGCTTCCCGCGCCCAAGACTGCTCCGTTCCCTTTTGGGAAAAGGAGTGGAAATGGACAACAGAAGCGCATCAATCCCCGCCGCGGTAACCCTTGGCTCGCAGCCAACCCGCAAGAGTTACCGTCATTGCGTAATCGCCGTCGTTCTGACCTCGGCAATCCTTGGATACGGCAATGAGCTTTACGCGCGGGAAGACTTTCATCTCACGAGCACCAAGGACAACCCGGCCGATTCAGTCAAGAATGCCCGTCGCACGCCCCATGACGCCCTCCTTGAGAAGCGCCACCGCGGAGATCGACACGCGCTTCGCATGCGGGAAGACGCCGCGCGGCACAGGCTCTGGGTGCTCACTGTTGAACACGTCTACGTCTACGACACCAGGAAACTCAGGCTGATTCGGCAGATCCGATTGCCGAACTGGTCTGTTGCCGACTTCATATGCTCGCCTGACATGGTGCTGGATCAATCGGGAACCGCATTCGTGTCCAACAATGTGCAATCGAGGTTGTTGCAGATTGGTCCGGCCAACTTCCGGAAAAAAGAGCATGAACTCAGACTGATTTCCGCAAGACAATGGGAAACCGGTTTTGGCGGACTCGCATTCGGATCAGATGGAACCCTGTTTGCGTTGAGCTCTCTGGCCGGATCGCTTTTCAAGGTAGATCTCGCGAGCCGGAGTGCCAAAGAAATCGCTTTGACAAAGCCCGTGCCAGAAGGATGCGCACTTACGTACTTGGGTCAGAGTCATCCACGCGCACAACCTCGCGTCGTGTCCCTTTGCGTCGGTCTCGGGAACCGCTCCAGACGCATCGATCTTTCCTCCGATCTTGCGCGTGGACACGTGACGAATGAATCCTGTGATTAATGATATGCGACCGTGACGGACAGCCGAGCGCCGCGCGAAGGGCGCGGCGGACACCAAGGGGGGAGTGACGCTAGAGCCGCGCGTCGTCGATCGTGAGGCCCAGCCAATGCAGGCCCTGGTAACGCGGTGTCTTCGAGGCGGCGAGTTCGAAGAATGCGTTGAGGCAGCTTCGCGCGAGGCCCAGAGCCACGGCGGCGTCCCCGCCTGCGAATGCGAGCGTGAGCGGAATCTTGTATCGCGCACCACCGCTCACGAGCGGCGCGCCGGCGGCAAGGACGGTGCGCTCCGCCGGCACGAAGACATCGTTGACGGCGAAGTGGTGGGTGCCCGTGCCGCGCATGCCCCGCACGTGCCACGTGTCCAATAGCTCGGCCTGGGCGACCGGCACCAGGAGATACCGCGCTTCCGGCTTGCCGTCCCTGAGCCTCACCTCGCCGTTCTCGATGACTTGCGCGTGCGCCGCTATCCAGGAGGCGTGCCGGCAACCGGTGCTGAAGCCCTGTCGGCCCGTGACGCGGTAGCCCCCCGGCACCACCACCGCCTGCGCGGTAGCCCCTGGCGTGTTCGCCACCACGCTGCGCGGCGTGTCGATCCAGATTGCGCGGGCGACATCCGGCGCCATGCGGGCTGCAAACGTACCGAAGGTCGCGCCCTGGTTCGCCGCCCAGCCCGTGCTGGCATCGGCTTTCCCAATCTCCTCAATCACTTGCACGTAGGTCGGAAAATCGAGCTCGCTGCCGCCGATGGCGCGTGGCACGGCCAGATGAAACATGCCGGCGTCGGCGAGCGCGTTGAAGAGCGGCCGTGGCAGCTCGCGAGCCGCGTCAATCTCGTCGGCGCTCGCGCGAATCAACGGTGCGAGCTCCCGGGCGGCTTCCAATGGGAGTGAGGGCGCTTTAGTCATGATTGGAACCCGGCGACACGTCCGCGAGTGTCCCGAATCCACCGATGGCAGTCAAACGCGGACTCGTGCTGCTCGCTGTGTGCGTTGGCTGCAGCCGGAGATTGGGCGATACTTCCACCGATGTCGGTCGTCGTACGGCGAAATCAGGAGGAATCGATGGGCGCGATACATAGACGTAATGCCGTTGTTGTCGGCCTGGGGTTGGTTACGCTGCTGTGCACGGGCGCGCTCGCGCAGACCACGGCACCCGGCGCCACGAAGGCTTATCCAGTCAAACCAATACGGCTGGTCGTGCCGTTTCCCGCCGGCGCGTCGAGCGACATCGTGGGCCGGATGCTGGCGCAGAAAATGTCCGAGCAGATGGGCGAGCAGG
>MERI01000096.1 GCA_001772005.1 Betaproteobacteria bacterium RIFCSPLOWO2_12_FULL_62_58 | reverse complement strand
CGCCGGCAAATACCCGGCGCAGCTCCGACAATTCACGTAACCGCTTGGCGACCCGCCCGTTGACCGTCTTCTCCGGCATCTCACCGGTCACGACCGGTTCACCGGCGGGAGCGCCGGTCAGCAACTCGATCGCCTGATCCACCGTCTCGATCGGGAACACCCCGAAGCGGCCCGCGGCCACCGCCGCCACGACCTCCCGGCGCAGCATCAGATGTTCGACGTTGGCGGCCGGAATCAGCACGCCCTGTTCGCCGGTCAGGCCGCGTGCCCGGCAAATATCGAAAAAACCCTCGATTTTCTCGTTGACTGCGCCGATCGCCTGGACTTGACCGAGCTGGTTTACCGAACCCGTCACGGCCAACGACTGCTTGATCGGCAGATCGGCGAGCGAGGACAACAGCGCGCACAACTCGGCGAGCGAGGCGCTGTCGCCTTCGACCGTACCGTAGGTCTGCTCGAATACCAGGCTGGCGGACAGCGAGTGCGGCCGCTTGGTCGAGTAGCGCGCGGCGAGAAACGCCGAAAGAATCAGCACCCCTTTGGAATGAATGGCGCCGCCCAGCTCGACCTCGCGCTGCACATCGATCAATTGGCCTTCACCGAGCCGTGTCGTGGCCGTAACGCGCGTCGGTTCGGCGAAAGCGAAGTCCCCGAGTTCAAGCACCGACAACGCGTTGACCTGCCCGGTCCTCGCGCCATCGGTGTCGATCATCACCGTGCCGCGCAGGATCGTTTCGTGCACCCGCTCGCGCAGCCGGTCGGCGCGCTGCACTTGCGCATCGATCGCGTGCTGCACGGCATCGGCCGTGACTTGCTGGTGCTGCTTCGAGCGCGCCCAGTAGTCGGCCTCGCCGAGAAGATCGCATAGCTGGCGCAGGTTGCCGGAGAGCTTCTTCGCGTCGCCCGCAACGCGCGCGCTGTGTTCGATGGTGCGGGCGACCGCGCTGCGGTCGAACGGCAGCAAACCGTCGCGCCGGGCAGCGGTGGCGATCATGCGCGCATAGAGCCGATCGTTCTCCGCGCTGCGGTCGATCCGCTCGTCGAAATCCGAGGCGACCTTGAACAGCTTCTGGAAATCGGGGTCGTAGGCGTGCAACAGGTAGTAAAGCCGCCGCTCCCCGAACAGAATGACCTTGATATCGAGCGGGATCGGCTCCGGTTCCAGCGATACGGTGCTCACCAGGCTGTACATCTCGCCCAGCGACTCGATGCGGATGCGCCCGGTGGATAACGCGCGCTTCAGGCCCTCCCAGGCGAGGGGCTGCGTCAGCAGCTTGTAAGCGTCGAGCAGGAGGTAGCCGCCGTTCGCCCGGTGCAGCGCTCCGGGCTTGATCAGCGAGAAGTCCGTGGTGAGCGTGCCGAACTGCGAGATATGGTCGACCCGTCCGACCAGATTCTGATAGGTTGGGTGCTCCTCGATCACCAGCGGGGAGCCGTCGGGGCTGCTGTGATCGACGAGCACATTCACCTGGTAACGGCCCAGCGAAGGCGGCCCGGCGAGAAATGGCGGCACGCCGCCGGGTGGCTCCTGGGCGCGGCGGAAATCGTCGGCATTTTCGATCACATCCTGCCGCACCGCATCCAGATAGCGCAATACCTTCGGCAGGTCGAGGTAGCCCTGCCTGAGATCGTCGACGAGGTGTCCCACCGCGAGCAGCGTCATCTCGCGGTTGAGCTGCTTGACTTTCTCGAACCGTTCTTTCCGCCACTGCAGCACGGCGCGGATGATCTTTTCCAGCTTCTGCTGCAGTACATTGATCACGGTTTCGATGCGCTCCTTCTCCGCTTCCGGCAGCTGCGCGTAATCCTCGGCGCCGATCACCTCGCCGTTCTTGAGCGGCGCCAGCGAAAAACCCGTCGGCGTGCGCAGCAACCCAACGTTTTCCTTCATCGCCTCGGCGCGCAGTTCGCCAAACACGCGCTCGTGCCGCTCGTTGAACTCCGCGTCGATCTGCTCGCTGCGGGAGCGGTACTCGTCGCCTTCGAACACCGCGGGAATCGCCATGCGCAATTCGTCGACCAGCCGCTGCAGATCGTCGCGCAGCTTGACGCCGCGCCGGGCCTGCAGTTCGATCGCAACCGGCTGGTGCGGATGCTCGAAGTTGTTCACGTATACCCAGTCGCTGGGTTTGACTTCGGGCGCCACCCGTGCGGCAAGGTACTGGCGCACCAGCGTATGCTTGCCTGCGCCGGTGGGCCCCATCACGAACACGTTGTAACCCTCGCGCCGCATGCCGATCCCGAACTCGATCGAGCTCGCTGCGCGCGACTGGCCGACGATCTCGTTGAGGTCGGGCACGCCCGCGGTGGTGTCGAAGTCGAACTGCGCCGGGTCGCACAGATGATACAACTGGTCGGACTTGAGAGACGCTATGGATGCCATGTTGTTTCCGCGGAATGAGCCGTGTTGAAGACCGTGAAGCCGGGATTGCCCTGTTGTCGCATGGCGTTGCCCACGTCGATGCCCTTTCAGTCCGCCTCGCGTTCGATGCTGCAGCAATGCGCGGGCGCCTCCGCCACGGTCCGCGACGTCAGTACCGCGCCGGTGACCGGGTTGGGGCGAAAGGTCGTGCACCCTTTCAGCCCCAGCGCATATGCTTCTTCATAGAGCGAGCAGAATGCCGCGAAGTCCAGGTTCTCCGGGACATTGATGGTCTTGGAGATCGCGTTGTCGACGTAGGGCTGCAGCGCCGCCTGCATCGCGAGATGCGCGCGCGGGTCGATCTGCGATGCCGCGGCGAACGCAGGCGGCGGTCCCGAGGTCCCGCGCAGTTCGCGATACAGTGCGCAGGCGTAATCGCTGACCTCGAAAGACTTCACCGTATCGTCGGCGAGCCGCACGCTGCGCAGATAGTCGCCGGCGTAAATCGGTTCCAGGCCGCTCGACACGTTACCGGCAAGCAGGCTGATGGTACCCGCCGGCGCGACTGCCGTGAGATGGCTGTTACGGATGCCGTAATGCCGGATGTCATCAACGATGCTTGGCGGGAGCGCATTCACGAACTCGCCCTGCGTGTATTCAGCGGCCCGGAACTGCGGGAACGCGCCCTTTTCGCGGGCGAGCCCGATTGACGCCTGATAGGCGCTGTGACAGATGGTGCGCATGACCTCGCCGGCGAGCTCAAGCGAGCGCGGCGTGCCGTACTCGATCCCCAACATGACCAGCGCGTCGGCGAGCCCGGTGATGCCCAGCCCGATACGCCGCGAGGCGTGCGCTACCGCGCGCTGCTGCGGCAGCGGGAACCGCGAAGTCTCGTAGACGTCGTCGAGCAACCGCGTCGCGACCGCCGCTGTTCCCGCAATGCCTTCGAGGTCGATGGCGGCCCGGGGAGAAAACGGGTCGCGCACAAACTGCGTGAGATTGATCGAGCCGAGATTGCACGCCCCATAGGGCGGCAACGGGATTTCACCGCAGGGATTGGTGGCGCTGATGGTTTCGCAATACCACAGATTGTTGGCCTTGCGCACGTGATCGATGAAAATCACCCCGGGTTCGGCATACTCATAGTTGGCGCGCATGATGCGCTCCCACAGCGCGCGGGCGCGCGCCCGGCGGAATACCCGGCATCTCTGCGCTACGCGTGATCCCGACCACGTGCGCTCCACGGTTTCGGCGCCGGCGGGCGCCGTGGTTCCGAGCGGAAACACCAGCGGCCAGTCGGCGCCGGCCTGCACCGCACGCATGAATTCATCGGTGACCAGCACGGATAAATTGAAGTGCCGCAGCACCCCGGGCTCGCGCTTGGCGTCGATGAACGCCTCGATGTCGGGATGGTCGCAGCGCAGCGTCGCCATCATGGCGCCGCGGCGCGCGCCGGTGGATAGTATCGTCGCGCACATCGCGTCCCAGATGCGCATGAACGACACCGGGCCCGAGGCGATCATCCCGGTGCTGTGCGCGCGCATGCCGGCGGGCCGCAGCGTGGAGAAATCATAGCCCACGCCGCCCCCCTGCTGCATGGTGAGCGCACCCTCCTTGAGCGCATCGAAAATGCCGTCGAGCGAATCTTCGATGGCGCCCATCACGAAACAGTTGAACAGCGTGACGCGGTGTCCGGTGCCGGCGCCCGCCAGGATGCGTCCTCCCGGCAGGAAACGGAAGCCGTCGAGGACCGAACGGAACGCCTGCTCCCAGCGCGCGCTGTCGGTCTTTTCGACGCCCGCGAGCGAGCGCGCAATCCGCAGCCAGGTATCCGCCATTGTGCGCTCGGGTTTCCCGGCAGGGTCCTTCAGCCGGTACTTGGCGTCCCAGATCTGGCGCGAGACTTCGGCGAAAAAAGGGAAACCCGTCGCCGGCATGATCACACCGTCAGCGGCGCGGTGGATTGCTCATCGAGCCGCGCCGCGAGCGCACGCAACGGCAGGGCGATCTCGACGCGATACGGTTCGGCGCAAGTCTCGAGCATTTTCAATGGTTCGGGCAGAGCGGCGAGCTCGCGTTGCGCGCGTGCGCGCAACGCGGCCATGCCTTCCGGCGCATGCAGTCGCTTGCCATCCCGCATTACCGGCTGCAGCAGCGCCGTTCCGCGCGGCTCGTCGCTTTCGAGCGTCACAACATCCCGGTCGAGCAACCCGTCGCTGCGGTATCGGCGGTAGACCTGCTTGCGCCCGGGCCAGGTTGCCTTGCCGGCGGAGCGTTTGCGCCGCGGTTTTCCGGCGTATTCCTGCAACTTGTAAACCGCGTCCAGAAACGGCGCATCCGAAGCGGTCACCAGGCTGGTGCCCACGCCGAAGCCATCGATCGGCGCACCCGCGGCAAGCAGGTCGTGGATGCGGTATTCGTCCAGGTTGCCGCTGGCGAATATCGTCGCCTGCCGGAGCCCGCCCTCATCGAGAATGCGCCGCACGTTGCGCGCGAGCGTCGCGAGGTCGCCGCTGTCGAGCCGCACGCCCTTGATCTCGATGCCGGCGCGACGCAGTTGCGGCGCCAGCTTCACGACTTTCGCGGCTGCCGCCTCGGTATCATAAGTGTCGATCAGAAACACGGTGCTCTTCGGAAATATCTGCGCAAAGTGCGCGAATGCCGCGGTCTCGTTATCATGCGCCTGCACGAACGAGTGCGCCATGGTGCCGAAAACCGGGACGCCAAAGAGCGGCTGCGCCAGCACGGTCGCGCTGCCCGAAAATCCAGCGATGTAACTCGCGCGGGCCGCGAGCAGGCCGGCTTCCGCGCCGTGTGCGCGCCGCAGGCCGAAGTCAACCAGCTGTTTCCCGGGCGCGACCAGCACCGAGCGCGCGGCTTTCGAGGCCACGGTAGTCTCGAAGTGCAGCAAATTGACCAGCCGGGACTCGACGAGCTGCGCCTGCGGCAGCGGCGCCACCACGCGCAGGATCGGTTCATGCGGGAAAAACACGGTTCCCTCGGGCACCGCGTCAACGTCGCCCGTGAATCGCAGCTGCCGCAGATGCTCGGCAAAATCCGGTTGAAACAACCCACTGCGCTCAACCCACGCCAGATCTTCGGCGCTGAAGCTCAGGTTCTCGAGAAATTCCAGCACCTGCTCCAGTCCGGCCGCCATCAGGAAATTGCGGCTGGGGGGCAGCTTGCGCACGAAGAACTCGAAAACCGCCGCATCCTGCATGGCGTGCGCGTAATACGCCTGCAGCATCGTCAACTGGTAGAGGTCGGTCAGCAGCGGGCTCGTCAGCGGATTCACGGCGCGATGTCCGGTAGCTCCACCGATGTTGCGCCGAGGCGCTGCATTTCGCGCTCGGCACGTTTGCCGTCGTCGGCATTTACGTCGACCGCCTTGATCGCGTCGCGCAACAGCAGCACCTGGAAACCGTGCGTCACAGCGTCGCGCACCGTATTCAACACGCAGTAATCGGTGGCGAGGCCGCCGACCAGCACGCGGCCGACCTGCACGCTGCGCAGGAACGATGCGAGCTCGGTCCCTTCAAACGCCGAGTAGGCTTCACGCTGTGGCGCCGTCCCCTTGTCGATGACGATCGCGTCCTGCGGCAATTTCAGACCCGGCGCAAAATCCGCCCCGCGTGTCCCGGCTACGCAGTGCTCGGGCCAGGCGCCGCCTTGCGGGCGAAACGAGCAGTGGTTGGCAGGATGCCAGTCGCGGCTCGCGTAAACCGGCAGGCGCCGCACTGCGGCCAGCGCAAGATAACGGTTGAGGACCGGAACCACCGCATCGCCGCCGGCGACCGCGAGTCTGCCCCCGGGAAGAAAATCGTTCTGCACATCCACCACCAACAGCGCGTCACCGGCGCCGAGCTTGACTTCCATCGTCATCGCGCCATCCTTTCATCATGGAATGCTAGGCCACGCGCTCCGGCGCAGGCTTGATATAGATCAAGCCGGGCGGAAAGCGACATTCACTAGTGTGGTGAGTCATTATTTCGATGCAGAATTCGTGGAGCCGCTTGCGTTGAGCCGGCGTAGGTCAGGTTGCCGTAGCGGCGGCTACCTGACGCCTGGCGGACGTCGGGGAACGCTACGCGTACCCCGACCTACTAGCCGGTAGGGGAGCGGCAGCAGTCGTTTCAGCCGCTATTTGTCGCCCCCCGCGGTGTCCTGAATCCTGCTGTTCTCATCACGCCACCGCTGCGTCGGGAAGCGGCGCACCAACCACTTGCGCCCTTCTTCCAGCAGCAACATCGCGGCCGCGAACGGCAGTATGAACGTCCACGCCTCCGCATCAAGAGGCGCGGTGCTGAAGATCCGGTTGCCGAGCGGCGTGTAGATAATCGCCGCCAATAGTGCAAGTTCCAGGCACAGCCCCCACCCGATCAGTTTGTTGCTGCGCAAACCGAATGCGAAGGCCGATTGGCGCGGATGGCGGCACAGAAAAACGTTGGCAACCTGCATCACCACGATGGCCGCCAGGCAGGCAGCCGTTGCCTCAAGATAGAACGGAACGTCGCGCGCCACCGGCGCACCGTATTCCCAGCCATTGTTGGTCATGACGAATAAAAACGCCGCGATGGCCGCCACGGCTTCGAGCACGCCCAGAAACAGATAGGCGCGCGCCACCAGCGGCCAGGTGAGCAGCCGTTCGGACCGCGGGCGAGGCGGCCTGTGCATACCGCCCGGCGCCGGCGGTTCGGCGCCAAGCGCGAGCGCCGGCAGCATGTCGGTGCCGAGGTCCACGGCGAGGATCTGCATTATTGTCAGCGGCAGCGGAATCCGGAACAGCACGAAAGCGAGATACGGCACGAGCTCCGGTATGTTGGAGGTCAAGATATAGGTCAGGAACTTGCGGATGTTGTCGAACACGGCACGGCCCTCCTCGATGGCGGCGACGATGCTCGCGAAGTTGTCGTCGAGCAGGATCATGTCCGCCGACTCCTTCGCTACATCGGTACCCGTAATCGCCATTGCGATGCCGATATCGGCGCGCTTGAGTGCCGGGGCGTCGTTCACGCCGTCGCCGGTCACCGCCACAATTTCATTTTTCCGCTGCAGCGCAGTGACGATCACCATCTTCTGGTTGGCGCCGACGCGCGCAAAGATGATCTCGGGTGCATCGAGTGCGAGCTGCAATTGCGCGTCGTTGAACCGCTTCAGCACCTCACCGGTGATCACGAGCGGATGCTCCGAGTGCACCAGGCCGATCCGGCGCGCCACCGCCACGGCGGTTCTGGGATGATCGCCGGTGACCATGATGACCTTGATTCCAGCCGAGCGGCAGGTCGCAATCGCCTGCGGCACCTCGGGGCGCACCGGATCTGAAAGCGCCACCAGCCCGGCCAGTATGAGCCCTCGCTCCCAGTCGTTGCGAGGACAGTCGCCGGCAACCGGACGGTATGCCAGGGCCAGCACCCGCGCCCCGCGCTCGGCCATGTGGTCCTCGGCAGCGACCACCCGCTCGCGTGCAGCGGCATCGAGTGCAACCGTGCCATGAGCCGTCGTGACGGCCTCGCATAACGGCAGCACCGACTCGAGCGCGCCCTTACAGTAGAGTATCCGGCCACGCGGCGTCTGATACAGTGTCGACAGACGCTTGCGATCGCTGTCGAACGGGACCTCATCGATCCGCGTGAGGCCGGGTTCCTCGCCGATCGCGCGCATCGCCGTCGCGCGTAGCGCGGCTTCCATGGGATCACCCAGCCATTCCCTGCGCCCGGTGGAGATCACGTCTCTCAGATCGTGGCAGCGGAGCGCCACCTCGAACAACGGTCGCTGCCACGCCCGGATCGCGGCCGCGTCAGCAGTTTCGACGGCATCGTGCCAGGCGCCGTCGGTATGGAAAGACGTCACTTCCATCCTGTTCTGCGTCAGAGTACCGGTCTTGTCGCTGCAAATGACGGTGGTTGCCCCCAGCGTTTCGACCGCGGGCAGATGTCTCACGAGCGCGTTGCGGCGGGCCATGCGTTGCGTGGCCATCGCGAGCGACAGCGTCACGGTCGGCATGAGGCCCTCCGGCACGTTGGCGACGATCACGCCGATCGCAAAGATGAAGTTCTCCCAGAACGGCAGCTCCAAAGCCTGCCCGATGGCGAAGAACACGGTACCGAGCAGCGTTGCAAAAGCGGCCACCAGCCGCGACAGACGGGCGATCTCGATCTGCAACGGCGACAGTGTCTCGCGCGCGGTCTGAGTGAGGTGCGCGATCTTGCCGAACTCGGTGTGCATGCCAGTGGCAAATACGAGTCCCTTGCCGTTTCCGGCAAGCACCAGCGTGCCGGCGAGCGCGATGTTGCGTGCACGCACCGGATCGTCATCGTCGCAGCGATTCGTATTCTTGTCCTGCGCCAGCGACTCTCCCGTGAGGGTCGCGTCGTTCACCCGCACGCCAAATGCTTCGATCAGCCGGCAATCCGCCGGGACTTCGTCCCCCTCCTGCAGCAAAATCACGTCGCCGGGGACCAGGACTTCAAGCGGCAGCCGCTGCGCCGCACCGTCGCGCAGCACGGTGACCCGGGCCGGCAACAGCTTGCGCAGGGCGGCGAGTGCTTTTTCCGCGCGATACTCCTGCCAGAACGAGAATACGCCGTTGATGAAAATAACACCGACGATCGCGACGCCGAGCGCGCCCATGCCGGTGCCGGGCTCACGATATTCGGCGAAAAATGCCAGCGCCGCGGCAAACCAGAGAATGAGCGCGAAGAAGTGCGTGAACTCGCGCCCGCAGCGCAGCAGCAGGCTCTCGCCCGCGACGGTTTCCACGCGGTTGGGCCCGTATTCCTGCACGCGGCGCGCGGCCTCGTCGGCTGGCAAACCGGATTGGCCGCTGCGCAGGCTGGCGAGGGCCTCTTCGACACCGAGTTGCGTGATTTTCATCGGGCCATCCGCCCCGCGGCAGCCGTGAGAAGCCAGCAGCAGGGTGCGCCGTGCGCACCATCAGCCGGTGCGTGGAACGCGCCCTAGGCACTGCGCGCGTCAGGGCCTGACACCGCGCCGCGCCGCCATCGCCCGGCCGACCTGTGAGAGATCGTCCTCGCCGAGCAGCATGGCGGCGAGTGGGATCATATTGGCCTTCTCGATCGCGATGTGGGTGTGATACAGCGTGCAGAACCGGTTGACCTCGATCTCGGCGAGCGGTGTGCTTTCCCCGTGCGCAATCTTCTCGAGCGTGTCCCGGATCCCGTCCCACATCTGTTCCATATCGCGGTGCTCGCGCTGCAGCTCGCTCACCAGCAGCGCGACGCGCTCCACATTCTGTCCGTGCGCGGCCGCGATCATGCGCGGGAACAGGTCCTGCTCCTCGTCCTCATGATGGTGCCGCCCGGCGCCGTCGAAATAGCGCATCACGTTGGACGCCGCCTGCTGCGCCTGGGCGTCGCTGCCGTGCGTCGGCAGGTGCGCGGCGAGCCGCCGCAATGTCTCGCACTGCGCCGCGATGCGGTCGTGGCAGGCGTGCAGCATCTCGAGCGGATGCTCGAAGTCCGCCAGCGACGATCCTGTCCCGGACTTCCCCCCTCTGCTGCCATCCCGTGTCTGCCGGCTCGTGGCGATCATGACAATCTCCTTGAACATCTGGTCAACGCCGCAGACACACGGCGCGATTGACGGGAAAAATTCTAATACACGGAACCCCGCGGGATTTTGAGGTGAATCAAAAAAGTTGGATCGTTCGCGCCGGCCAACGCGCTGGTTCCGCTTTTCAGGTTTCTCCGGCAAAGATCCGAAGCAGCCGTGCCGGGTATCTGATTTTCACCCCGCCGCCCCGGGCTGCTGTTGGCCAAGCGCAGAGCTTTTTTTGATGTAGATCAAGAAAAGTGGGAAAAAAACGCCCGATCCTGATTGAAAAGCCACCATACGTTGAACTACTCTATCAAACGAATACCAGATATTGTGGTTCTAATAAAGGGGGAACAATGGAGGGGGCAGCAACACCAAGCGGCGCTGCCATGCCGCAACAGGTAGCCAAACGCGATGGCAGTCTACAAGCCTTCGACGCGGCAAAAATCCAATCGGCGCTGGCGCGCGCCGGCGCAGCGACCGGCGAATTTGGCGACGACACCGCCGCCCGCCTCACGGGTCGGGTCATTGCCGGCCTCGCCTTGCGGCATTGCGCGCAGCCGCCGCAGATCGACGACATCCAGGATTGTGCCGAGCAAGCGCTGATCGTCGCCGGCTTCATCCGGACCGCGCGCGCCTACATTGCCTACCGCGACCAGCACAAACGGCTGCGCGAGAACCGCCACACGTTGCTCGATGTCGCAACGTCGGTCAACGAATACCTCGACCAGCAGGACTGGCGTGTCAACGCCAACGCCAACCAGGGCTACTCGCTCGGCGGCCTCATCCTCAACGTCGCCGGCAAGGTCACCGCGAACTACTGGTTAAGCCACGTCTATCCGCCGGAGGTCGGCGCGGCGCACCGCGAGGCGGATATCCATATCCACGATCTCGACATGCTCGCCGGCTACTGCGCGGGCTGGTCGCTGCGCACGTTCCTCGCCGAGGGGCTCAACGGCGTGCCAGGCAAGGTCGAGGCGGCCCCCCCCAAGCACCTCTCGAGCGCCGTCGGGCAAATCGTGAATTTCCTGGGCACCCTGCAGAACGAGTGGGCCGGCGCGCAGGCGTTTTCCTCGTTCGACACTTACATGGCGCCGTTCATCCGCAAGGACAATCTGTCGTATCGCGAAGTCAAGCAGTGCATCCAGGAACTGATCTACAACCTGAACGTCCCGTCGCGCTGGGGTACGCAAACACCCTTCACCAATCTCACTTTCGACTGGGTGTGCCCCGAAGACCTGCGCGAGCAGATTCCGATCGTCGCGGGCGGGGAGATGCCGTTTGCCTACGGCGAACTGCAGGCCGAGATGGACATGGTCAACCGCGCCTATATCGAAGTGATGATGGCGGGTGACGCCAAGGGCCGCGTGTTCACGTTTCCCATCCCGACCTACAACATGACGCCCGAATTCGACTGGGATCATCCGAACAGCACGCTGCTGTTCGAGATGACCGCGAAGTACGGACTACCCTATTTCCAGAATTTCATCAAATCCGATCTCAAACCCAACATGATCCGGTCCATGTGCTGCCGGCTCCAGCTCGACCTGCGCGAGCTCCTGAAGCGCGGCAACGGCCTGTTCGGGTCCGCCGAGCAAACCGGTTCAGTCGGTGTGGTGACGCTCAACTGCGCGCGCCTCGGCCATTTGCACAAGGGTGACGAAACCGCGCTCCTCGATCGCGTCGATGAACTGGTCGAACTTGCCCGGAACAGCCTCGAGATCAAGCGCAAGGTGATCCAGCGTCACATCGACAACGGACTCTTCCCCTACACCAAGCGCTATCTCGGCACCCTGCGCAACCACTTCTCGACGATCGGCGTCAATGGCATCAACGAGATGGTCCGCAATTTCACCGGCGACGCTCACGACATCACGACCGAGTGGGGGCACCACTTCGCCTGCCGGCTGCTCGATCACGTGCGCAACCGCATCCGGGAATTTCAGGAAGAGACCGGCCACATGTACAACCTGGAAGCCACCCCGGCCGAAGGCACGACCTACCGCTTCGCCAAGGAGGACCGCAAACGCTTTCCCGGCATCCTGCAGGCGGGGACCGCCGACATGCCCTACTACACCAATTCGTCGCAGCTCCCGGTCGGCTTTACCGACGACCCGTTCGAAGCGCTGGAACGGCAGGAAGAACTGCAGCGCAAGTACACCGGCGGCACCGTGCTGCATCTCTACATGAGCGAACGCATCAGTTCCATCGAGGCGTGCAAGCGGCTGGTGCGGCGGGCGCTCGAACGCTTCGCCATCCCCTACGTTACGGTGACGCCGACGTTCTCGATCTGCCCCAGGCACGGCTATCTTTCCGGCGAGCACAAGTTCTGCCCGCGGTGCGACGAGGACCTTATTGCGAAGAAGCGGCAGAAGCTCGCTGCCTGAAGCAATCAATTAACCCAGGGAGGATACACGATGAACGACATGACCCATGCCCATATCAGCCCCGAGCCCATCGTCCTGCGCGATGAAGAACGTCAGCGATGCGAGGTGTGGACGCGCGTGATGGGCTATCACCGGCCGGTATCCTCGTTCAACATCGGGAAGAAAGGTGAATTTCACGAGCGCCAGTTCTTCGAGGAGTCGCGGGCACATCCCGGAACCTGATGTGGCCGCCCTGCTCCAGGTTGGCGGACTGACGCCGCTGTCCACGACCGACTACCCCGGCCAGCTTGCGGCAGTGGTGTTCTGCCAGGGTTGTCCGTGGCGCTGCGCTTATTGTCACAACCCGCGCCTGCTGTCGCGGCGCGGCGAAACCGAAATTGCCTGGACGGACGTCGTGGCCTTCCTCGAGCGCCGGCGCGGCCTGCTCGACGCGGTGGTATTCAGCGGCGGCGAGCCCACTTTGCAGCGCGGGCTCGCCGCCGCGATGCGCGAAGCGCGGGCGTTGGGCTTCAAGATCGGGCTGCACACGGCGGGCATCGTTCCGGCGCGGCTGAAAGAAGTGTTACCGCTTCTCGACTGGGTAGGGATGGACGTCAAAGCACCGTTCGAGGATTACGAAAGCATCACCGGTGTCGCCGGCAGCGGCGCGCGCGCGGCAGCGAGTGTGCAGATCATCCTCGCCAGCGGCGTCGATTGCGAGTTTCGGACGACCCTCCACAATGCCTTGCTCGCGCACGAAGCCGTTGTCACGCTCGCTGACAAACTCTCGGCGATGGGCGCGCACCGCTACGCACTGCAGGCGTTCCGTGCAACGGGTTGCGCGGCGCCTGCCCTCACGGCAACAGCACACGCAGGCCACCTCGACCCGGCGATCCGGGACGAACTGGCCCGCCGCTTCGACACGCTGATCGTGCGCGGTGCGTGATCGAGCGGTGCGTTTTCACCGTGCGCGGTGCGTGACGGCGCCGGGGGGCGCCACGCCGCTGTCCCTAGCAGCCTGTCGGACTTAACAGTCCATACAGGCTGCTAACAGCAAAACCGGCTGACCATTCAGAAAAAACCCAGCCGAAGCGGTCGAATTTGAGGAAAAGCGCGGGTGAATTTGCATATCAGTGATCATCCTCTGCAATTCTCCTGAGGCCGGTTTTGCATTAGGAGTTTGTCGGGGCTAAGTCCGACAAACTCCTAGCGGTTTCTTTGATCTGAGTCAAAGACCGCTCACGGCGCTTGCGGCAGCATTGCCCGATTGACGACCGGACTGTGAACCCCGGTCTTGCTGCGAACGTGCCGCCTACGCATAGCGCCGGCGCTTCGACGTCGCCGTCCCCGTGAGCCCCGTGATGGATCAAGCCGCGCGTATTGAACTGGTGTGTCCGGCCGGGAACCTGCCCGCGCTGCGCGCGGCGGTCGACAACGGCGCCGACTGCGTCTACATCGGCCTGCGTGACAACACCAACGCGCGCAACTTCAGCGGGCTCAATTTCGATCTCGCCGCGGCACGCGACGGACTGCACTACGCGCACCGCAAGGGCGCGAAGGTGCTGCTCGCAATCAACACCTATCCGCAGCCCGCGACCTGGCAGCGCTGGACCCGCGCCGTCGATACCGCTGCCGAACTCGGCTTCGATGCCATCATCGTCGCCGATCCGGGGCTCATGCGTTACGCCGCGACCGCACATCCGCAGCTGCGGTTGCACCTCTCGGTGCAGGGCTCGGCGACGAACTACGAAGCGATCAACTTCTATCACCGGCACTTCAACGTGCGCAGAGCGGTGCTGCCGCGCGTGCTGTCGGTGGCCCAGGTCGGTGAGGTCATCCGCAACACGCCGGTCGAGATCGAGGTGTTCGGCTTCGGCAGTCTGTGCGTGATGGTCGAAGGCCGCTGCGCGCTTTCCTCCTACGTCACCGGGGAGTCCCCCAACATGGCGGGCGTGTGCTCGCCGGCCAGGGCGGTACGCTGGGAACAGAAGGCGGACGGCGTCGAATCCCGGCTGAACGGCGTCCTGATCGACAAGTACGGCGTCAACGAGAACGCCGCTTACCCCACGTTGTGCAAGGGCCGCTACACGGCGGGGGAAGACACCTATTATGCGATCGAAGAGCCGGCGGGCCTCAACGCCCTCGAGCTATTGCCGGAACTCGCCCGCATCGGGGTGGCCGCGATCAAGATCGAAGGCCGCCAGCGCAGCGCCGCCTACGTTGCCACCGTGACCCGCGTGTGGCGCCAGGCCATCGACGCGTGCATGCCGGGTGGCCCAGGCTATGCGGTGCAGCCGCACTGGACCGCGGAGCTGCGCCGCATGTCCGAAGGACAAAGCCACACGCTCGGCGCCTATCACCGCCCTTGGAAATGAGGCACCGGACAACCGACATGAAACTCGCGCTGGGACCTTTGCTCTACTACTGGCCGCGCCAGGCGGTGATCGAGTTCTACGAGGAAATCGCCGGCACCGCAGTCGACATCATCTATCTCGGCGAGGTCGTATGCTCGCGCCGCCACGAGCTGCGCCTGCCCGACTGGATCGAGCTCGCGCAGAAGCTGGCGGACGCCGGCAAGGAAGTGGTGCTGTCGACCCAGGCGCTGATCGAATCCGAGTCGGACCTCAAGACGCTGCGCCGCATCACCGGCAACGGGCGGTTTCTCGTCGAAGCAAACGATATGGGGGCGGTGCACCTGCTCTCGGCGAAAACGCAGTTCGTCGCCGGCCCGCACTTGAACGTCTACAATCCGCACACGCTTGCGCTGCTCGCCGAGCTTGGCGCCTGTCGCTGGGTGAGCCCCGTGGAAATGCCGCGCGCGATGCTCGCCGACATGCTGCGCGACAAACCCGAAGCGCCCGCCACTGAAGTGTTCGCATTCGGCAGACTGCCGCTCGCGTTTTCGGCGCGCTGCTTCACCGCGCGCCGCAACAACCTGCCGAAAGACGATTGCGAGTTCCGCTGCATCGAGCACCCGGACGGACTTCCGCTCAGCACCCGCGAGGGCCAGCCGTTCCTGGTGCTGAACGGCATCCAGACCCAGTCCGCCGCGGTCCACACCCTGATCGACGAGCTTGATGCGCTCGCTCAGCTCGGCGTGGACGTGGTACGCATCAGTCCGCAAGCGCGCCACACGCCGGAAATCATCGCGCTGTTCCACCAGCGCGCGAGCGGCGCGCTCAGCGCGGCGCACGCCGTGGAGAGACTTGAGCATCTCGCGGCGGGCGCGCTGTGCAACGGCTACTGGCATGGCCGGCCGGGCCTCGAGCGGCTGCGGGAGCGCACCGATTGAGGCTATGGATGATGCGCCTGCGCACGCTCAACGTCATCGACACCGGCCTCGCCAGCGGGCTGCTCAACCAGGCGCTCGACCGCCATTTGCTCAAGCGCGTCGGCGCCGGGCGGGCGTACGGAACGCTGCGCTTCTACCGCAACACCCCGGCGGTCAGCGTAGGGCGCCATCAGGCGCTGGCGCGCGAACTGCGGCTCGATTACTGCCGCGCCAACGGCATCGAGGTGGTACGACGCGCCAGTGGCGGCGGCGCCCTCTACCTCGACCCCGGCCAGCTCGGCTTCAGCCTCGTCGTGCGCAGCCCGCGAAGATGGCGCAACCTGACCCTCGCCCGCGAGCTGCAGCGAGCGAGCGAGGCCGTCGCCCGGGCCATGCACTCGCTCGGCATTGCAGCGCGCGCCACGGCGCCCAACGATGTCGAAGTGGACGGACGCAAGATCGCCTCGGTGTTCGTCACCCACGACGGGCCGGCGCTGCTCGTGCACGGCATCGTGCTGCTCGACGCCGATGTGCGCGCCATGCTGGAAGCGCTGCGCGTGCCCACGGAGAAGCTTACCGCGGACGGGCTCGCTACCGCGCGCGAGCGGCTCACCACTCTCGCAGCCTGCCTGGGCGGCGTGCCGGAACCCTGTGCTGTCAAATCGGCGCTTGCGAACGCGCTCGCCTGCGGTTTCGGTGTGCGATGCGGGCGTGAAAGTTCCGCCACGCTGCGCGAAAGCGTGACGCTCAACCAACTGGAAGCCGAGCGGCGGATCGCCGCGCGCATCGGGTGGGACGAGGACGGCGCCGATTTTTTGGAGGCGCTGGTGCGCGCGCCCGCCGCCACACTGCGCGCCCGCGCCCGGTTCAGCGCGGGCGGCGAACGCTTTGCATGCGTCGAATTCGCGGCCGACGCGCATGTCGCGCCGGCAAGCTGTTTCACCGGTCTGCAGGACCTCCTTGCCGAACTCCCGGTGGTGCTGACGACCGACGCCGTCGGACGCTGGTCGCGGCGCCATACCGTCGAAACCGTCGGCTTCCAGGCCGCCGATATCGTGCGGCTGCTCGAGCAGCTCGCCGACAAGCAGCGCCTCACGCAGCGCCACCGCTTCAGCACGCGTGAAGCCAATGCGCTGATGCCGTACTGCGCCGATGGCGTCGGCGGAGCCGAGGCGGTGCTGCGCCGCGCGAGCGTGATGCTCGTCCCGTATTGCACCAAGCCCGCCTGGTGCAAGTGGCGGCACCGCGATGGCTGCACCGAATGCGGCAAATGCGAAGTCGGTGACGCCTACCGGCTGGCGCGCGGCCGCAACATGCAAGTCACCACCATCACCAGCTACGAGCACCTGGTCGCCACGCTGCACGCCATGAAGGCGGGCGGCGTCGCCGCGTATATCGGCATGTGCTGCTCCGATTTCTTCGTGAAGCGCTACCGCGCTTTCGCGGAGGCCGGCATGTCGGCGGTGCTGATGGACATCAGCGGCGCCAACTGCTACGAGTTGAAGCAGGAAAGCGCGGCCTACGCCGGAACTTTTCAGGCCGAAGCGCGGCTCGACCGCGATCTGCTCGCGCGGGTCGCGGCATTGATTCCCACGGCCGCGGCGCGCCGCGGCTGGGCAACCGGCGAGTGAAGCCAGTGGAACTGCCGGCTATCCCCGGGCCGTTGCGGGCCGTGCTTTCAAGGCTGCCGCAGTATCCTCCCGCGGCGGCGCTCGCCGTCGCGCTCAACCTGTGGCTGGGCCACGTCCTGAACGGTACGAACCTGCCTCAGGCGTCAGGCAAGGTCGTATGCATACGCGTGCGCGATGCCGGGCTGCGCCTGCTGTTTTGCGTGCGTGGGGAAGGCGTGGCCGCGTGCGCCGACGCCCAACCCGACGTGACCATCACCGCCGATGCCGGCGTATTCGTGTCGCTCGCGCTGCGTCAGGACGACGCCGACACCCTGTTCTTCAGCCGCCGCCTCGTCATGGAAGGCGACACCGAAGTCGGATTGCTGCTGAAGAACGTTTTCGATGCGCTTGACACGAGCATCCTCGCGCGCCCGCCGCCCTCCCCCGCGCGCGTATTAAAAGCGCTCCGGATCAATTTTCCCTTCGCATCGTAGGGCCCGCCCGGCCGGCATTACCCTGCCGCACGGGGTCGCTGCGGGAACCCCTGTACTCGCGGGGTGTGCATTGATGAGATAATGGGCGCGTTCGATACCAAGGGGAGCCCGGAGACCCGGGATGCGTCGTGCCGAGCACGCCGATCAAAGTTCAGTCGTTTCTCGCGAACCTTCCGCTGTTCAAGGAAGTCAACCCGGACGAGGTCGACCGCATCGCGGCGGGAACGCAGGAAGTGCGTATCGCGCGCGGCGAGATCCTGTTTCGGAAAGGCGATCCCTGCGAAGGCTTCCACGTGGTGATATACGGGCAGATCAAGCTCGCGTTCACATCCCACAGCGGCGCAGAGAAGGTGGTCGAGTTGATGGGGACGGGGCAGAGCTTCGGCGAAGCGGTCCTGTTCATGGAAAAACCATACCCGGTGTACGCCCAGGCGCTCGCCGACACGATGCTGCTGCATATCGCGAAAGCGGTGGTATTCGAAGAAATCGAACGCGACCCGAAGTTCGCGCGCAGGATCATCGGCGGGCTGAGCCGGCGCCTGCACGGCCTGATCGCCGATCTCGAATCGTATTCGCTGCTGTCAGGCGCGCAGCGCGTGATCGGCTACCTGCTGCGCTACGAGCCTGAATCCGGCGCCAGTGGCGAGAGCATCAAGGTCACGCTGCCCACCAGCAAAGGCATCATCGCTTCGCGCCTCAACCTGACGCCGGAGCACTTCTCGCGCATCTTGCACGATCTCAGCGACGTGGGGCTGATACAGGTGGACGGGCGCAGCGTGACCATCCTCAACCTGGAAGGTCTGCGCACCTACGAAGGGTGATCGTCGCCACGCTAGCTCATGACCTTCAGCACCAACGGCGCGAGGTTTTCCGGGAGCTTGATCAAATCCGGCACCGCCTCGCGTCCCTGCGGCGACATTTTTCGTGCGGTCTTTCGCAAGATATCGGCGAACTTTGCCTGGTCGTATTCGGGATGCTGCCCGACAAAGGCCGCAAGATAGTGCTCGAGAAATACCAGCGCGGCAATATCCTCAAGCAGTTGCGCTTCCGGATTACGCTTGAGGCCTTCCTTCCTGAGAAGCGACGCCACGCGACCGATCGTATCCTCGCCGTAGCCGATTTCCTGCAGAATGGCCGCCGCGACCTCGGCGTGGTAGCTGAGGAGGCGCATACGCCATTGCTTGTATCCGGCCGCCGTCCGCGGATAGCTCGCGCGCGGGATGTCCCAGCGCCTGATGTGCTGGCACCGCACCGCGAGCCGCACCGCTTCGGATGCCTGCGGCGCAAACCGCTGCAACATCGCGGTCATGCGCTGCGCATACAGCAGTTCCTTCGCTTCCCGCACGGCGCCGTCGGATTCGAGGTTGGGGTCGCCCGCGTTGATCGCGTCGAACGCCGCGATCGCCTTCTCGTAACGGTCGCCGTCCGACATCATGCGAGCCGCCCGTGCGACCCGGGATTGCGACAGCTTGGCAGCAGAAAACCCGCCCGGACGCCTGAAAGAAGCCGGATCAAAACGCTCTCTTTTCTGTTTTTCTTGCCGTTTGCCTAGGAGTTTATCGGACGTTGCTCCGACAAACTCCTAATGCAAAACCGCCCGCAACAAGAAAGAGAAAAAGGAGTGTAGAGACGTGTCTTGGATAGCGTTTCCATCTCCCAGTACCGAGAAAGACGCATCATTTGTTTCGGCTTCATCCCAAATTCTCAGGCGGTTTTGCTTTTAGCAGCCTGTTGGACCACCAAGTCCGACAGGCTGCTAGGTTGGGTCTTGCGTAAGGATTTTGTCGAGACAAAGTGCGACAAAATCCTAATGGCTGGTGCCTTCCGAGCGGGTGATCTTATTGTAGACATTGTACTTGCCCACCGGGCGCCGCATCGGAATGCGCTTCACTTCCTTGAGCGTCTCGGCGTCGAACACGATGAGCGCGCCATCATTTTCCCACAGGCTGGCCAGTGCGTAACGGCCGTCGCGCGTAAACTCGATGTGGGCGAGCGTCTTGCCCGGCTCGGGTGTGACGCTGGCGACGACTTCCAGCTTCTGCTTGTCGATCACCTGCAGCGTGTCCCGGTGCGGACTCATCATGGCGTCCACCCAGGCATAGCGCGTCTTCTCGTGACTGCGCATGAAGAACCCGGGGCCGAGCGTTTTGATGTGCTTCACCGTCTGCCAGCTCTTGACGTCGACCACGGTGACCACGCCCTCTCTCAGGTTGGGCGTGGCCATCACGGTGCGGCCCTGGTAGTCCCAGGTGATGCCGGAGGCGAGATGCGGCATGCCCGGAACCTCAATCGTGGCGATCTTGCGCCGGACGTCGAGGTGCACCACCTGCCCTTTGCCGCCATCGCGCGAGGTAGCCATCAGCTCGTTGTAACTGGGCGTGAAGAAGAAGTCGTCGAGGTATTCCGTGAGCACGCTGCGGCGCGGATTGAAGCGGCCGGGTAGGAACGCCCCTTCCTTGAGGCGGAAGTCGTGGATGAGCCCGACCGGGATCGGCTCGGCATGCTCATCGTAGCTGATTTCCCACACCTCGGGGATGTCCTTGAGCGCGGCGACGAAGCTCCTGCGCGGCGCGGCGTCGTAAACGGCCGAGACGCGCGAGGTCTTCCTGCCTTCGCTGTCGCGCGCCTCGAGTATCTTCATCAGGTTGAGATCGGCATCGAGCAGCACCAGCGTGTGCGGCAGGTAGTTCGCGACCATCACGAACTTGCCGTCGCCCGATACGGCGAGATTGCGGGTGTTGATGCCGGCGCGGATTTCGGCGACGGTTTTCAGGTTATAGAGGTCGAACTTCGACACCCAGCCGTCGCGCGAGGCAAAGAACACATAGCGCCCCTCGGGCGTGAACTTGGGCCCGCCGTGCAGCGCATAACGCGAAGCGAAGCGGTGCAGCGGCTCGAAACGGTCGCCGTCGAGGATGGTGACATGATGATCGCCGCCCTCCACCACGACGAACAGATTGAGCGGATCGGCCTTGAATGCGGGTTTGTCGGGCAGGCTGCCGGGCTTGTGGTGCTCGACACGCGAGGCCCTGATCTCGCGCTCGCCCCACTGCGGCGCCTGCGCCAAGGGAGTGTATATGTGGCTGGCGAGCGCCTCGATCTCGTCCGCTCTCAACTTGTCGCCGAATCCCGGCATTTGGGTTGCCGTGCGTCCGGCCGCGATCACCTTGAGCGCCTCGGGCCGGCGCAGGCGCTCCAGGTTTTCAGGCAGCAGCGCCGGCCCGCTTCCGCCGAGCCGGTCGGCGCCGTGGCAGTTTGCGCAATGCTGAGCGTACGCGGCGGCGGTTTGTCCGGCAGCCGGCGGCGCGAGCGACAGCATCACCGCCGCGAGAAGCAAGAGAGGAGAGAGGAGAGAGGAGAGAGGAGTAAAACGATCGCGCCTGTAGCGAACACGCGAAGCCGCTTGGCTCTGTACTGTCTCTGCTCTACCGACCGCGACCGCCCGACACGCCTTGCGCCTTTCGCCTCTCGCCTCTCGTGTCACCTCGCTCCTCACTCCTCACGCCTCGCGCCTCATGCGTTGCCGGGTGTATGGCGTAACCGTGAGCCGCGGCTGCGCGCCGTCCGCGCCGATCTCCTCGTCGGTGAGATAGCAGGCCGGATCCTCTTGCCACGGATCACCCGTCAACTGCTGCGCCCGCACCCGCGTGTTGCCGCCGCAGACGTCGAAATACGCGCACGCCGCGCACCGCCCCTTGACCCGGCGCGGCTGCGCCTTGAGCCCCGCTATCAGCGGATCGGAGGTATCGCTCCAGATTTGGGAGAATGGCCGCTCACGAACGTTGCCAAGGCTGTAGTGCCACCACATCGTGTCCGGATGGACGTTGCCGAGGTTGTCGATGTTCGCCACGTTGACGCCCGACGCATTGCCGCCCCACTGCGCGAGCCGCGCGCGCATGTGGCCCTCCAGGTGCGGGAAATGCCGGCGCAGCCAGAACAGCAGGTAAACCCCGTCGGCATCGTTATTGCCGGTGACGAATTCCTTCTCGACTCCGCGTTCGACGCAGCTCCAGCAGGTGTCGAACAGCAGGTCCATCGCGCGCCGGGTGGTTCCGTGGTAGACGTCAGTCTTGCGGTTCACGTTGCCGCGGCCCGCATAGTTAAGATGTGACAGGTAGAACTTGTCGATCCGCTCGCGCTCGATCAATTCGAGCAGACCCGGCAGGTCGTGCTGATTATCCTGGGTAAGCGTGAAGCGCACTCCGACCTTGATGCCCGCGTCGCGCGCGAGGCAAAGCGCGCGCAGCGACCGTCGATAGGCGCCCGGCAGGCGGCGGAAACGATCGTGCGTGTCCTCGATGCCGTCGAGGCTCACGCCGAGATAGTCGAATCCCACCGCCGCGATGCGGCCGATGTTGGACTCGTCGATCAGGGTGCCGTTGGTCGACAGGCCGACGTAGAAGCCCCTGCTCTTGGCGCGGTCGGCGACGGCGTAGAGATCGGGACGCAGCAGCGGCTCGCCCCCGGAAAGGATCAGCACCGGCACGCCGAATCGCTTGAGATCGTCCATCACCGCGAACACCTCCGCGGTGGTCAGCTCCCCCGGGAAATCCGTGTCGGCGGAAATCGAATAGCAGTGCCGGCACGCGAGATTGCAGCGGCGAACGAGGTTCCAGATCACCACCGGCCCGCGAGGGGTGGCGCGCTCGCCCACCGGCACCGGGTGCTTCAACTCTTGCATGAATTGCGAAAGGCGGAACATGACGGCCTCACTATCGAGCGTTCAGTTTAGTGTTGAGTGTTCAGCGTTCAGCGTTCAGAGGTGTAGGCCAGGTTGCCGCATCGGCGGCTACCTGACACCAAGCCCGTCCTGAGCTTTGTCGAAGGGTGGATGCCGGGGAACGCCGCGCGTACCCCGACCTACGTCTCAACCTGAACATTGAAGTGGTTCCTCAATCCTCGATCCTCAATCCTGAGCCCTGTCTTCTTGAGGATGCGCACGCTGTAGAGGATATCACTCGAGCGCGCGGCGGGGCCGATCAGCGCCGAGAGTTGCGCCACTCTTTCCTCCACTTCGCTGCGCGTTCGCCCGTGCACCATCGCGAACAAATTGTACGGCCACTCGGGCAGATGCCGCTGGCGCCGGTAGCAATGGCTCACGAACGGAGCCGCGCCGATCTTCGCGCCCAGCTCGTCCGCGCGCTCGTCGGGAACATTCCACACCGACATCCCGTTGGCGCGGTAGCCGATGCGGTAATGGTTGGGCACCACGCCAATGCGGCGGATCACGCCTGCAGCGAGCATGCGCCGCATGCGCGCCATCACTTCCTCGGCCGGCACGCCAAGCCGCTCCGCAACCGCGTGATACGGCTTGGGCACGAGCGGCAATCCGGCCTGCGTCGCGACCACGATACGGCGATCGGTCGCGTCCAGGGCGACGGGTTCGGCCACGGCATTCATGGGCGGGTCATACCGCAAACCGCAGCCCGACGAAATACTCGTCAAGCTTGGGCATGAGATAAACGGGGTAACCGGTGTCGCGCTCGAGGCGTTGCGCGGCCCCGGCAATGCCCCGTGGCGTTTCGGTGGCAAGCACGAACCAGAGGTTGAAGGCGTGCTCGCGCTCGTAGTTGTGCGCGACCTCCGGCAGGCGGTTGACGGCCAATGCGACGCGCTCGACGTCCTGCGCCGGCACCTTCATTGCGGCGAGCGCGTAGGCACCGCCCAGCCGCTCGGCGTGGTAGAGCGGGCCGAAGCGCGTGAGCGCGCCTTCGTCCAGCATGCGCCCGATGCGTTCGATCAACTGATCTTCCGTGAGGCCGAGCGACTCCGCGGCCTGCCGGTACGGAAGCTCAGAAATGGGAAACCCGCCCTGCAACAGATTCACGATGTTCCGGTCGATATCGTCCATCGCTCGCCTCCTCCACATAGCGCGCCCCGCGCTGCCTGAAGCAACGGCGGCTGAACAGCACCGCGCGGGGATAGGGTTCAAGCCCGCAGCGTTCCGTGAGCTCGCCGATGCGCGCCTCAACCGCGTCCCGGCTTGTGCCGTGTATCATGCAGTAGAGGTTGTATGGCCAGTGCGGCAGATCGCGCAGCCGCCGGTAACACAGCGTCACGAAATCCGCCCGTGCAACGCTGGAGCCAACCGCGCGCACGTCGACATTGGGCACGTCCCATACCACCATCGCGTTGGCGTTGTAACCGAGCCCGCGGTGCCGCACGATGACGCCGAGCCGGCCGATCACGCGCTCGCGCAACAAGCACCCAAGCCCCGCAATCACCTCGTCCTCGCTCATTCCGCTGCGCAGGCCGATCTCGGCATACGGCCGCGCAGCGAGCGGCACGCCCCCCTGGACTGCCGAGAGCAGGGCCCGCTCCGGGGCTGCCAGCGGGTATCGCGCCGGAGAAATCGGCGAAAGCGCGGAACCTGCCGCGCGCCTGCCCACGGCGTCGCCCGCGTTGAGGCTGAATCCGAGATCGACGTAGTACGCCTCAACCATCGGCAGCGCCAGGACTCTGCCGCAGCGTGCGCGGCGCTCGACCTCGCGCACCACGGCCTGCACACGGGCCTCGCGTGACGCAGTGACGACAAACCACAGGTTGAGCTCGTGCTCGCGCTCGTAGTTATGGTTGACCTCGGAGTAGCCGTTCACCAGCTCCGCCACAGCTTCCAGGCGTTCATCAGGGACAGCCATCGTGGCGAGCGTCGCGGCGCCAACACGCCCCGGAACGATAGTCGCACCGACACGGCTCACCGTGCCACGCGCCTGACACTGCCGCAGGGTCACGATCACCTCGGCCTCAGGCAGCCCCAGCCGCTCGCCGATCTCCGCGTAGGGACGGGGACACAGCGGAAAATCGCGCTGGAACTCGTCGAGCAGCCGGAATTTTTCTTCGCGCATGTCAGAACCCGGTGCGAAACGCGCGCGCCGAGAAGAAAATGCCGCTCGGCTTGTCCACCGCGAGCTCCGCCACACGATTGAAGCTCGCCGTATCGTAGACCACCACGCGGTCATCGTCGCGCGCTGATATCCACACCGCCTCCCCGCGCGGCGTGAATTCCATGTGCAGCACCGCTTTGCCCGGCTGGAGAGTTTGCACGATGCGCCGCGACTCCGTATCGATCACCTGGACGACGCCGTTGTGCGGCAGAGCGAAATTGACCCACACCTGCCGGCCGTCGGGCCGCGCCATGACGAACACCGGCTGGCCGGCGACCGCGATGCGGCCCGCCTCCCGCCAGTTATCGGTGTCCACCACCAGCACTTCGTGACGCCCGACGGCCGGCACGAATGCGTAGCGGCCCGCAATCGCCCAGCCTTCCAGGTGCGGCATCTTGTACACCGGCAGCTTCTGCTCCCCTTTTCCGTAGCCGGGTAGTACCCGCTTGACGCCGCGCTCCGGGTTCCACAAGTCAAGCAGCGCCAGACCGTCTTCGCCGAACAACCCCGCAAGGTAGTAACGCCCGTCCGGCGTCACCAGCGCGTCATACGGCTCGCGCCCGATGTCGCGAAATTTTCCGATCACGGGATGAGCCGGCCGGCTCAGGTCGGCGAGCCAGATTTCTCCCGCCTCGAACAGGCTGAACACGAACCGATTGCCCGGCGCGTCTTCCAGCCCCACCACTTTGGCGCGTTGCCCGTCGCCATACACGGCCGGAATGTCCGCCACCAGCTCGAGCGTGTCGGCCGCGAACACTTTGACGCCGCCGGGAACGTAGTTGGCGACCGCCACCAGCGTGCCGTCCTGCGAGATCGCGCCGCCGACGCTGTTGCCCGCCTGCATCACCCGCCTGTCGATGCGCCCGCGCAGCAGGTCGACCTTGGTCAGCCCTCCGTCGCGTCCGAACACGTAGCCGTAACGGCCGTCGCGTGAATAAACGACCGAGGCGTGCGACAAATCACCCAAGCCGGCGACGGCTCCGATCGTCGCGCGCCGCGTGGTGTCGACCAGTTGCACGCGCCCCGCCGCGCGCTCGACCACCAGTCCGAGATCGCCGGTGCCGCGCACCGGTGGTGTCGCGCAGCCGGCGATGAAAACCGCGCATGCAAGCAACGCGGTGATGTCAGCGCGCATCGGGGAACCCGGCGAGCAGCCGTTCCGCAATCCAGGCTGCTTCCACCTCGGACAGGAGCGGGGACCATGCCGGCATCGCCGTGCCGTGGCGGCCGTCGAGTATGACGGTCTTGAGATAACGGGCGGGCTTGTGCTGAAGTGCCTGCGCGGAGAGCGCCGGACCCAGGCCGCCCGCGAGCGTCAATCCATGACACGAACCGCAGTCGTGACGCACAAACCGGATGAGTTCGAGCTGACGCTGCGGGTGCGGCGCGGCCGCCGTACCCGGTCCGTCAGCGGCGGGCGCCAATGTAACCATCAGCGTGAGCACCGCCATGGATACCACCAGCAGTCCGAGCTTCACCGGATGCGGCAGCAGACCGCGCTCCGTCGCCACGATGTGCTGCGCTGAACGCCGCCGGACCATGACGAACTGCTCCACGCCCTTACAACGCCAGGATGTACGCAACCATCTCCTTGATCTCGGCGTCGCTCACCTTGTCGTTGGGCGGCATCGGCACCTGACCCCATACGCCCTTGCTTCCCGCCTTCACATTTTTCGCGAGCAGCGCCGCCCCATCCTTCTGGCCTTTGTATTTCTTGGCGACATCCTTGTAGGCCGGGCCGAGGATCTTCTTGTCGATGCCGTGGCACTGGGTGCAGTTGTACTTCTTGAGCAGCGCTTCGGCTTTTGCAGCGTCGGCCGCGGCGACCGGGTTGAGCGTCGCGAGCGTCACCCCGATGCTGCCCAACAACGTGATCAGATATCTCTTCATGAATGCCCTCCGTTCAGTAGATGTCGTGCGTGGTGTTGTAAACATTGAACTTACCGGTCGGCGTAATCAGCTTCGGGTCCTTGATCACAGCCTTGAGCTTGCGCGTCTTGTCATCGACGATGACGATCGCCGACTCCTGGTTCTTGGCGCTCCACACCGAGAACCATACTTCGTCTCCGGCCTTGTTGTACTCGGGATGCACGACCCGCTTCGCGCCTTCGCCCACCTTGGCCCATTCGGCGATCGGCAGAATTTCCGGCGCCTTGTCGAGATTGCCGATGTCGTACACGGCCACCGACTGGCTGATTTTCGCGTCCGGGTTCAGCGGGGTATCCACCCAGAGATTCTTGGATTTGGGATGGGTCTTGATGAAAAGCGATCCGCCGCCCTGGCCCTTCAGCGTCTGCACTACCTTCCACGCAGACTGCTTGTGCTTAGCGGGGTCGGTGCCGATCAGCGCGATCGTTTCGTCGCCGAGATGTCCCGTCGCCCACACCGGGCCGAACTTGGAATGCACGAAGTTCGCACCGCGGCCGGGGTGGGGAATCTTGCCCACGTCGATGAGCGCAGCCAGCTTGTCCTCCACCGTATCCAATACCGCGATCTTGTTCGACTGGTTGGCCGCCACCAGGAAGAAGCGTTTGGTTGCATCCCAACCGCCGTCGTGAAGGAAGCGTGCCGCGCCGATTTCGGTGACCTTGATCGCGTTAAGATCTTTATAGTTGACCATCAGAATCTTTCCGGTCTCCTTGACGTTCACCACGAAATGCGGGCGCAGGTGCTCGGCGACGATGGCAGCCACGCGCGGCTCGGGGTGGTACTCCTGCGTGTCCACCGTCATGCCGCGAGTCGAGAAGATTTTCAGCGGCTCGAGCGTGTCGCCCTTCATGATCACGTACTGCGGCGGCCAGTAGGCGCCGGCGATCGCGAGCTTGTCCTCGTAGCCCTTGGCCTTGGACGTGTCAACCGAGCGCGCCTCGAGACCGATCCTGACCTCGGCGACGTTGTCGGGTTTTTCCAGCCACAGATCGATCATGTTGACCTTGGCGTCGCGCCCGATCACGTAGAGATAGCGCCCCGAGGCCGACAGCCGTGAGATATGCACGGCGTAGCCCGTCTTGACGATGTTGATGATCTTCTTGGTGTCGCCATCGATGAGTGCGACCTCCCCGGTATCGCGCAGCGTGACGGAGAAGATATTGTCGGTGTTGTACGGGTTCATTTTCTTCTTCGGCCGCTTATCGGCAGACACCATCACCTTCCAGGTCGCCTTCATTTCAGGAAGCCCGAACTCAGGCGGCGTCGGCGGCGTTTGCTGGATGTAGCGGGCCATCAGGTCGACTTCCTTGTCCGTCATTTCGCCCGAGGTCTGCCAGTTAGGCATGCCGGCGGGCGAGCCGTAGGCGATGAACACCTTGAGATATTCCGTGCCCTTCGCCAACGTGATATCGGGCGTCAGCGGCTTGCCGGTCGCGCCCTTGCGCAGCACCCCATGGCAGCCGGCGCAGCGCTCGAAGTAGATCTGGCGCGCGCGGTCGAACTCGGCCTTGGCCATCGGCGGCGCTTTCGGGTTAATGTCCTGGTGCATATCGACGCCACCCAGCGGTGAGCCGCCCGCCTGGTAGCGGATCTCGGCATCGCTCACCGGCGGCTTCGGCTTCGTTTTCGGCTTGGGCTGCTCAGCCGCCGCAGTCGAGAACATCAAAGGCAGCGCGATCACCGCCGCGACTATCGCCATGATGATCGAACGTTGCATCTGCATTTTTCGCCCCCTCTTCATCAGGTTTCAGTTGATGGACTGCGCGTATCCCGACGCACCGGCACACCGTGGCGCACAAGCATCATTGCGGCGACCAGCCTGCCAGGGAATATAGGGCATTGCGCCGCCGCGAATGTTGACGTATATCAAAGGATATTCCGGGCCCCGGACTGATACATGATTCAAATCAAGGAAAACTCGGATGTCCGGCAGCGATTAGGGGAATTTGGAAACAAAAAAGCCGGCCGCAGCCAGCTTTTTTGGGCAGAAATGCGAGTTACTTCGCGGATAGCACGTACTGGACAGCCGCCTTGATCTCGGCATCGGAAGCAGCGGCCTTGGCGTGGCCCTTGCCTTCCTTGAGCTTCTCGACCAGCTTGCCTTCCGCGTCTTTATCGCCCTTGTACTTTGCGGCAATATCCTTGAATGCCGAGCCCACCTTCTTCTTGTCCATCTTGTGACAGTTGAGACAGCCCTTGGCCTTCACGACATCCGCCCCCGACTGGGCATAAACCACACCTGCCGCCAAGACTGCCGCAGCCGCCAGAACCAACAGTATTGCTCTCATGCGATCTCCCTTTCTTGCGAACAGACCGTCACAAAAAAGCCGCCCGTAGCCAGCTTTTTTGAGAGCAATGTGCATTACTTCGTGGATAGCACGTACCCGACCGCCGCCTTGAGCTCAGCGTCGGAAGCCGTGACCGGGGGGTGGGTCTTGCCTTCCTTAAGCTTCGCGACCAGCTTGCCCGCAGCGCCCTTGTCATCCTTATACTTGGCAGCCACGTCTTTATACGCGGGGCCTACCTTTTTCTTATCCACTTCGTGGCAATTAAGACATCCCTTGGCTTTCACCACGTCCGCCCCTGATTGGGCATATCCCAAACCCGCCACCAACGCACCTGCGGCAGCCAAGACCACCAGCATTGCCTTCATACCTTCTCCTTTTTATGCAATTTAATCCCTGCTCGGTAACGCATCACCGCGCGGCCCGGTTGACTCCCCTAACCCCTCAAAAAAGCGCCTTTCCATATTCCGGGAAGGCGCCGGACCGGCTGCGCCCGCGAGCCAGCGCGTCTTCTAGCCCGGCCTTACGCATGCAATGTCGGGCCTGGCCAGGAGCTAGAACTTATACGTTGCTAGCACGTAGAAGATGTTCGCAGTGTAGTTCTGGAACGCGCTTTGCCCGCTCAGGTACGAATTCGCGGCCGGGTTAGGCACGACAGCATTGGGGACGACGTAAGTGAACCCGTCATAGCCGATATCGCTGAAACGATACCGCTCATAGGCATAGCCGCCAGTGAAGTCCCAGTGCCGGTCGTACCGGTAGGTGCCTTTCAGGTTGAGCGCGGTCCGGCGCGTATTGTCGAAGTTCCCGATCGGGAGCAGCGTGATCGGAGATACTACCGGGTTAATGCCACCGCTGGGGAGTGCCGCGAAATCGACAGTGCCCTCCGTCCGCGCATAAATGAGCGACCCGGCGAGCTTCAGCCTCTCCATCGGCAGCCAGTCCGCGCCCAGACCCACTTGCCAGCTCTTGTCCTTGTTCTTCGCCGCCCAGTTATAAGTGGTGCTGAACGGAGCGCCTGACGGCGGCGCGCTTGGATCGGGGTCGCCGGTGCCGACGCGGTGTCTCGAATCGATCTTGAGAAATTCTATATCACCGAAGAGCAGGACCCGGAAGGCTTTCGGGTCGCCATACGACACGCTCGCATAATATTCCTGGCGCTCGTCTTCGGTTCTGCCCAGAATCGTGTCCTTGTAGTCGTTCTTCTTGTAAATGGCCTCGAACCCGAGGTCGAGGAACCGGACCGGCGGGGAAACATCGACGACCAGTTTGACCAGATTCTGGTCCACGTTTGCGAGATCGTAGCGACGGACAAACGCGTCGATGGGATTGCTGGGATCACTGCGGTGGAACGTGGACCGCCGCTCAAGGTACTGGTACTTAATACGGCCGGTGAGGGAGTCGAGCGAGCTGTTCTTCCACTCGGCGGTGTACTTCCGGTCCTTGTTCTCGGTAAAGTCGATCCGCTCGCGTTCGGCATCGAGATAGTCGAACCCGGCCGAGACCTTGTTCTGCCGATTGATGCGGTAGCCCGCTTCGACGCCAAGATTGTTCTTCCTGTAGTTAAAGAGTTCCGGCTTGCAGACATTGGCTCCCGCGACGTTTGCGCAGTTAGCCTGCGCGTTGGTCGTGCCGAGCAATAGCCCCGAGCCGACCGCCGGTGTGAATTCCATTTGAGTCGAGTTGTTGTCCTTGCGCGAGTAGTACCAGTAGACGCGGGTATCGACTTGACGCGCCGGCAGCGCGGTCCATGACAGCGAAGCCGTCTTGTAGAGGACTTCGCCGTTGAACACCGGGCTGTTCGGATTGGTCGCCGCGAAGACGCCGTTAGCCAGGAAGGTCTGCAGCACGGGGACCTCATCGGTCAGCTTGCTGTACGTCACACGCCCGGACAGTGTTGAACTGAGCGGCAACCGTGCCAGATGGCCGTTGACAGCAAATCTGTTGAGCTCGTTGCTCGGCGGTAGCGGAGTGGTGTCGAAAAGGTTGAAAAAACCGTTCGTCCATCTCAGCAACTCGTTGTCATTGGAAAACTTGCTGTGCAGCCAGCTAACTGTGACGTGGCCCTGGTGGGTCTGGTAGCCGCCCTCCAGCGTGAAATTCTGGGTCTTGTAATCGACGGGAGAAGGCAGATCGACAATTCCGTTAAAGCTGGACTGTGTGCTTGAAATGACCCTGACGCCCTTGAACGTGACCTGGTTCGCATCGGCCCGGATGTAGAACGGAGAGTTGCCCGAGAACTCGAACATGCCGCCGATATCCCGGCGCTTGTACGAGTTGTCGAAAGCGTTCCACGTGCTGGTATTCGTGTTCGGAAACGTCGCGGTCAGCACCGGAGTGCCGATGCCTGAATACGGCGAGATTGCACCGGCGCCGGAGCCGAAGTTGTGGCGCAGCTCGTTGTCGTAGAGCCGGTACTTGAACACACCGTATTGGCCGCCCCGCAGATCGAGGTACTGATCGTCGCGGCCGAAGTTTTCGCCGAAGGCGTCGACGTAGTACCGATCGCCCCGGCCCCTTACGTCGAGAATGCCGATCGGCCCTGAGTCGAGATCACGGTATTCGTTGAGCTTTGAGGCGTCGCGCGCCTTTTCGTCCACGCCGCGCAGGCCGAGGCTCGCTTCACCCGACCACGTCAATCCCCCATCAGCGGCGAAGGCTAGCGGGGATGCCAAGAAAATATTCGCGATCAGGATCGATATCAGCTTGGGTTTCATTTTTTCGCCTCCTACCGGTGCCAGATTTTGCCGCGCACAGCCGGCGCATTGCTGCCGTGGATGTTGTTATGGCAGTTGACACACCCGCGTGCGATGAGCCGCGTGTTTGGGACCGCGGCCGTCGCCGGGGGTATAGGAATCGGATTAAACCCGCCACTGGCGCCGTAGATCGTACCGGGATGGCGGGAAGCGTCGTGGCAGTCCTGGCACAGGTTCGGCGCTTTTTCAACGAGGAGCCGGTTATGGTTCGAGCCGTGCGGGTTGTGGCAGTTCAGGCAGCTCTCTTCGACCGGGGGGTGTTCCCAGATGAAGGGCCCGCGCTTGTCGGCGTGGCAGCTCGTGCAAAGCTCCCGGATCGACTCGCTGTTGACCATGGCG